>DATMGQ010000016.1:0-8159 GCA_035555395.1 Acidimicrobiales bacterium
GTGGCCGAGTGGCTGATGATCTCGGCGTCGGTGCTCTTCGCCGGCTGGGTCACGATCCTGCCCGCGGCGTTCGACGCCTCCGCGGGCCGGCCGCTGATCGACCAGGTGGCGCTCATGGCCTACCCGATCAGCGACATCCTGCTGCTGGGCGTCGTCGTGTTCGCGGTGTGCAAGCTCCCGCACCTGGCCCGGGGCAGCGTGCTGCTGCTGCCCGGCATCGGCGCGCTGGCCGCCCTCTCCACCGCCACCAGCGAGGTGGGCCCGGCCTCGGCCGCCAGCCCGGGCGTGGTGGGCATGGCGATCGCCCTGGCGTTCGTCGCCATCGCCACGGCCGGCGTCCGCACCTGGCAGGCCGGCGACGACCGGACCCACGCCGAGGTCGACCGGAGCCGGCTGCTGCTCCTGGCCGCTCCCGGCCTCTCGATCCTGATCGTGGTCGGCACGACCCTCCGCCAGGTCACCGGCCAGCCCGTGGCCGTCGAGCTCGGGTGGATCACCATCGGCGTGCTGACCCTGGCCGTGCTGCTGCACGTGACGGTCATCGCCGAGAACCAGATCCTCACCGCCGAGCTCGGCCTGGCCCGAGACGAGGCGATCCACGCCTCGACGCTGAAGTCCCACTTCCTCGCCAACGTGTCCCACGAGATCCGCACGCCGATGAACGCCGTGATCGGCCTCACCGGCCTGCTCCTCGACACCGAGCTCGACGAGGACCAGCACGAGCTCGCGGTCGGCGTCGCCACCTCGGCCGAGGGCCTGCTCGGGCTCATCGACAGCCTGCTCGACTTCTCCAAGATCGAGGCCGAGCGGATGGACCTCGAGGAGATCGACCTCGACCTCACCGACCTGCTCGACGAGGTGGCGATGCTCGTGGGCGACAGCGCCCGCCGCAAGAACATCGAGCTCTACGCCTACTGCGAGCCGGGGATGATCACGAACCGCCGAGGCGACCCGGTGCGCCTGCGCCAGATCCTCCTGAACCTGGTGAACAACGCGGTGAAGTTCACGCCCGAGGGCTCGGTGACGCTGCGGGCGATGCCAGCCGAGGGTCACCCCGATCACGTGTCGTTCCTGGTGATCGACACGGGCATCGGCATCCCCGAGGGGGAGCAGGCCCGCCTGTTCGAGCCGTTCTCGCAGCTGGACGAGACGACCACCCGCAACTACGGCGGCACCGGCCTCGGCCTCGGCATCGTGCGCGGCCTCGTGGACCTCCAGGGCGGCACCATCGAGCTGGCGAGCGAGGTCGGCCTCGGCACCGTGTTCCGGGTCACGCTGCCCATGGGGATCGGCACCCAGAGCACCGAGCGGGGCCTCGCCGCGCTGGTCGGCCTGCGGGCCCTCGTGGTCGACGGCAACGCCGTGAACCGCAGCGTCCTCGCCCACACCCTCCACAGCTGGGGCTTCATCGTCGACCAGGCCACGTCGGCGGAGGAGGCGCTCCACGAGTACGCGTGGACCGCCGATGCGCCCGACGAGCGCTACGCCCTCGCCATCGTCGAGCACAAGCTCGACGGCATGGACGGCATGGAGCTGGCCCGCCACCTCCGGTACCAGCGCCGGACGTCGTCCACCGTGATCCTGCTCCTCAGCGCGGCCTCGGACCTCTCCCGCCAGGAAGCGCACGACGCCGGGATCGAATCGGTGCTGGTCCGCCCGGTCCGCACCTCCTACCTGCTGCGCCGCATCGTCGACGCGCTCATCACCCGCCCGGCCGCCGAAGCGGCCCACGCCCGTCCGGCTCCCGAGCCGGCCCCCGCCCGTCCGGCCACCGAGCCGGTCATCTGGCCGGTCCCCGAGCCGGTCGCCACCAGCAGCCAGCCCTGAAAGGGAAGCACCCCATGCAGCGGATACTCCTCGCCGAGGACAACAAGATCAACCAGGTGGTCGCCGCCGGCGTCCTCAAGAAGCTGGGCTACGAGGTCGACATCGTCGAGGACGGCTCCGGCGCCGTCGCGGCCTGTGCGGACACCCAGTACGGGGCGATCCTCATGGACGTGATGATGCCGGGCGTCGACGGCTACCAGGCCACGAAGATGATCCGGGACTCGGAGCGGCTGCGCCACCTCCGTCCCATCCCGATCATCGGGCTCAGCGCCCGGGCGATGGCCGGCGACCGGGAGATCGCCCTCAACGCCGGGATGAACGACTACCTGACGAAGCCCCTGCGCACGCCGGACCTCGTCGCCGCGCTGGACCGCTGGCTCGACGACGAGCCCGCGGCGCAGGCCGCGCCCGCCGGCTGATCCGGCCCCGTTCGGCTCGGGCCGGCTGGTCCTGACGACATGGGGCGTCAGGTGGACCAGTCGCGCCCGAACCACCGGGCGATGCGGGAGCGCCCGAACTCGACCTTGTCTGCGGCGTTGGCCTGCGACGCCGGCACCATCGACCCGTGGGGCGCCTGGCCCTGGACGAAGGTGACCTGGACCTTGGCCACCTCGTCGTGGCCGAACTCGAGGTAGCAGATGCCGACGCCGTCGTAGTGCGAGGCGTCGCCGCCCTTGGCCCGGGCGATGATCGCATCGGCCACGACCGATGCCTGGCCTTCGGCGAACACGCCGGCCTTGGGGGTGCCGACGCTGGTGACGTCGCCCACGGCGTAGACGTCGGGGAACGCGGTCTCGAGCGTGAGCGAGTCGACCGGGATCCAACCGTCCTCGGTGAGGCCCGACGCCTCGACCACCGCCGGCGCCCGGTGGACCGGGATGCCGAGGAACAGGTCGTAGGCCATCTCGGAGCCGTCGGCCATCATCGCGACCTTGCGCTCCGGGTCGAGGCCGCGGATGAGGGTGCCGGCGTGCCAGCCGATGCCGCGCTCCTCGAAGGCGGTGAGCAGGGCCTCGGACGCCGCGGGTGACGGCGGGATCGGCACGGGCAACGGCATCACCAGGTCGACGCTCGACGTGTCGCGCAGGCCCCGATCGGTGAGGAAGTCGTGGACGAGCAGCGCGGTCTCGCTCGGCGCGGGCGGGCACTTGAACGGGGTCGAGCACACGCCCACGACGACCCGTCCGCCCTCGAACGCCGCGAGCACGTCGGCCGCCGCGAAGGCGCCGGCCACCGTGTAGAACTCGTGCCCGCCCTCGACCAGCCCGGGGGTCTGGTCGGGGTGGAGGTCGGCGCCGAGAGCCACCACGAGGACGTCGCCCTCGAACGAGCCGGCCGACGTCTGGACCCGCTTCGCAGCAGGGTCGATCTCGGTGATCTCGGCCTGGACGAACGTGACGCCCGGCTTCACCACGTCGGCGTACGAGTGGCGCACCGCGTCGGCGGTGGTGCGGCCGAACATCACGTCGAGCTTCGAGAAGCCGAACACGAACCCGTCGGCCTTGTCGATCAGCACGACGTCGGCGTCGGCCCCCAGCTCCTCGGAGAGCCGCGTGCTCAGCTCCAACCCCCCGAACCCTGCCCCCAAGATCAGAACGCGCATGGGTGGGAACCTAGCCACCTGCCTGGAGGTGCGCGGCCAGGTCAGGTGGTGGGCACGACGGACACGTCGTCGACCTGGATCCAGGTGTCGCCGCTGGCCCAGGTTCCGGCGTAGGCGACGAGCGAGGTGCTGGCGCCGGAGGACACCGTGACGGACAGGTGGGTGTAGCCCGTGGCCGGGCCGAACCGCTGCTCGCCGACCACCTGGCCCGAGGCGGTGCGCAGCCCGAAGTAGCCGTCACGGGCGTTGGCCGACGTCCGCACCCACCCGGTGATCCGGTAGGTCCGCCCGGCCTGGACCGGGATCGTCTGGTGCAGGTCGTGCCAGCCCGATGTGCCCCGGGCCCAGCCGTTGCCGGTGCCGGTCCGGGCCAGTCCCGCGCCACGGTCCTGGCCGCACGTCCCGCTGCAGCTCCAGGGCGCCAGCCCGGCGGACTCGAAGCCGGGGTTGGCCAGCAGCTGCGTCCCGGCCGGGGGTGGGGTGGTCGGCGTGCTCCCCGGCGTGCGCAGGACCGTGAGGATCCGGGGCAGCGCGTCCTGGAGCGCGTAGTTCCAGCAGCTGAAGTTGTGGCCGCCGTCGCAGCCGTAGGGCACCGAGGCGCCCGGGCGGCCGTACATCTGCCAGAGGTGGGGGATGCCGTTGGCGGTGAGGACCTTCGAGAACCGGTCCGCCGACTGGCCCATGGTGCGCTCGATCACGTCGGCGTCGTGGATGCCGGCCCCGGCGTAGAGCAGGACCTGGAGCCCGGCCAGGCGCGTCGGCCGCTTCATCGGATCCTGGGCCTTCCAGGTGCCGTCGGCCGGCCAGAACGGCGACCCGAACGGGCCGTTCCCCGGGAAGCCGTTCTGGATCGCCTGCTCGGTGACGACGGTGCGCGTGCCCATGTCGCCGAGGTCGACGGCGCCCGAGAAGCTGGCCACCGAGGCGAACAGGTCGGGCCGGTCCTGGGCCAGGCGGACGGCGCCGTACCCGCCCATCGACAGGCCGGCGATGGCCCGGCCGTCCTTCGCCGCCACGGTCCGCAGGTTGCCGTCGACCCAGGGGATCACCTGGGTCAGGTAGAAGTCGGCCCACCGCTGGGCGCCTCTCGACTGGTCGACCCAGTTGGTGTACCAGCCGACCTTGCCGCCGTCGGGCATCACCGTGATCACCGGCTTGCCCGCGGTGATCGCCTCGGCGTCGCCCCCGCCGCTGGTCCACTGGGCCGCGTTGCCGCCGGCGCCGCCGTGGAGCAGGTACAGCACCGGGTAGCGGGCCGTCGGGTTCTCGGCGTACCCGGTGGGCAGGGTGATCCGGATGCGGTGCGGGCCGTTCACCGCGTTCGGTGCGATGAGCGGTGTCGAGATGTCGGCCTCGAGCGTGCGGGCCGAGATCCACCGGGTCGCCGTCACCGTGATCCCGTCGCGCGAGACGAGGTTCGGCGCATCGGCCTGCGCCGCCTGCGGGGCCAGCAGCGGTGCCGCCGCGGCGGCCAGCGCGAGCGCGGCGAGGGACGCCAGGCGTCGTCGCCGCGGCCGCCGGCGGCCGGGTCCGTGGACGGAGGTCGGGTGCTCGTGCATTGGCGTGCCTCCTCGCCGAGCCGGCCCGTCCCCCGAGCCGGCGCACCTCGGACGGTACAAGAGAGAAACATATTTGTCTATGACTTTTCGCAGCGCCACCGTTCGACCGCGGACCGGCGCTACGTTCTCCGGGTGCCCGGCGACCCCTCCCGCCCCCTGCCGCGCGGCCCCCACGGGCTGAGCCGCGACGACGTCGCCCGGTCGCAGCGCACCCGCATGCTCGACGCCATCACCGAGGCGGTGGCGGAGAAGGGCTACGCCAACACCGTCGTCGCCGACGTCATCAAGCGCTCCGGCGTCTCCCGGGCCACGTTCTACGAGCAGTTCAAGAGCAAGGACGACTGCTTCCGGGCCGCGTTCGAGGCCCACGCCGCGCTGGTCACCGACCTGATGACCGCCGGCCTCGACGACCTGCGCCGCTCCGACGCACCGCCGCTCGAGAAGCTCGACAACGTCCTCTCCACCTACCTCGAAGCCCTCGCCGCCGCCCCGTCGCTGGCCCGGGTCTTCCTCGTCGAGGTCTACGCCGCCGGCCCGATCTGCATCGAGCAGCGGCGCCGCTCGCTCGACGTGTTCGTCGACGTGGTCGCCACCACCCACGAGGGCCTCGACGGCCCCCTCGGCACCCGGCCCGACCAGCGCTTCGCGGCCGAGGTCCTGGTCGCCGCCGTCTCCTCGATGGTCACCGCGATCGTCGCCGCCGACGAGCTCGACCGCCTCCCCCAGCTCCACGACCAGCTCATGGCCCTCGCCGCCGACATCCTCGTGGCCCGCTGAGCACGGCCGGGCGGTCAGGGGCTCGACCCGGCCGTACCCCTGATGCTTTCCTGGCGCTTCACGGGCCTTCGCTGTCCGACCTCTGGGCGCTCCGGCGCACCCGGTCCAGGCGGACCTCGGCTGCAGGAGGTCTTCTCGGGGCCGGATGTCGAGAACGCCGGGGCGGCTCCGTCCTGGGGGTGCGGGCGGGGCACGAGGTCCCGCCGCCACCGAGAGGAGCCCACCATGGATGCGAACGAGGTCGTCGAGGTCCTGGCCAAGCCCTACAGCCAGGAGCTGCTGGCCCGGGATCTGACCCGGATGGCGTACACGGCGCCGGACGGGACGCCGCGGGTCGTGCCGATCGCCTTCACCTGGAACGGCCGGGAGGCGGTGATCTGCACCCCGCCGAACGCGCCCAAGCTGGCGGCGCTGCGCCAGGACCCGCAGGTCGCGCTCACCATCGACACCGAGGTGCACCCGCCGAAGATCCTGCTGATCCGCGGCGACGTCGAGCTCGACGAGGTCGACGGCATCCCCGACGAGTTCCTCGAGATGAACGGCACCTACGAGATGTCCGACGAGCAGCGCCAGGGCTGGGAGGCCGAGGTGCGCTCGCTGTACCCAGGGATGGTGCGCATCGTGGTCACGCCGACGTGGGCCAAGCTCATCGACTTCGAGGAGACCCTCCCCACGGCGGTGGAGGAGCTGGTCGAGGCCCGAGCGGCCCGGACGGCCGACGCAGGGTGACGCGGGCCGTCAGCGGTGCGGGTCGGGGGCGATGCGCAGCGTGGTGATGGCCGTCGCCAGCATCTCGTAGTGGCCGACCAGCAGGACCAGCTCGATCGCGAGCCGGTCGTCGAGGTGGGCTTGGAGCCGGTCCCAGGTGGGGTCGCTGAGGTCGCCGTGGGCGTGGAGCTCGTCGACGACGGTGAGGATGGCGGCCTCGCGGCTGGTCCACCGATCGGGGTCGAGGTCGCCTTGGATCCGCTCGATCTCGTCGGCGGTCACGCCGGCACGGCGGCCGAGGCGGACGTGGTGCTCCCACTCGTAGGTGCACGACCGCAGGTGGGCGACCCGGAGGATGACCAGCTCCGTCTCCCGGCGGGGGAGCCGGCCGCCGGGCATGAGCCGTCCGGCGAACCGGAGCCACCCGCGGAACAGGCGGCGGTGGCGGCCGAGGGTGGTGAACAGGTTCGGCGGCGGGGTGCCGCCGACCTTGCCGAGCACCCGGCACACCACCCAGTTGGGGATGCCGACGTCGCTGCGTCTGCCGGGCGCGATCCGTGGCGCGGTCACCGCTCGCCGCCGTCCGCGGCCGGGTCGGGCTCGGGTTGGGCGGTGGTGAGGCCGACCTGCTCGCTGCGGGCGGTGGCCACGGCGCGTGCCACGTTGCGGGCGAGGTACCGGTCGACGACGCGCTGGGCGGTCATCCGCACCGGGAGGATCGGGCCGACCCACCACGGCGCGACGATGCGGCGCGACCGGCGGGCGATGCCGCGCTCGAGGGCGTCGATGCCGACCGAGAGCGGGCTGACCTTGGTGGGGGTGCCACCGCCGGTGAGCTGCACGGCGGCCTCGGTGTCGAAGCCCCGGCTGGTCATGTCGGTGTCGAGCTCGGCGAAGTAGGCGACGCCGACCTTGGCGCCGGTGGGCCGGAGCTCGGCGCGCAGGGTGTTGCCGAGCACCTCGACCGCCGCCTTCGACGCGCTGTACGCCCCGAGCAGCGGCGGGTTCACCGCGGCGGCCAGCGACGACACCAGCACCACGTACCCGCCGGGGTGGCTGACGTGGTCGCCGGCGGCCCGGACGGTGAGGTAGGCGCCCATGACGTTGACGTCGAGCGTGCGGCGCATGACCTGCGCGTCGCCGCCCACGATCGGCAGCTGGGCCGCCACGCCGGCGTTGGCCACCACGACGTCGAGCCCGCCCAGGGCCTCGACCGCGGTGGCGACGGCCGCCTCGACCTGGGCCTCGTCGGTGACGTCGCACGCGGCCCACGGCGCGCCGCCGCAGGAGGCCGCGACCTCGGCGAGCAGCTCGGGCTCCAGCCCGGCCAGGGCCACGCGGGCACCCCGTTCGTGGAGGCGGCGGGCCAGGGCCGCGCCGATGCCGCGGGCGGCGCCGGTGATGAGGACCCGGCGTCCCGCGAGGGATGGGGCTTCGGACATGGGTCGGCTCCCGTCGTTGCGTCCGCCGACCCTAGCCTTGGTGAACAGCTGTGTTCACCATTCGTCCCACACCCCGGCGGACACTTCCCGTCCGCCGGGGTCACCAGATGCGGACGCGGTCCTCGGGGTCGAGCCAGAGGCCGTCGTCGGCCGTGGTGCCGAACTCCTCGTGGAACTCGTCGAGGTTGCGGACGATGTTGGCCCGGAACTCGGCGGGGGAGTGCGGATCGATCGAGAGCAGCT
>DATMGQ010000017.1:0-11493 GCA_035555395.1 Acidimicrobiales bacterium
CTTGCCGCAGCCCGACGGGCCGATGAGGGCGGTGACCTGGCCGGCGGGCATGTCGAGGTCGACCTGGTGGAGCACCTTGTGGCTGCCGAACCAGGCGGAGACGCGCTCGGCCCGCAGGCTGCCGGGGCGCAGGTGCAGCTCCGGCGCCTCGTGGTCGACGATGACGGCCGACGGGTCCAGGGTGGGTGAGCTCACGGTCGGTCCTCGGGATCGGGGTCGGGGGCGGCGTCGTGCCGGGTGCGGTCGTGGTGGTGGTCGGCGGTGTCGTAGGTCATCGAGCTCGCTCGCTCGCCGCTCAGGTGGAAGCGGTCGAACGCGGCGTCGAGGCCGGCCAGCGAGGTGACGGTCCCGTGCTCCTCCACGCCGTCGCGGCGGCGGGGGCGTCCGAGCAACCGGGCCAGCGTGAAGAGGACCAGCACGAGGGTGATGAGGGCGAGTGCGCCGGCCCAGGCCCGCTGCTGCTGGCCGCCGTCGGAGCTGCGGATGAGGCCCCAGATGTAGAGCGGGAGGCTGGCCTGGGCGCCCTTGAAGATGTTGTTGTTGACGATCGAGGTGCCGAGCGCGGTGAGGATGAGCGGGGCGGTCTCGCCGACGGCGCGGGCCATGCCGAGGATCACGGCGGTGGACACGCCGCTACGCGCGGTGGGGAGCACCACCTGGAGCACGACCCGCCAGCGCGGCGCGCCGAGGGCCAGCGCCGCCTCGCGCAGACCGCCCGGCACCAGGCGGAGGACGACCTCGGTGGTCCGGGTGACGGTGGGCAGCATCAGCACGGCGAGGGCCAGCGACGCGGCGAACCCGGAGAAGCCCCAGCCCAGCGACAGGATCAGGGCCGAGTAGATGAACAGGCCGGCCACGATCGACGGCACGCCGCTCATGGCGTCGACGAGCGTGCGGACCGGGCGGGCCCAGCGGCCGCCGACCTCGTTGAGGAACACAGCGGTGGTGATGCCGAGCGGCACGGAGATGATCACCGTCATCGTGAGCTGCATCAGCGTGCCCAAGATGGCGTGGAGGGCGCCGCCCTTGGTCTCGGGGTCGAGCGGGCCGACCTTCTCGAGCGTCTGGGTGAAGAAGGCGGACGTGATGCCGCCGATGCCCTTCACGACGACGTAGCCGACGATGAGGAGCAGCAGGCCGAACAGGATGAGCGCCACCGACGACAGGGCGGCGGCGACGATGCGGTCCTTGGCGGCGAGGCGGCCGTGGACCTGGCGGACGACGTACCCGTAGATGGCGAGGAAGACGAGCCAGGTCAGGAACCAGGTCCCGACGCTGCTGTGCACGGGGAGGAGCCGGAGGAACAGCGTCCACATGAGGCCGACGGCGGCGAGGGCGCTGCCGGCCAGCATCCCCCAGTCGTCGGGGAGCATCGTCCTCGGCGCTCGGGGGACGTCGTCGTCGGGCGAGAACTGCTCGATGTCGTGCGGGCTGACGTCGGTCACGGCTCAGCCCTCCGTCGCCGCGCCGGATCGGGAGCGGGCGACGATGAACGAGGCGACGAAGTTCACCACCAGGGTGATGGCGAACAGGGTGATGCCGGCGGCGATCAGCGCGGAGAGCTCCCGCGGGCCGGCCTCGGAGAACTTGATGGCGATGAGGGCGCCGACCGAGTTGCTGCCCCGCTCGGTGACCGACAGGTGCGGGGCGAAGATCGGGATGATGAGCAGGGCGACGGCGATGGTCTCGCCGAGGGCCCGGCCGAGCGAGAGCATCGAGCCGCCGATGATGCCGCCCTTGCCGAACGGCAGCACGACGGTGCGGATCATCCCCCAGCGGGTGCCGCCGAGCGCGAGGGCGCCTTCCTTCTCCACGACCGGTGCCTGGGCGAACACCTCCCGGATCACCGCGGTGGCGATCGGCATGATCATCAGGGCGACGATGCAGCCGGCGATGAACGTGGAGCCGTCGTACGAGTTCGACGTCGACCGGAAGATCGGGATGAACGACAGGTGCGTGTCGAGCCAGTCGGAGATGCCGACGAGGTGGGGTGCGGCGACCGCGCTGCCCCACAGGCCGTAGATGATCGACGGGATGGCGGCGAAGAGGTCGATCATGGCCACCAGGCCCGGGCGGACCCGGCGTGGGGCGTACTCGTTGATGAACAGCGCGGTGGCGATGGCGAGCGGCACGGCCATCGCCATGGCGACGATGGCGATGGCGATCGTGAAGTAGATGACGGCGGCCACGCCGAAGCTGCCGCCGTCGACCGAGGGGTTCCACTCGAACTGGGTGAAGAAGCCGAGGCCCTCGCGCTGGAGGATCGGCCAGGCGCCCTTCAGCAGGAAGATGCCGATCGCCGCCATGATGACGAACGTCGAGAACCCGGCGGCCTTGGTGACGCCGAGGAAGACGCGATCGCCGCCGCTCGGCTTGACCGTCGGCCGCATCGGTGCCTCGTCGAGCTCCGGCTCCGGGGGCGCGGGGGTGAGGACGTCGGTCATGGCAGCGTGAAGGTACGAAGACGATGCGAGCGCCCGTTGGCCCGCAGGTGAACGTGAGGCGGACCTTCGCCGAACACCTCGTCGGAACCGTTCCCACGCCTCCCGGCGACCGTCATGATGCGGCCGAGCGTGCCGATGTGGGCGCGCCCAAGCCGGAGTTCCGATGTCCTTCCCCTCACGCGCCGATCGCCGTCGACGCCGTCACGCCCACCTGCGCGTCGTCGCCGCGCTGGGCCTCATCGCAGGTTCGTTCCTCGCCCGCCCCGGTGCCAGCGGCGCCGTCGACGAGCCCGTCCCCCCGCTCTCGGTGGCGGACCGGGCGCAGGCGGCCGAGACCGAGGAGGCGTGCGCCGGCATCACGGCGACCCTGAGCCTGATCGGCAGCAGCAGCGCCAAGGAGGCGGTCACGGGCTGGGGCCCGGCGATCTGCGCATCGGCCGAGGTGGTCGCGGACTACACGGACTTCGGCTCGGCCGGCGGCCGCGAGGCGGTCATCCCCGCCGATGCCGCGGTCATCGGCCTGACCTCGCTGCCGTTCACCGCCGAGGAGCAGCTGGCGCTCACCGAGCAGGAGCGCGGGATCGTGCTGGTGCCGATGATCACCAGCGCGGTGGCCTGCACCTACTGGGACACCAGCGCCGGCGACCCCGCGTCGAACGGCACGCGGTTCCCGAACCTGCGCATCTCCCGGCGGACGCTGGCCGACATCTCCGGCGGCTCCCCGCGCGACGGGACCATCGCGTCGCCGGAGCTGACCGCGGACAACGCCGACAACCCGGACTTCGAGGTGGGGCCGCCCTACCTGAACATCGAGCCGTGGTTCCGCTCCGGCTCCTCGGCGGTGGCGTACCGCCTCACCGAGTGGTTCCACCAGGACCCGAAGGCCGAGACGGACTTCCTCAAGGGCTCGATGCAGGACCACGAGATCCCGTTCGAGGACATCGGCACGCCCGACGGCAGCTCGCCGGCGCTGGTCAACGACTACTCGACCATGAAGTCCCGCATGCTCACCGCCCTCCAGAGCCTGGGCATCGGGTGCATGGACAACGCGACCGCCCGGACCGACGCGAAGCCCGAGACCGAGGCGGTCGAGGCGCTCAACATCGCGTGGCTCGACAACGCCGAGGGCGAGTACGTGGCACCGACCGACGAGGCCGTGACCGCGGCGGCCGAGGCGATGAAGCCCAACGCCGACGGCACCTTCACGCCCGACTGGAAGACGAAGGACGCCGAGGCGTACGCCATGCCGCTCCTCGTCTACGGCGCCATGCCCACGTGCGGCATCGACGCCGACACCCGAACCCAGATGGACGAGGTGATGACCTACGCCCTCGGCGCCGGCCAGAAGAACCTGCCGGCGGGCAACGTGGCCATGCCGAAGCCGATCGCCGAGGTCGCCCAGCGCCAGCTCGCCAACTGGCGCAAGGTCTCGAAGGCGCAGCCGTGCACGCCGGAGACCACGACCACGTCGAGCACCACCCCGGACGCGCCCACCACCACGCTCCCCGAAGGCGAGGCGTTCGTCCCGCCCGCCGACATCGGCGGCGGTGGTGGCGGCGGCGGCGGGGGCGGCGTCTACGACGATCCCGGCTACTCGGGCGGGGACTCCGGCTCCACCCCCGTGGCCGAGGATGCGGCGGCCGCGCCCTCCGGCACCGACGGCGCGGCTGCCGCACCCGATCCCGCGGCCACCGACGACGGCGGGCCGACGGCGCCCGTCCGGCGCATCGTGGCGTTCGCCACC
Source organism: Acidimicrobiales bacterium (assembly GCA_035555395.1). GTDB lineage: Bacteria > Actinomycetota > Acidimicrobiia > Acidimicrobiales > Iamiaceae > Aquihabitans. Next base: position 4,189 of record DATMGQ010000017.1, read on the forward strand.
GGCTCGGAGGCGGTGCCGCCGGCGGCGATGCTGCTCGGCGGTTCCTCGATGCTGCTCGCCGGTCCGATCCTCCAGGTCCTGGGCGGGGTCAAGCGCGCCGGGACCCTCCCGGCCGTCGCGCTGGCGTGGTTCCTGAGGCTCAAGCCGTGACCGCGACGGACACCGGCGCGGGCTCGGCCGACGTCCTCGCCGACAAGCTCCGAGACGTCGACGCCCGGCTCGACGCCCTCGCCGAGCTCGTCGGATCCAGCGATGCCGACGTCGCCAGCGTCCCGATCCTCCGCGAGGTCGACGCCATCGCGACCGAGCTGCGGACGGCCGCGGCGATGGTGGACCTCACCGCCCGCGACGACCCGTTCGACAGCGCCCGCGTCGCGGTGGCCGTGCGCCAGGAGCGGCTCGGGTTCATCCGCGTCGCCCTCGCCCCGGGCTCGCCGCCCGAGCCGGTCACCGTCGTCTCCGCCTCGAGCCTCCCGCCGGCCCCTCCGCCGGCGCCGCGGGCGGCGGGCAGCGAGGGCCAGCGGGCCAGTTCCGTCGGCCGGGTCCTCAGCATCGTGGGCCTGGTCATCGTCGGCTTCTTCGCGTACCAGCTGACCGGGTCGGCGCTCGTCCACGCCCGCAGCCAGCGGCTGCTGCTCCAGGAGTTCAAGGAGCAGGCGCCGCTCCAGGCCGTCAACCCCGCCGACGAGGCCAACGCCGACGCCTCGACTGACGGCCTGCTCTCACCGGACGAGGCCGCGGGCGAGGTCGTCGACCCCGAGGACGTCGAGCCGGAGCTGATCGCGGCTGCCGAGCCGCCGGCCCGGGGGGACCCGATCGGGATCATCCAGATCCCGAAGCTCGGCGTCGAGCAGGTGGTGGTGCAGGGCACCGGCCCGGCCGAGCTGCGCGCCGGGCCCGGCCACCTGCGCGGCACGTCGATGCCGGGTGAGCCGGGCAACGCCGCCATCGCCGGCTCCCGCGTGTCGAACGGCGCCCCGTTCAAACAGCTCCCGCTGCTCGACGAAGGGGATCGGATCGACGTCACGACGGCGGTCGGCCGCTTCCGCTACGACGTCCGGTCGGTCCGGCGCGTGCGCTCCGGTCAGCCCGACCCGGTTCGCGCCTCCGGCGGCGGCAGCACGCTGACCCTGGTCACCTCGACGCCGACCTTCCTCGCCTACGACCGCCTGGTGGTGGTCGCCGAGCTCCAGACCAAGCCGCTCGCCCCGCGCTTCACGCCCGTCACCCCCGACCGCACCGAGACCGGCCTCGACACCTCGGGCGCCGGCCTCGCCCCGGTCATCGGGTGGGGCGCCGCGCTGGGCCTGGCCATCTGGGCGGCGCGCCTGGTCTACCGCCGGTGGCCGAAGGCGGTCGCCTACCTCATCACCACGCCGATCCTCGTCGCCCTGGTCCTCCTCGTCTTCGAGAGCCTGAGCGGCCTCCTCCCCGCCACCTTCTGACCTCGACGGAGCCAGCGATGCCGCGACCCGCCCCCCTCGCCGACGCGATCCCCGACTGCCCCCGGGTGTCGGTCGTGATCCCGACCCGCAACGAGGCCCGCAACCTGCCCCACGTGTTCCGGGACATGCCCCGGGACGTCCACGAGGTGATCCTCGTGGACGGCCACTCGACCGACGGGACGATCGAGACGGCCCGGCGGCTCTGGCCGTCGGTGGTGGTCGTCGAGCAGGAGGGCCGCGGCAAGGGCAACGCCCTCGCGCTCGGGTTCGCCGCGGTCACCGGCGACGTGGTGGTCATGCTCGACGCCGACGGCTCGGCCGACCCGGCGGAGATCCCCCGCTTCGTCGCCGCGCTGGTGGACGGGGCCGACGTGGCCAAGGGCACCCGCTTCCTGCCCGGGGGCGGCAGCACCGACATCACCGCCATCCGCCAGCTCGGCAACCGGGCGCTCACCGGCACGGTCAACCTGCTGTGGGGCACCCGGTACACGGACCTCTGCTACGGCTACAACGCCATGTGGGCGTGGTGCGCCCGCGGCGTCGACATCGACTGCGACGGCTTCGAGGTCGAGACGCTCATCAACATCCGCATCGCCGAGGCGGGCTGGTCGGTCGTCGAGGTCCCGTCGTTCGAGCTCGAGCGGATCCACGGCGCCAGCAACCTGCGGGCGCACCGCGACGGCTGGCGAGTGCTCCGCACGATCCGCAGCGAGCTCCGGTCGCCGCAGGGCGTGCGCCGCCCGACGGCGCGGCCCGCGCCTGCGGTCGCCGAGGCCTGACGCGTGGGCGCCTTCGTCCTCGGGGGCGCGGCCAAGTCGGGGACGTCGACGCTCGCCGACCTCCTCGGGCAGCACCCCGACGTCCACGTGATCCCCCGCAAGGAGGCGCACCACCACCTGTTCCGGTCGGCGTCGCCCGCGTTCTGCGGTCCCGGCGACGACACGTTCGCCCGGATGGTGGTCAGCGACCCGGCCGAGTGGGAGCGCCTGGTCGCTGCGGGCGCCGGACACGAGGCGGTCGGGGAGGCGTCGGTGTACTACCTCTACCGGCCCGAGGCGTGGCCCCGCCTCCGCGACGCGCTGGGCCCCGACGGCCGCGTCGTGCTGATCCTGCGGGACCCGGTCGCTCGGATCTCGTCGGCGTGGGGGCACCTCGTGCGCGACGGCCGCGAGGACCTGCCGATCGGGGCTGCGCTCGCCGCCGAGGACGAGCGGGCCGCCGCCGGCTGGGAGTGGTGCTGGCGGTACCGGGCGGTGTCCCGCTACGACGAGCAGCTCCCGGCCGTGCTCGACGCGTTCGGCCCCGACCGCGTGCTGGTCGCCGACTTCGACGAGCTGCGGCGCTCGCCCGACGAGCTGACGGCGCGCATCCACCGCTTCTTGGGCGTGGCCGCGCGCACCGCCGGGCCGGTGCCCGTGGTCAACCCCTCGGGCGCGGTCCGCAGCCGGGCGCTGCACGCCTTCTTGACCCAGCCCCACCCGGTCAAGGACGTCCTGCGCCCGTTCGTCCCCGACCGGCTCGTGCAGGGCACCTACCGCCGCGCCCTCGCCCGGAACCTGACGCCGCTCCCGCCCATGCCCGACGACCTGCGGCGCGACCTCGCCGAGGAGCTCCGCACCGTCGCCGACGCGGTCACCCGGCTCACCGGCCTCGACACGGCTCGGTGGTGCCGGGGCGTCCCGGTTGCCGCCGGCTGAACCGGGTCAGCCGACCCGGACGATGCCGCTCAGGCCGGGGTTGCCGGGCGACCAGAACGTCGACTCGCCCTCGCCGAACGCGGCGAGCGCGGTGCCCACCCGCATCTCCGACCCGGCGGCGATCACCTCGTTGACCGAGATGGCGACGAACGTGACCTCCTTGCCGGCGCGGTTGCGCACGACGACCGGCTGGTCCGGGCCCAGCTCGAGGCAGGCAGGGAACGGCGTGCTCCCGAGCGTGATGACCGCGGTGCCCGTCGGCCGGGCGCAGCCCGACGGCGGCACGGTCGGCCGCGGGTAGGTCACCGACGCCCGCTCGCCCTCCGGGCCGGCGTTCGCGGGAAGCGACGGGATGTCCGGGTCGCCCCCGTCGCCGCCCTTCGACGCGGCGGTCGTCGTGGTGCCCTTGCCCTTCCCGTCGACGGTCACCTCGGTGGCGGCCGGGCCCTGGCCGTCCTCCCCGCCCTCGCCCCCCTTGCCCGCGGCGGCCGCGGCCGGATCGCCGGCCTGGGAGATCGTGGTCTCGGTGGTGGCGGCGTCGTCCGAGCTGCTCGTGGTGGCCACCGCGGCGATCAGGAGGGCGAGCAGCGGGACCGCCACCGCCACGATCGCGACGACGGGCTTCGGGCGCTTCTTGGTCGGGTCGGGATCCACGGGGGCGACCCTGCCAGGCCACCTCGGTGGGCGGGAGGGGTTGCGCCAACTGTTCAGGCGGACTTCACCCCCTGGACCCTCCACCGCCCGAGGGCGGTCGTTCTCGGCCGCAACCATGACCGTCCGATGCCCCGCACGATGTCGACCCTCCGCGCCGTGCGTCGCCGCTGGGCCGGCGCCCGCGAGCGCCGCCGCTCCGAGCGCACCGAGGTGTGCGTGCTCGGGCCGGGCAAGGCGTTCCTCTCCGGCGTGACGTACCACACCTACGGGCTGGTCTCGGCGCTCGCCGAGCACGGGCCGACGCAGGTGATCGTGCTTCGGAACCTCGTCCCGAGGCAGCTGTACCCGGGGCGGGCGCGCGTCGGCGCGGACCTCACCCACCTGCGCCTCCCGCCCGACGTGCAGCGCGTCGGCACCGTCGACTGGTGGTGGGGCCTCGGCCTGCTCGATGCCGGCCGGCGCCTCGTCGCCCGGCCGCCGGCCGTCCTCGTCGTCCAGTGGTGGAGCGCCGCGGTGTGGCACACCCAGCTGGCGCTGGTGCTGCTGGCCCGGGCCCGCGGGGTGCGGGTCGTGATCGAGGTGCACGAGCTGATGGACACCGCGGAGCAGCGCCACCCCCTCGCCGGCACCTGGTCCCGGACGCTCGCCCCCGCACTCATGGCCCAGGCGGACCGCGTGGTCGTGCACAACGGGGCCGACCAGGCCGACATCGTGCGCCGCTACGGGATCCGCCGCAGCCACGTGGCGCGGGTGGCCGAGCCGCCCTTCGACCACTACGACCTGCGGCCCGCCGACGAGCGGGTCGACGAGCGGCCCGAGCCCGCCGAGGGCGACGACGGTCCCGTCGAGCTGCTGTTCTTCGGCACGATCCGCCCGTACAAGGGGCTCGAGGACCTGATCGCCGCGTTCGACGTGCTCGTCGCCGAGGGCGAGCGCGACTACCGGCTGACCGTCGTGGGGGAGACCTGGGAGGGGTGGACGGCGCCGGCGGCCTGCATCCGCCGCTCGCCCCACCGAGACCGGATCGCGTTCGTCAACCGCTACGTGACCGACGAGGAGGTCGACCAGGCGTTCCGGTCGGCCGACGTGGTCGTGCTGCCGTACCGGCGGTCGTCGACCAGCGGCCCGCTGATGGTGGCGATGAGCTACGGCCTGCCCGTGGTGGTGACCGCCGTGGGCGGACTGCCCGAGGCGGTGGCCGGCTACGGCGGCGCCGTCCTCGTCGACCCGTCGTCGGTGGACCGGCTGGCCGACGGCATCCGCAAGGTCGAGCCGCTCGTCGGCGTCCACCACCGCGCCGAGCGGTCGTGGGCGGACGTGGCCGTCGAGCACGAGGCGCTGTACCGGACCATCGGGGTGGAGGGGCGGACGTGACCGTCGATCGGGGGCGCCGCAGCGTCTGGGTCGGGATGCTCGTGGGCGTGGCGCTGGTCTGCTTGGCGTACGCGCTCGCCGGCCGGTCGACCTCGTCGGGGGAGCAGGCCAAGTTCGTCCTGCTCTGGCTGGGCGTGATCGTGTTCCTGTGGCCGGCGGCCCGGCGCCTCGCCAACCCGTTCGCGACCGAGTCCGAGCGGCTCGCCATCGTCGTGGCGACGGCGCTGTTCACCTACCTGCCGAAGTTCCTCCGGAACCCGCGGCGCCCGGTCTTCTACGACGAGATCGCCCACTGGATCCAGGTCGAGCGCATCGTCGACACCGGCGACCTCTACCGGGCCAACCCCGCGGTCCGCGTGCTGCCGTCGTACCCGGGGCTCCACACGCTGACCGCCGGCCTGCGCGAGCTCACCGGCCTCAGCACGTGGCAGGTCGGGGTGATCCTGATCGCCGTGCTGCACGTCGTCAGCACGATCGGCATCTTCGTGCTGGTCCGGCGGCTGATGGGCTCGCCGGTGGTCGCCGGGCTCGCCGGCCTGCTGTGGTGCGTCGCACCGGGCGCGCTGTTCTTCAACTCGCAGTACGCCTACCAGTCGCTCGCGATCGTCGGGTTCGTGTGGGTCGTGGTCGCGGTGGCGGAGGCCCAGGCGGCGGCGGGCCTCCGGCGGTGGGCGTGGACGGGCCTGGCCGGGGTCCACGGCGTGGCCGTGGTCGTGACCCACCACCTCACCAGCTACGCGATGGTCGTCCTGCTCCTCGCGTTCTCGATCGCCGCCCTGGTGATGCGGCGCCGGGAGCCGGGCTCGGCGTGGCTGCCGCCGGTGGTGCTCCTCGCGGTGTCGCTGGTGGTCAACGCCGGGTGGATGCTCGTCCGGGGCGGGTCCAAGGCGGTGTCGTCGATCGTCGAGTACCTGTCGCCCTACCCGGAGGGCGGGCTCGACCAGCTCTGGGGCTCGATCTCCGGCACCGGTGAGCGCCGCACCTTCTTCGTGCGCAGCGGCCTGCCGGCCTGGGAGCAGTGGGCGGCGTTCGCGGCACCGCTGCTCGCCATCGGCCTGGGCATCATCGGCATCGGGTTGATGCGGCGGATGAAGCGCCGCCCGCGGTCGGGGGCGTGGGCGCTCGCGGCGTTCGGCGGGCTGTACGTGCTCTCGTTGCCGCTGATCCTGACGCCCACCGGCGCGCAGGGCGCCCACCGCAGCGCGCCCTTCACGTACGTGGGGGTCTGCCTCGTCGCCGCGGCCGGGCTGGCGTGGGTCATCGGGCGCAGCGCGGAGTCCCGGGGCCGGTTCCGCTCGGCCGGGCCGCTGGCGATCGCCGCGGTCATCGGCGTGGTGGTGATCGGCAACACCGCGGCCAGCGTCAACGAGTTCGACCGCTTCCCCGGGCCGTGGGAGGCGGGGGCGGACAGCCGGTCCCTCACCCCCGAGCTGCTCGACGCGGCGCGCTGGCTGCGCGGCTACGACTCCGATGACCGGGTCGTCGCCGACATCTACACCGGCACCTCGCTCGGCGTGCTGGGCACCACGCGCGACGCGTGCGCGGTGGCCGCCTCGTGCCCCGGCGACCTCCAGATCTGGCGGTTCTACGACGGCCAGACCGTGCGCGGCGCCGACCTGGCGCTGCTGCGGTCCGAGGGGTACCGCTTCCTCGCCGTCGACCGTCGCATGGTGTCGGCCACCCCGCGCAGCGGCTACTGGTTCAACCGGGCCGAGGAGGGTGCGTTCGAGCACGACGAGCCCCACCCGAAGGAGGTACTCGCCCGGCTCGAGTCGTTCCGGTGGCTCACGAAGGTCTACGCCTCGAACCACTACGACATCTACGAGATCAACGTCGGTGCCGCGAGCGCCGACGTCCTCGAGGGCGAGCCCGGGGCGGCGACCAAGGCGGCCGTCGCCGCCAAGCGCAAGCAGCGCGCCGCCGCCGAGGCCGAAGCCGCCGCCGAGGCCGAGGGGAAGGAGGCGAGCTCGTGACCACCACCGCTCCCGCACCCGCCGCGACCGCCGAGCTGCCGGCCGTGCCCGCCGAGCACCAAGGGCTCCTGGACCGCTGGTCGGACCCGACCCTGCTGCTCGTCGCCGCCAGCGCCCTCGCCGTGCTCGGCCTGCTCCCGTGGGCGGCTAAGTCCCTGGTGA
>DATMGQ010000018.1:0-9412 GCA_035555395.1 Acidimicrobiales bacterium
TGGCCAACCTGGGCGTGGCCCTGCAGGAGTTCGAGCACGAGGACGACGTCGAGGTCGTCTTGCACTCGTACCAGCTCGATCCCGGCGCGCCGAAGCGCGACGAGCAGCCCCTCGAGCAGCGGCTGGCCCAGAAGTACGGCACCACCGTCGGCCAGATCAAGGCCCAGCAGGCCCGCATCGTGAGCCTCGGCGCCGAGCGCGGCATCGACTTCCGCTTCGACCAGGCCATCGGCGGCAACACGTTCGACGCCCACCGGCTCCTCCACCTCGCCCGGGTCCGCGGCGTGCAGCTCGAGCTCAAGCACGCGCTGGGCGACGCCTACTTCACCGACGGCGAGCCCATCGGCGAGGCCGACACCCTGCGGGCACGCGCCCTGAGCGTGGGCCTCGACGCCGACGAGGTCGACGCCGTGCTGAACGGCGACGCCTTCGCCGCCGAGGTGCACCAGGACATCGACGCCGCCCGCCAGATCGGGATCTCCGGCGTCCCGTTCTTCGTGGTCGACGGCCGTCTCGGCATCTCCGGCGCCCAGCCGCCCGAGACCCTGCGCGACATCCTCGAGCAGGGCTGGCTCACCCGCGAGCCGGCGCCCGTCCAGGTCCTCGCCGGCGCTGACGACGCCGACGCCTGCGGCCCCGACGGCTGCGAGATCTGACTCGGGCCTGACGCACCCTCCCCGGTAGCGTCGACCGCCGTGTCGCGCCTCTTCGCCATCCCTCCGTGGCTCGAGGTCCGACGGCGGCTGCTCCCGCTCATCGTGGGGCTGGTGCTGTGCGGCATCGCCTACGGGTGCATCGTCCAGGCCGACCTCGGCCTCGACCCGTGGGACGTCCTGCACCAGGGCATCTCGGACCGCACGGGCATCCCGATCGGCACCGTCAGCGTGCTGGTGTCGTTCGTGGTGATCCTCGGGTGGATCCCGCTCCGCCAGCGCCTGGGGCTGGGCACGGTGCTGAACGCGCTGCTCATCGGCACGACGATGGACGTCGTCATCCCGCTGCTGCCCGACCCCGGGTCGCGGGTCCAGCAGTGGGGCCTGCTGCTCGCCGGCCTCGCCATCGCGGGTCCCGGGATCGGCCTCTACATCGGCGCCCGCCTCGGCCCCGGCCCGCGCGACGGGATCATGACCGGCCTCGCCGAGCGGGGACCGTCGATCCGGCTGGTGCGCACGGGCATCGAGCTCGCCGCGCTGGCCGCCGGCTGGTTGCTCGGCGGCACCATCGGCATCGGCACGGTGCTGTTCGCCGTGACCGTCGGCCCCAACGTGCAGTTCTGGCTGGCGAAGCTGGACCTGGGCTTCCCGCCCGGGTTCGAGCCGGTCACCCATCCCGACGGCCACCACGCCGACGACCCGCCGCCTGACGTCGAGCCCGACTTCACGATCTCGGGCAGCTGACCCTTCTGACGCCGCCCCGTTGACAAGGTTGCGACCAGCGGGTTACAAATCGCCGGGCATCGCACTCGACCGGATGGCCAGGCCGATGACCGACGCATGCGCACGCCGACCGGCGTGCCACGGGAGGGAGCAACCATGGAGCAGGCGCGCCTGCAGACGATCGAGACCGCCGCGGGCACGGTGGAGTGCGCGGACACGGGGACCGGTGCCCCGGTCCTGTTCGTGCACGGCTCCCCCGGCGGCGCCGACCAGGCGGTGCTGATGACGGCGTTCCTCGTGGACGCCGGGTTCCGCGTGGTCGCCCCGTCCCGGCCGGGCTACGGCGGCACCCCGCTCCACGACGGCAACGCCACGCCCGAGGGCCAGGCCGCCCTCCACGCCGCGCTGCTCGACGCCCTCGACCTGCCGGCCGTGGCCGTGGCCTGCTGGTCCGGCGGCGGCCCCTCGACCTACCTGCTCGCCTCAGGCCACCCCGACCGGGTGACCGCGGTGGCGGCCATCGCCGCGGTCAGCCACGCGTACACGTTCGAGGGCACGAGCGAGTCGCTCCTGATGGCGGGCAAGGCCGGGCGCTGGATCATGAAGGAGCTCGTCCACCACGCCCCGAAGACCGTGGTGCAGTCACTCGCCAAGGAGGAGGGCGACCTCGACAAGCGGCAGGTGAAGGAGCTCGTCGACCACATCTGGAACGACGAGGGCAAGCAGGCGTTCGTCCTGGCCCTCGCCGAGCTGGTGACGGGGCCCGAGCGCCACGCCGGGCTGGCGAACGACCAGGCCCGGTTCCCCGAGATCGGCGACCTCGGCCTCGCCGCCGTCACCGCACCGGTGCTGCTGGTCCACGGCGACGCCGACGGCGACGTGCCCGCCGAGCAGAGCGACCACGCGCTCGCGACGCTGCCGAAGGCGGAGCTGCTCACCGTGGCGGACGGCACCCACGTGGCCGCCTGGACCGACCCCACCAGCGACGCCATCCAGGCCCGCATCGTGGAGCACCTCCGGGGCTGACCCGGCTCGGCCTCAGGACCCCAGCGCGGGAGCGTCCTCGTCACCGGGACCGCTCGGGAGCGAGGCGACGATCGGGTTCTGCCCGGCCACGATCCGGTCGGTCCGCTCGGACACGAAGTGCGCCCAGTCGGGGTGGGTGAGCACGTAGAACGAGCGCGTCTTGATGGCGTGGACGACCATGGCAGCCACGTCGGCGGGGTCGAGCCCGGCGGCGATCACCCCGGCGATGAACTCGCGGAGGCTCTCGTCCATCGTCTCGACGCTGGTCGGCTCGCCGCCCTCGGGCCGGTTGCGAGCGGCCTCGTGGATCCGGGTGCGGACCCAGCCGGGGCACAGCACCGACACGCCGACGCCCTCGGCACCGACCATCTCGAGCTCGGCGGCGAGCGTCTCGGAGAGGGTGACGACCCCGTGCTTCGACACGTTGTAGACGCCCATCAGCGGCGCCGACACCAGCCCGGCCATCGACGCGGTGTTCACGATGTGCCCCTCGCCCTGCTCGATGAACAGGGGCGTGAAGGCGCGGACGCCGCTGATGACGCCGCGCAGGTTCACGCCGAGCACCCAGTCCCACTCGTCGTCGCTCGCCAGCCACAGCGGACCGCCCGCCGACACGCCGGCGTTGTTGCAGATCACGTGGGCGGAGCCGAACCGCTCGACCGCGGCGTCGCGGAGCGCGTCGACCTCGGCGGCCACCGACACGTCGCACACGACGGTGAGGGCCTCGGTGCCCTCGGGCAGCTCGGCCGCCGCCTTCTCGAGGGCGTCGGCCTCGATGTCGGCCATCACGACCCTCATGCCTTCGGCGGCGAACGCCTGGACCATCGCCAGGCCGATGCCCGACGCCGCACCAGTGACGACCGCGACCTTGCCGGAAAGCTCTTCCATGACCACTCCCCTGTGGTGCTGGGGCCGCGGGGGAGGCGGCCGGTGGCGGCACCCTACCCAAGACTTGACCCGCGGGTCAGGCGTGGAGCGCGCTCCCCGGAGCCCATGCTGCGTGGGTGCCGCTGGAGATCTGCTCGGGCAGGCGGAGGCGGGCGATCGGGCCGTCACTGATCCGCCGGGCATCGAGCACGAGGCACTCGGAGCGCTCGCGCTCGGGGTCCGTCGTGAACGTGACGACGTAGGCATCGTCCTCCGCGCTGCCGCCGGGCTTCGGGGCCACGCCGACCTCGGAGCCGTACACGCCGTCGGGAAGGCGCAGGACGTCGTCCTCTCCCGTCTGCACGTCGTGGCGCACGAAGCCGTCGAAGAGGAACCACCCGGGCTTGCCGGACGCGGACCACACGTAGCGGTGCTCCCGGCCGACGTAGCGGCCGTTCACGATGCCGAACTCGGTGAAGCCGTCTCGCATCCGCTCCTCGGTGCACGTGCCGGTGCGGCGGTTCAGCCGCCAGCGGTGGAGGCGGGTCTCCATCCAGTCGAGGGCGAGGTAGCGGTACATCCACATCTCGTCGCCGATCTCGGGCTTGCGGGGCGACGGGCAGCCCTGGTGGAAGCCCTCGAGCACGACCTCGTCGCCGTCCTCGTAGGCGTTGGTCCAGTGCAGGACGTACGTGGGATCGGCCTCGAACCACTGGACGTCCTCCTCCGTCCCCCGGCGGGGCACGACGGCGAGGCGGGTGGGCTGGTCGTGCATGCGGACGGCGTGGACGCCGTTCAGGAGCAGGTCCTCGTCCCAGTGCATCGGCAGGTCGTTGAGCACCACGAAGTGCTCGGTGATGGCCATGTCGTGCGGGAGGCGGGGGCCGGGCAGGGGGATGGGCGTGTAGTGGGCGAGGCGCCCGGTCCGGTCGACGCAGCCGAAGTGCAGGTACGGCCACTCGGTCCCGTAGTTGAAGAAGAACAGCTCACCGGTCGCCTCGTCGACCTTGGTGTGGGCGCTCACGCCCTCGGGCGGGAACCAGCCGTCCCAGCGGGTGGGGCCGAGCGTGTCGAGCGAGTCGGGGTCCATCCGGTAGAGCTCGCCGCACTGCCAGAACGACGTGAGGACCTCGCCGTTGTGGACGACGAGGTCGGTGCTGCTCGCGTCCTTCATCGCGCCGCGGGCGGTGAGGCCGTCGGTGCGGATCGCCCGCTGCGGGTTCTCCGCCAACCCCGCCCACAGCGAGGCGCCCGCCTCCTGCTCGGCCAGCAGGCCCTCGGTCCGGACGAAGCGGTTGCGGTAGCTCGCCTTCCCGCCGGCGAACCGGATCGCGTGCACCATGCCGTCGCCGTCGAACGGGTGGTACAGCGAGATCGGCTCGTGGAGCGGGTTCTCGGTGTTGCGCACGTACAGCCCGTCGAGGTCCTCGGGGATCGCCCCCTCGACCACCTCGACGTCGTCGACCCGCCACTCGGTCGCCTGCGGCCGCCAGGCACCCGACCGGTACGGGTGGTCGTCGTCGTCGGGCAGCGTCCGCCGCAGCCGGTCCACCTCGATGGCGGTCATGCGGGGGCTCCTTCGACGATGAGCGAGCAGGTGGTGGCGGTGGACCCGCCGATGTTGAGCGTGCCGACGCGGCGGCAGCCGTCGACCTGGGTGGGTCCGGCGGTGCCGGTGACCTGGCGGAGGGCGTCGACCACCATGCGCACGCCGGTGGCGCCGACGGGGTGGCCGCCGCCGATGAGGCCCCCACCCGGGTTGACGGGGATGCGGCCGGTGCGCTCGATGTCGCCGGACTCGATCGCCTTCCACGACTCGCCGGGCCCGGTGATGCCGGTGTGGTCGATGGCGAGGTACCCGGACGACGTGAAGCAGTCGTGCACCTCGAGGGCGCCGAGGTCGTCGACCGAGCCCAGCCCGGCCCGGCCCAGCGCGTCGGCGAACGCGTCGCGCACGTGCGGCATCACGTGGGTGTCGTCGCCGCTGCGCTCGAGCTTGCGCGCCAGCGGCAGCCCGACCGTGCGGTGGCCCCAACCGGTGAGGCGCGCCGCCCGCCCGCCCGCGACCGCGTCGGGGTGGTCCCGCACCCATGCGTCGCTGGCGAGGACGACGCCGGCGCCGCCGTCGGTGACCTGGCTGCAGTCGGTGCGGCGGATGCGGCCGGCGACCACCGGGTTCACGTCGTCGTCGTCCGAGAAGCTGGCCTCGCCGAAGCGCCAGTCGCGCGCTTGGGCGTTGGGGTCGTCCTTGGCGTTGCGCATGGCGATCTCGGCGAAGGCGTGGAGGTGCTGGTCATCGAGCCCGTACCGGCGGTCGTACTCGTCAGCGAGGTCCGAGAACGACTGCGGCCACACGTACTTGGGCGCACCTTCGTGGCCGACCCAGCTGGCGGCGCCCAGGTGCTGGGCCGCGGTGTCGCCGGGGACCGTCCGCTCGAGCTCGACGCCGACGACGAGCGCGGTGTCGTGGCGGCCCGCCTCCAGCTCGGCCATGGCCGCCAGGATGGCGACGCTGCCCGACGCGCACGCGGCCTCGTGGCGGGCGGCCGGCAGGCCCCACAGGTCCTCGTCGACGGTGGCGGGCATGGCGCCGAGCTGGCCCTGGCCGGTGAACAGCTGGCCGAACGCGTTGCCGACGTGGACCGACCCGATGTCGGTGCCGCTCAGCCGCGCATCGGCGAGCGTCCCCCGGACCACCTCGGCGGTCAGGCCGTCGAACCCGACGCCCTCCCGCGCCAGGTTCCGAGCGAAGTCGCTCCGGTAGCCGCCCAGCACCCAGATCCCCTGTCCGACCATCACCTTCCCCTGGCATCGCCCGTCCGAGGTCGTGTGCCCTCGGTCACGTCCGAGCGTACCGACCCCGGGAGGCCACCCGGCCCGCTCCTACATTGGGCGGGTGCACCCGCTCCTCCGCCGACTCCTCGCCGTGGCGGCGACGGCCGTGGTCGCCACCTTGGCCCTCGGCGGGTGCGGCGGCGGCGAGCAGCGCGTGGCCCTGGCGATCCAGCGCGCCGAGCGACCCGACGGCGTCGTGGTCTTCCACGTCGAGTGCGCCGACGACGTCGAGGTCGAGCTGCGATCCGACCCCGCCGGCTCGGGTCTGCTCGAGGTCACGGTGTGGGGCGATCCCCAGGTCGGGACGTGCGACACCAAGGGCCGCGCCTCGGCCCGCGACCTCGCCGGCGACCGGTTCGTCGACGGAGCCACGAGCCAGGTCGTCACCATCGACACCCGGCCCTGACCGGCCGGCTCAGCCCAGCGCCGGCGGCCTCCGCCGCACCGGGACCTCGTCCCACAGCCGGCCCGCCACCGTCACGTGACCCACGAACCGCAGCCCGACCGAGGCCGCTCCGGCGCTGACGGCCTCGGCCAGCACCCGATCGGCCTCCCGCGGCGCGGGATCGCCGTCGGGGTGGTTGCTCGCCACGGCGAGGCCTCCGCCACCGTGGTGCAGAGCCGCGGTCAGCACGTCGCGGACCACCCCCGGCGACGGCGACACGCCGCCCTCCGCGAGGGTCAGCGCCCGCCGGAGGTGGCCCGAGCCGTCGACCACGAGGGCCAGCACGCGCTCGGTGCGCACGTGCTGCAGCAACGGGATGGCGACGTCGGCGACGTCGACCGCCGAGCGCACCACCGGGACCCGTTCCTGCTCGGCCCGGATGCGCGCCGCGAGCTGGCAGGCGGCGACCACCGAGGCCGACTTGGCCGGGCCCATCCCGGCTCGACGGGCCAGGTCGTCGGCTCGCACCGACGCCAGCCCCAGCAGGCCGCCGTGGTCCCGCAGCAGCTGCTCGGCCATCGCCAGCGCGCTGGTGCCGGCGTTCCCGTGGCGGAGGACGAGCGCCAGCAGCTCGGCGTCGCGGAGCGCCTGCGGCCCGTGCTCGGCCAGCCGCTCCCGGGGCCGCTCGTGCTCCGCCATCTCCGCCAGCCGCTCGGTCACCGGGCCACCGTAGGAACCGGGCCGGCCCGGTGGACAGGGGTGCGACCCAACTGGGGCGGAGACGCGCACCGGCCGGGACCCGAGGGCCCCGGCCGGTGGTCGGTCATCCGGTTCGTTCGAGCGGGCGGGCCCGCCCGGGATCAGTACCGGTAGTGCTCGGGCTTGTACGGGCCCTCGACCTTGACGCCGATGTAGTCGGCCTGGTCCTTCGACAGCTCGGTGAGCCGGACGCCGAGGGCGTCGAGGTGCAGGCGGGCGACCTTCTCGTCGAGGATCTTCGGCAGCGTGTAGACGCCGATCGGGTACTCGTCGGTCTTCGTGAACAGCTCGATCTGGGCGATCGTCTGGTTCGTGAAGGAGTTCGACATCACGAAGCTCGGGTGGCCGGTGGCGCAGCCGAGGTTCATGAGCCGGCCTTCGGCCAAGACGATGACCGAGTGGCCGTCGGGGAACTGGAACTCGTTCACCTGCGGCTTGATCTCGACGTTGCGGACGTCGCTCATCTTGGCGAGGCCGGCCATGTCGATCTCGTTGTCGAAGTGGCCGATGTTGGCGACGATGGCCTGGTGCTTCATGCGGCCCATGTGCTCGGCCGAGATGATGCCCTTGTTGCCGGTGGTGGTGATGAAGATGTCGGCGCGGTCGAGGACGTCCTCGAGGCGTGCGACCTCGAAGCCCTCCATGGCGGCCTGGAGCGCACAGATCGGGTCGACCTCGGCCACGATCACGCGGGCCCCCTGGCCTCGCAGCGACTGGGCGCAGCCCTTGCCGACGTCGCCGTAGCCGGCGACGAACGCCACCTTGCCGCCGATCATGACGTCGGTGGCGCGGTTGAGGCCGTCGATGAGCGAGTGGCGGCAGCCGTAGAGGTTGTCGAACTTCGACTTGGTGACCGAGTCGTTGACGTTGATGGCCGGGAACTGGAGCTCACCGGTCTCGAACATCTGGTAGAGGCGGTGGACACCGGTGGTGGTCTCCTCGGTGACGCCCTTGATGCCGGCGGCGACCTCGGTCCAGCGGTTCGGCTCCTTGGCGACCGACTCGGTGAGCAGGTCGATGATCACGTGCCACTCTTCGGGATCGTCCTCGGTGGCAGCGGGCACGGCGCCGGCGAGCTCGTACTCGCGGCCCTTGTGCACCAGCATCGTGGCGTCGCCGCCGTCGTCGAGGATCATGTTCGGGCCGGAGCCGTCGGGCCAGCGCAGGGCCTGGTCCGTGCACCACCAGTACTCCTCGAGGGTCTCGCCCTTCCAGGCGAAGACCGGCACGCCGGCGGGGGCGTCGGTGGTCCCGTTCGGGCCGACCGCGATGGCGGCCGCAGCGTGGTCCTGGGTGCTGAAGATGTTGCAGGACACCCAGCGCACGTCGGCGCCCAGCGCGGTGAGGGTCTCGATGAGCACCGCGGTCTGGATGGTCATGTGCAGCGAGCCCATGATCTTGGCGCCCTTGAGGGGCTGGCTGTCCGCGTACTCGGCGCGGGTGGCCATGAGGCCGGGCATCTCGTGCTCGGCCAGCTGGATCTCCTTGCGGCCGAAGCTCGCCAGGTTGATGTCGGCGATCTTGAAGTCTTCGGGGTTCAAGACGGGCATGTGAGGTTCTCCTCCACGTGGTGGATCGGGATCGCGACGCAGGCGCCAGCGGTGGCGCGACGGAAGGCGATCAGGATGTGGTGGCGGAGCTGGAGCCTGCTGGCTCACCCATGACAGCCCTTCCGGCGGCCCGAAGGCCGCCGACCACCGTAGCCCACCGCCCCTCCCCGACCCGGGTCCCGCACCCGATCCAGCCGAAAACTGAAACGTGTTCTAGTCTGCGGGCATGTCGCTGGAACGCCTGTCAGATCGAGTCGTCATCGTCACCGGGGCTGCCTCCGGCATCGGCCAGGCCACGGCGGTGCGCCTGGCCAGCGAGGGCGCCAAGGTCCTCGCCTCCGACATCAACCACGACGGGCTCACCGAGACCCTCGAGATCGCCAACAAGGTCGCCGAGGGCGGCGGCGAGTGCATCACCCACGTCGCCGACATCAGCAAGGAGGCCGACGCCGCCAACACGGTGGAGACGGCCATCGAGGCGTGGGGCCACCTCGACGGCATCGCCAACATCGCCGGCATGCTGCGGTCGGGCCGCACCCACGAGTTCAGCCTCGACAGCTGGAACCAGATCCTGGCCGTCAACCTCACCGGCACCTTCCTGATGTGCCGCGAGG
>DATMGQ010000019.1:0-5852 GCA_035555395.1 Acidimicrobiales bacterium
CTTGCCCGCCCCCTCGATCCGGGCGAGCGCCGTGCCGGCCGCCGCCGGGTGGCGGTCGGCCACCACCTGGGCGGCCTGGGCCTGCACGACGATGCCGGTGACGTGGTGGGCGACGAGGTCGTGCAGCTCCCGGGCCAGCTCGAGCCGCTCGTCGCGCCGGGCGGCCTCGGCCGCCAGCGTCTCGCGGTGGTCGAGGGCACGGAGGTAGATCCCCGCCCCGACGCCGACGCCGTAGAGCCCGCCGAACGCGAGGGTGAGGAGGAGGCGCACCTCGTGGCCCATCGGCCACGACAGCATCAGCAGCACGCCGGCGGCGCCGGCCACCGCCGCCAGGAGGGCTTCGACGGTGGGCAGCTTGCGGACGAGCGACGTGACCATCGCGGCCAGCGCCGCGACCGGCGCGAAGACCGGATACCCGTAGCCGAGGTACAGCCCGGCCGAGCGGCGCAGGAGGAGCAGCCCGACGACGATGCCGAGCACGGCCGCGTAGCTGAGGATCGGGAACCGGCGCCGGAGGGCCACGGCCACCAGGGAGCCCACCGAGGCCGCGAGCCGGATGCCGGCGGGGTCGTCGTTCACGAGGGCGTAGAGGTCGACGACCACGCACAGGCCCATGCCGACGAGGACCAGCGCGTCGACGACGCCGGGGCCGATGCGTCCCGCCCGGTCCCAGAGCGTCGGTGCCGTCGGAGCCGTCACCCGCACGACCCTACGGGCGGCCTGGGGCCGCCGGCTCCCCCGAACGGCCAGGCGATGGTGGCCGTTCGGCCGACCGGTCGTGGCCGACCTGCCGATGCGCCCGCCGGCTCCGATCCGGACGATGGGTCCATGACCATCGCCACCGCCTTCACCACCGTCGCCTCGGCGCTCGGGCTCGCCGGGCTCGTCGTCCTGGTGGCCGCCGCCGTCGTGACGTCGCTCGCCGACCTCGTCGGCCGCGACCTCGTCGCCGCCCGTCGGGACGGAGGCCGCTCGTGAGCGTCGCCGCCCACCTCGCCCCGACCATGGCGGCACCCCGGTCGGCAGCTCCCGTCCTCGTCGGCCGGGGCCTGCGCCGGTCCTTCGGCGAGACCACCGCGCTCGCCGGGGTGGACCTGGCCATCACCCCGGGCGAGGCCGTGGCTGCCGTGGGCCCGAGCGGGTCGGGCAAGAGCACCCTGCTCCACTGCCTGGCGGGCATCGAGCCGCCCGACGGCGGCGAGGTCCGCCTCGGCGACGAGCGCATCGACCACCTCGGCGAGTCGGCGCGCACGGCGATCCGGCGTCGGCGCTTCGGGTTCGTGTTCCAGTCCGGGCACCTCCTCCCCGAGCTGCCGGCCGACGAGAACGTCGCCCTCCCGCTCCTGCTCGAGGGCCACCCGCGCCGGCGCGCGGTCGCCGAGGCCCGCCGGTGGTTCGGCCCGCTCGGCCTGGCCGGCCTGGAGGGTCGCCGACCCGGCGAGCTGTCGGGTGGTCAGGCCCAGCGGGTCACGATCGCCCGTGCGCTCGTCACCGCGCCGTCGGTCGTCTTCGCCGACGAGCCCACCGCCGCGCTCGACCGGTCGACGGGCCACGAGGTCGTCGCGCTCCTGATCGAGGCCGCCCGCACCTCGGGGGCCGGGCTGCTGATCGTCACCCACGACCCCGAGGTCGCCGCGGCTTGCGACCGCACCGTGGTCCTGCGCGACGGCGCGGTGGTCGGTGCGTCCGGGGGTGCGGCATGACCGTGCTCCGCCTCGCCTCCCTGCTCTGGCGCCGCGGCGGCTCCCGCCAGCGCGCCACCCTCGCCCTGACCGCTGCGGGCGTCCTGGCGTCGACGGTGCTCGCCCTGCTGGTGGTGTCGGTGCTGCCGGCGCTCGGCCACCGCAGCGACCGCACCGCCTGGCGCACCCCGCTCCAGGGCCGTGACGTCACCGAGCACGCCGCCGTCCAGCGCACCACCGAGGACTCCTTCCGCGACCGGACCATCGAGCGCATCGACCTGGCGCCGACCTCGGCCGCCGCGAGCGCCGGGACCCTGCCGGTGCCCCCCGGGCTCGACCGGTTCCCCGCACCCGGCGAGGTCTACGCATCGCCCGCCCTCGCCGAGCTCCTGCGGAGCGAGCCCGCCGGTGAGCTCGCGGACCGGTACCCGGGCGAGCTGGCCGGGACGATCGGCCCCGACGCGCTGGCCCACGACGAAGAGCTGGTCGTGGTGGTGGGCCGGGGCGCCGGCGCGCTCGACCACGTCGACGGCACCGACGGCGGTAGCTACCACCGGGGCCTCGCCGTCCCGATCGACGGGTTCGCGACGCGCGACGCCCAGGTCCCCGACGGCGCCGACCCCGCCCGCCAGGCCGACGCCGAGACCTACCGGGTCCTGGCGCAGATGGCCGCGGTGCTGCTCGTGGTGCCGACGGTCCTGCTGATCGGCGCGGCATCTCGGCTCACCGCGGCGCAGCGCTCGCAGCGACTCGCCGCGCTCCGCCTGGCCGGGGCCACGCCGGGCACGGTGATCGCGCTGACCGCGCTGGAGATCGCCGGAGCCGCGGCGGTCGGCGTCGTCCTCGGGATCGCCACGTACCTGGCGGTCCTCCCGCTCGCCGCGCACATCCCGCTGGGAGGCGGCCGCTTCCCGGTGGCCGACCTGCGGCTGGCGATGGCCGTGATGGCGGGGGCGGCGGTGGTGGTGCCCCTGTTGGCGGTGGCCACCGCGGTGATCGCCTTGCGAGGTGTGGTGTCGGGCCCGCTCCAGGCCACCCGTCGCGTGCGGCCCCGCAGGCCGCGGGCGATCCGCCTGCTCGTGGTGCCGGCGGCCTGGATCGCGTTCGTGGCGGCGGCCACGTCGATGCGCGACGGGGGCGAGAGCCTCGGCGTCCTGATCGGCCTCGGCGCGGTCATCGTCACCCTCGCCGTCATCGGGCCCTGGCTCACGTGGCTGGTCGGTGCGGTCCTGGGCGGGGTCGCGCGCGGCCCGTCGACGCTGATCGCCGCCCGCCGGATCACCGACGACCCGAAGGCGGCCTACCGCACGGTGAGCGGCATGGTCCTGGCCGGGCTGATCGCGGGGTTCCTGTTCGGCGTGCTCCCCACCATCGACGCCGCCGCACTGCCGGAGGACCGGGAGACCGCGCTGTACCTGGAGGTGCCGGCCGCCGACGTCGATGCGGTCACCGCCTCGCTGGAGCAGCGGGTCCCCGGCGCGGCCGCGTGGTGGGACGGCTCGGCCAGCGGCGAGCGCCCGACGGTGCCGATGCCCGAGACCGGCGAGGTGCGGACCGGTGCCGTCGTCGTCGACGGCACCGCAGACATCGAGGCCGCCCGCACCGCCGTGCTCGCTGCCTCGCCCGACGCCGACGCATCCTCGCCCTACGAGCTGGGGTCGGAGCGCATCCTCCTCGACGACCTGCGGCGGGCGTCGACGGTCATGTCCGTCGCCGCCCTCCTCATGGCCACGGCGGCCGCGGGCATCGGTGGGGCCGCCGCCCTCCTCGACCAGCGGCTGACCCTCGCCCGCCTCCGCCTGGTGGGCACGCCCATGGCGGTGCTCCAGCGGGCCCGCCGGTGGCAGACGCTGGTCCCGCTCGTGCTCGCCAGCGGCGGCGCCATGGCGTTCGGCGCCACGGCCGGGGTGGTCATGATGGGCGCCTTCGGCGTGTCGGACCAGCGCATCGAACCCCCGGACACCACGTCGATGCTCCTGATCGGTGCCGCTGCGGTGGTGGCCGGGCTCGGCGTGGTGGCGGCCACCCGCCCGCTGCTCGTGGCGGTGAGCCGCTCGACCCCGCGGGACTAGGGCGCCGGGTTCAGGCCGGGAACCAGTTGCCGTGCAGCCCGCACGGCACCCGGTGCGGGAGCGGGATGCGGGCGACCGGGCCGGCGGCCACGTCGTCGGCGGCGACGAGCACGAAGTCGCTCTCGAGCGTGGTCCGGTCGGTCCGGAAGGTGGCGTAGAAGCCATCCTCCGGTTCGCTGTCGGGCGCCGGGATGAAGCACACCTCCTCGAAGATGTGGTCGCCGGAGTCCCAGGACGCGACGGTGCCGGTGCGGGTGTCGATCTGCTGGAGCAGGTTCTTCTCCCCGGCGGGCACCGCGTCGGTCCGGGTGGTCGTGATGAAGTACCGGTGCTCCTGGCCGGTCAGCCGGTCGTCGATCCGGGAGAACTCGGCGCCGCGGTCGTCGAAGTGCTCGGCGCGGTAGGTCCCGGCGTCGGGGTCGATGACCGCCCGGGTGATCGCCCCGGTGATCGGGCCGCTGCCCGCGATCATCGAGCGCGACCACTGCGTGAAGTCGACGACGACCTCCGTCCCGCCCGACGCCGTCGGCCGGTCGAAGGCGTTGGCGAAGTGCCACACCCAGAACGGGTCGGCCTGCACCCACCGCACCGCGCCGGTGGCCCGCGAGATGATCGCGATCTGGGTGCCGAGGTCCGGCTTCCAGGCGAGCATGTCGCCGCCGGCGAACATGGCGTCGAAGTCGAACTGCAAGGGGCCGACGAAGAGCACGATCGACGAGGCGGTGATGGTGAAGTCGTGGACCATGAACGACTTGCCGCCGGTGTCGAGCGGCTGCGGCGGCGTCGTGACCGTGCCGTCGGCACCGACCACGGACCACGTCAGGAACGGCTCCTCGATGTTGTACCGGAACAGGAACAGCTCGCCGGTCAGCGGGTCGATGCGGGGGTGGGCGCACATGCCGGGGATCTGCCCGCCGAAGTCGTAGGCGCCGACCGTCTCCAGGTCTGCGGTGATCTCCACCGGCGGGTCGACCTCGGCGAGCGCGAGGTACCGGCCGCCGTGGCGGATGACGTTGATGTCCGGCAGCGGCTTGAAGTCGTTGGCCAGCTCCTCCGGAGCGACGTCGGGACCGGGGATGTAGGGGGTGGTGATGCCGGCCCAGATGGCGTGGCCGGCCTCGACCTCGGCGCGCAGCTGCGGCGTCCACACCGTGCGGTTGCGGTAGCGGACCGCGCCGTCCTCGAACCAGATGCCGTGGACCATGCCGTCGCCGTCGAGCGGGTACGTGTAGCTGCCCAGCGGCGGGAAGTGCACGTTGGGTCCGTTGCGGAGGTACGCCCCGGCCAGGCCGGCGGGCAGCTCGCCCTCGACCGCCAGGTCGTGGTCGTCGTGCTCCTGGTCGGTGGGCGCGAACACGCCGGACAGGAACGGCTCGGCGGCCATGTCGACCGGCGCGGGGATGGTGGGCTCGGGCACGACGGGGTCCTCTCGGGATCGTGGCAGGCGGAGCCGGCGCGCCCCGCTCGTCCTTGCATCGGCGGGCCGCCGGCCCGCCTTGACCAGGGGTTGTCTACCTCGGCGGCCGATGGGATGCTGCGGCATGCCTGCCGCCCCTGCCCGCTCGGACCGCACGCGCCGCCGGGCGGTGCTCCGGCGGGTGCTGCCGCTGGCGGCGCTCACCCTGGTGGCATCGCTCGTCTCGGGGTGCGCCAACGCGGCGCGGGAGGGCATCGAGGACGTCTACGAGCACGACGAGATCGGCACCTTCTACGACGTGCCCGACCCGCTCCCCGTTGGCGAGCCCGGGACCCTCATCAAGGCCCGCCGCCTGCTCGGCGCACCGCACGGGGCGAAGGCCTGGCGGGTGCTGTACCACTCGACCGACCACGACGGCGACGACATCGCGGTGTCCGGCGTGGTCGTCGCCCCCGACCTCCCGTCGATCGGCCACGACCGCACGGTGGTGGCGTGGGCGCACCCGACCACCGGGGCCGAGGGCAAGCGCTGCGCCCCGTCCACCGGCATCGACCCGTTCAGCCTCATGGAGGGCGTCGACGAGCTGCTCGACGCCGGCTACGTCGTGGCCGCCACCGACTACTCGAACATGGGCGCCGAGGGCCCAGCGAGCTACCTCGTCGGCGACACCGAGGCCCGCAA
>DATMGQ010000020.1:0-14013 GCA_035555395.1 Acidimicrobiales bacterium
AAGGGCAAGTGGTCCGTCGTGTTCTTCTACCCGGCCGACTTCACCTTCGTCTGCCCCACCGAGCTGGGCGACCTGGCCGACAACTACGAGGAGTTCAAGCGCCTCGGCGTCGAGGTGTACTCGGTCTCCACCGACACCCACTTCACCCACAAGGCCTGGCACGGCAGCTCCGACACCATCGGCAAGATCCAGTACCCGATGCTCGGCGACCCGACGCTCGAGATCTCCCGCAACTTCGAGATCCTCCGCGAGGGCCAGGGCCTGGCCGACCGCGGCACCTTCCTCGTCGACCCCGAGGGCGTCATCCAGTTCCTCGAGGTCACCGCTGAGGGCATCGGCCGCAACGCCGTGGAGCTCCTCCGCAAGGTGAAGGCCGCCCAGTACGTCGCCGCCCACCCGGGCGAGGTCTGCCCCGCCAAGTGGGAAGAGGGCGATGACACCCTCACCCCCTCGCTGGACCTCGTCGGCAAGATCTGATCCACCCCACCACCGGGTGAAGCCGAGGGCGGGCCGCTACGGCCCGCCCTCTGGCTTCTCCTGCAACCACATCCGGACGCGCCCTGCCCCCGCCGCGCCCCTCCTCACCACCCCCCCCGTTCGCCCCGCCCTCCTGGAGTCGCTGTCATGCTCGATGCCGCCCTCGCCGCCCAACTGCAGACCCACCTCGAGAAGCTCCGCCAGCCCATCGAGCTGGTCACCTCCCTCGACGACAGCCCCAAGTCCACCGAGCTGCGCGGGCTGCTCGACCAGATCGCCACGCTCTCCGACAAGATCGAGGTCGTGGTCGCCGATGACGACGACCGCCGCCCGTCGTTCCTGATCCGCCGCACCGGCACCGACGTCGAGGTCCGCTTCGCCGGCATCCCGCTCGGCCACGAGTTCACGTCGCTGGTCCTCGCCCTCCTCCAGGTGGGCGGCCACCCGTCGACCGCGAACGACGACGTGGTCCAGCAGGTCATCGCCCTCGAGGGCGAGCACCACTTCGAGACCTACTTCTCGCTCACCTGCCAGAACTGCCCCGACGTGGTCCAGGCGCTCAACCTGATGAGCATCCTGAACCCGAACATCACCCACACCGCCATCGACGGCGCCCTGTTCCAGGACGAGGTCGACGAGCGCAAGGTGATGGCCGTGCCGTCGGTCTTCCGCAACGGCGAGCCGTTCGACCAGGGCCGCATGACCCTCGAGCAGATCGTCGCCAAGCTCGACACCGGCGCCGAGGAGCGCCAGGCCGCCGAGCTGGCCGAGAAGGACCCGTTCGACGTCCTCGTCGTCGGCGGCGGCCCCGCCGGCGCGGCGTCGGCCGTCTACGCCAGCCGCAAGGGCATCCGCACCGGCATCGCCGCCGAGCGCTTCGGCGGCCAGGTGCTCGACACCATGGCCATCGAGAACTTCATCTCGGTGCCCTACACCGAGGGCCCGAAGCTCGCGACCGCGCTCGAGCAGCACGTCCACCAGTACGACGTCGACGTGATGAACCTCCAGCGGGCCACGAAGCTCGTCCCGGCCGCCGAGCCGGGCGGCTACGTCACCGTCGAGCTCGCCAACGGCGCCAGCCTCTCGTCCCGCACGATCGTGCTGTCCACCGGCGCCCGCTGGCGGTCGATGAACGTCCCGGGCGAGGACGAGTACCGCAACAAGGGCGTCACCTACTGCCCGCACTGCGACGGCCCCCTGTTCAAGGGCAAGCGCGTCGCGGTGATCGGCGGCGGCAACTCCGGTGCCGAGGCCGCCATCGACCTCGCCGGCGTCGTCAAGCACGTCACCCTCATCGAGTTCGATCCGCAGCTGCGTGCGGACGAGGTGCTGCAGGCGAAGCTCCGCAGCCTGCCCAACGTCGACATCATCGTGAGCGCCCTCACCACCGAGGTCGTGGGCGACGGCGAGCAGGTGACCGGTCTCGTCTACACGGACCGGACCACCGACGAGCAGAAGACCGTCGAGCTCGAGGGCGTCTTCGTCCAGATCGGCCTGCTTCCCAACACCGAGTGGCTCGAGGGCACCGTCGAGCTGTCGCCCCGAGGCGAGGTCGTCATCGACGACCGCGGCCAGACGTCGGTCCCCGGCGTGTTCGCCGCCGGCGACTGCACCACGGTCCCGTACAAGCAGATCGTGATCGCCATGGGCGCCGGCGCCACCGCCGCCCTCAGCGCCTTCGACCACCTCATCCGCACGCCGGCGCCCACCGACGCCGACGCCGAGCGGGAACCGGCGGTCGTCTGACCGTCCGCTCGGCCCGGACGGCCGCCGCCCTCGGCTCCGGCCGAGCGGCGTCGGCCGTCCTGGGACAGACTTCAGGGGCCTGCGATCAGGCCGGAGGGCCATCGTGAACCTGCGCGATCTCGAGTACCTGGTGGCCGTCGGCGAGCACCGCCACTTCGGCCGCGCCGCCGAGGCCTGCATGGTCAGCCAGCCGACGCTGTCCACCCAGCTGAAGAAGCTCGAGCAGGAGCTCGGCATCCCGCTCATCGAGCGATCGCCCCGCCACGTCATGTTGACCTCGGCGGGGGAGCGCGTCGCCGAGCGCGGCCGGGTGATCCTCGACGAGGCCGCCGCCATCCGGGCCCTCGCCCGCCAGGCCACCGACCCCGAGGGCGGCACCCTGCGGCTGGGCCTGTTCCCGACCCTCGCCCCGTACCTCCTGCCCCACGTCGTGCCCGCGCTCCACGAGCGCTACCCGAACCTCGAGCTCCTGCTCATCGAGGAGAAGACCGAGGTGGTGCTCGACCAGCTCCGGTCCGGGCGCCTCGACGTCGGGATCCTCGCCCTGCCGGTCACCGGCGAGGCGCTCCACCAGCAGCACCTCTTCACCGAGGACTTCGTGCTCGCCGTCCCGGCCGGCCACCCCCTCGCCCTCGCGGGCGGCCCGGTCGACCCGTCGGTCCTCGCCGGCGAACAGGTGCTGCTGCTCGAGGAGGGCCACTGCCTCCGCGACCAGGCCCTCTCGGTGTGCCGGCTCACCGGTGCGTCGGAGCGGCGGGGCTTCCGGGCCACCAGCCTGGAGACGCTCCGCCAGATGGTCGCGGCCGGCGTCGGCATCACCCTGCTGCCCGAGCTCGCCGTCCGACCCCCGGTGCCGCCGTCCGACGACATCGTCCTGCTCCGCTTCAGCGAGCCCGTGCCCCAGCGTGAGATCGCGATGCTCTGGCGCTCCACGAGCATCTACCAGGACCTCCTCCCCGGCATGGGCGAGCTCATCGGCAAGCTCGCCGCCCAGGTCGCCGCCGGGCCCTGAGTACCGTGGCGGGGTGACCTACTGCCTCGCCATGCGCCTCGACGAGGGGCTCGTCTTCCTCTCCGACACCCGGACCAACGCCGGGGTCGACAACGTCGGCACCTACGGGAAGCTCCACCTGCTCCACGCCGGCGACGACCGGGTGTTCGTGCTCCAGAGCGCCGGCAACCTCGCGACCACCCACGAGGTCCTCGACCTCATCGACCGCGACCTCCGCACCCCCGGGGAGCACACGAGCCTGGCCACGGTGGACCACCTGTTCGAGGCCGCCCTCTACATCGGCGAGCTCAGCCGCGAGGTCGTGCAGCGCCACCGCGAGGGCCTGGCCACGGTCGGCGCCGACGCCACCGCCACGTTCATCCTCGGCGGCCAGATCGCGGGTGACCGGCCCGACCTGTTCCTCGTGTACCCCGAGGGCAACTACATCCGGGTCTCCGACACCCGCCCGTTCTTCCAGATCGGTGAGACGAAGTACGGCAAGTTCATGCTCGAGCTGGCGGTGCACAACCGCGTCGGGCTCGAGGACGCGGTGAAGATCGCGCTCAGCTCGATGCTCAGCACCGCTCGCGCCAACCTCTCGGTCGGCCCGCCCTACGACCTGGGCGTCTACCGCAACGGCTCGCTCCACCTCGTGGAGCACCGCATCGAGGAGCACTCCGAAGCCCTGACCGTCCTCCACGACACCTGGCTGAAGCTGCTGACCGAAGCCATCGACCAGCTCCCGCCCATCCACGTCCAGGGCTGACGCCCGACGCGCATCGGCCCCCTCCCAGGAGAGGGGGCCGATGGCCTGGTCCGAGCGATGTTGATCGGTGCCGGTGGGTTGGTGGTTTCCGAGCGGAGCGAGCCCGGGGGCTGCGGAATCGCCGGGCGTCAGCCCGTCCTCAAGTTCCGAGGAACGGAGAGAACGGAGCGCAGCGGAGTGAACGGGTGACGAGGATCACCCGAGGGGCTCCTCGGTGTTCTCGACCTCCTGGGCGGTCTCGGCCAGGGCCTCGCCGACCTCGGTGCGGCGCACCGGGGTGGTGCCGTCGGTGCGGGGAGCGGAGCCCATGGTGAGGGTGCCGTTGCGCAGCGACTGCATCAGCGTGGCGGCCAGGCCCTCGAAGGACCCACCGCCGCCGGTCACGAGGACCTCCGGCATGATGTCGATGCCGCCCTCGCCGATGGCGCCGGCGACGGCCACCAGGGCCGTGGACATCTCGCCGATGGCCTCGCGCTGGGCCTCGTAGCCGGTGGCCTTGGCGACGCCGAGCGCCTCGGTGGCCTTGGCCTCGGCGAGGCCGATGGCCCGCAGCTTGTCGGCCTCGGCCTCACCGGTGAGGCGGACGTAGGCGGCTTCACCGTTGGCCTGGGCCTCGCGGGCCTGGGCCTGGTTGCGGTTGATGTCGACCGACACCGCCGAGCTGGCGAGCTGGGACTGCATGTCGGCCGTGCCCTTCGCCTTCTCGGTCTCGATGCGGGCCGTCTCCGCCTTCTGCTGCTCGACGAAGGTGGCCCGCTCCTGGTTGGCGATCTCTCGCCGGGTCAGGACCTCGACCAGCTCCTCGGGGAACACCACGTCTTGGATGTAGACGCCGCGGGTCTCCACCTCGTAGGCCGCCAGGTACTGCGTGACCGCTTCGAGCGCGGCCCGCTGCACGGCCTGGCGGGTCTCGATGAACTGCACGGCTTCGAGGGCCTGGAGGGTGTTGCGGAAGTGGTTGCCCACCGCCGACTGCAGCACCTCGTTGACCAGGTTGACCATGGTGCCCACCATCGAGATGACCTTCGGCGCCCGCGTGTCGGACACGTGGATCTGCACCTGGAGGTCGATGGTGAACACGAAGCCCTCACGGCTCTTGCCGATGATGGGCTCGAGCCGGGAGTCCAGGTCGTGCGCCTGCGAGTTCGACGTCGACCAGTTCAGGGTCAGGATGAACGTCGGCACCACCTCCGCCGCGTAGACGCGGGGGTTGATGGGGTACTTGCCGGTGCGCAGCGGCTCCTGCCAGATGCCGCGGTGGCCGGGGCGCACGATCGAGCCGAACTTGAACTCGGAGCCCGACGTGTCGAGCGTGGGCAGGCCGACGAAGCCCTTGATGACGGCGACCTCGCCCTGGTTGACCACCAGCATCGGCACCATGTCGACGCGGACCAGGAACGGGTTCAGCAGGTAGGCGCCGTACTGGAGCGGGTCGTGCTGGAGGCCGATGCGGCCGCCGGCGTCGAGGAACCGCTGGAAGTCCTGGTAGTTGTTGTGCTCGTCGTTCTTCGAGCCGAGCAGGGTGTCGATGAGCTCGGCATCGGTGACGGCCGGCTGCACCTCCATCTCCTCGATGTCGCGGAAGCCGCCGAGGCGGCTGGCGATGTCGCCCGACTCGAGGGGCTGGCCCTCCAGCGTGGTGACGATGCCGACGACGTCCTGGCCGCCGCTCGGGGCGATGACCACGACCTGGAGCTGACGGGGGTCGAGCCCGAAGGACTCGGGTGTGAGGGCGCCGCCGCGGCTCATGCGCACCAGCTCCGGCGCGACCGGCAGGCCGAACACCTGGCGGCTGCCGATGACCATGAACGCCACCGGGTGCAGCGGCACCAGGGTGCCGGGAGGCAGGACCGGACGCTGCACGCCCTTCTGGCCGCCGCCCTGGATGAACCCCTGCAGGTTGGAGAAGTTGCCGAACTCGGGCCGGAACTCGGCGCTCTTGGCACCGATCGGGACGGGGGCGCCCACCTGGGCGATCACGACGCCGATCTCGCCGGCGGGGATCTGCACCCACGGGAACTTGCTCACGCCGAAGATCGGCCAGAAACGGAACCGGAGACCGGGCATGAGGAGCGTGGCCTGGTAGCCGGCCTCCCCCTTGAAGGCGACGGGGTTGTCGTCCTTGAGCTTCCGGAGGCCGATCCGCTTGTTGACCAGCCCCACCTCCGCCGGGCCGATCTTGTGGATCGACTTGAGCACCACGTACGCGATCAGCGCCAGGACGACGAGGACCGCGATGGTCGTGAGGGACATCTGAACTCTCTTTCCACCTCGCTCGACACGATGTCGAGTCCTGGTGAGCGTACCAAGACGTCTGAATGAGCGAAAGAGGATCTTTGCGACTAGGCTCCCTCCATGGCCACCCCGGCGTTGCGCTCCACCGGGCACATCCGGTCCCTCGGCGACCACTGGTACGCGTGGTCCGACGGGGTCCCGGATGGGGCCGAGCTGCGGGTGCACGCGTCGGTCGCCGACGACGGTCGCTACCACCTCGATGCGCTCGACTACGCAGGGCCGGTCTCGGCCACGCTGCTGCGCACCATCCCGGTCGGCCGCATCGAGGCCGCGGTCAACGCCCTCGCCCGCCACGGCCACGACCCCCGCCGGGCGCCGGCCGAGGCACGCGTGCCGGACCAGCTGCGCGAGCACGCGGTGCCCGGCTACCCCGACGAGTTCTACGAGGTCATCGCCCGCGCCTACCGGGCCCTCGCCGCCAACAGCTCCCGCCCGATCGTGGAGCTGGCCGAGGCCAACGCCGTGCCGCTCACCACCGCCCAGCGCTGGGTGAAGGAGGCCCGCCGCCGCGAGCTGCTGCCGCCGGGCCGGCGGGGCAAGGCGGGCTGATCAACCGAGCTTGTCGGCCAGCTTGGTGAGCATCGTGATGTTGCGGGTGGTGTGCAGCGCGGCACCCGCTGCCTTCCAGTCCTTCGGCTTGAGCTGGGTGTCCATCGACGTGCCGGCGATGCGCCAGTGGACCTCGGCGCCGTGCACCTGCAGCTCGTCGACGTCGCCCGACAGGGCTTCGATGTCCTTGCGCACCGCTGCGGTCGGCGCCTTCCGCAGGAGGGCGACCAGGTGGGTGACGCCGTCGGGCACGGTGCCGAACGGCTGGCGGTCGACGATCTCGGCCACCTGCGCCGCGGTGCGCACGAAGGTCTCCACCTCGAAGCCGCACGAATCGGCCAGACGGGCCTCGATCTGCGCCTCGAGCTTCGCCCGGCCGAGCGGCGACCGGAACACGGCGTTGCCGCTGTTGATGTAGGTCCACACGTCGTCGAACCCGAGCCCCTCGAGGTCGGCCCTCAGGTCCGCCATCGCCACCCGCCGCTTCCCGACGTTGACCGCCCGGAGGAACGCCACCTGCTGCTTCGCCATCGCCCGGACCCTACCCACCGTCCCCCTCCTCCGAGGCCCCGTGCGTTCGTGGGTCGTGGGGACGCCCGAGCGCACGCGGTGCGCGTCGCTGCGGCGAGGGGCGTGCGTTCGTGGGTCGTGGGGACGCCCGAGCGCACGCGGGTGGGGGGGGTCAGGCGAGGGGGGCGAGCCACCTCAGCTCGGTGCCGCCGCCTTCTCGGTTCTGGATCTGGAAGTGGCCGCCGACCTCGGCGGCGCGAGACGCCAGGTTGTCGAGGCCGTGGCTGCCGGGGCGGCGGTCGCCGAGGCCCCGGCCGCGGTCGGCGACGGTGACGGCGACGCGATCGGCCTCGACGGCGACGCGCACGTCGAACGTGGGGGATCCGGCGTGCTTGGCCGCGTTGGCCAGGCCCTCGCGGACCACGGCCACCACGTGGAGGGCGAGCTCGTCGGGGACGGCGCTGTCGACCGGCCCTTCGAAGCGGAACGTGGGCGACGAGCCGAGTGCGTCGAACAGCTCGTCGCCGACGGCGAGGAGGCGGCGGCGCAGGCCGTGCGACGACGTCGCCGGCGGGTTCAGCTCGAAGATCGAGGCCCGCACGTCGCGCACCGTGATGTCGAGCTCGTCGACCGCCTGGTGGATGCGGGCCACGACCTCGTCCTCCTTGGACAGGCGGGCGGCGGACTGGAGCGAGAGGCCGGTGGCGAAGAGCCGCTGGATGACGGTGTCGTGGAGGTCGCGGGCGATGCGCTCGCGCTCGTTGGCGATGTCGAGCTCGCGCTCGCGGGCGAGCAGGCGCGAGTTCTCGATGGCGATCGCCGCGGCGGCGGCCAGGCCGACGGCGAGGTCCTCGTCGGCCTGGGTGAAGGTGGCGCCGCCCTGCTTCTCGGTCAGGTACAGGTTGCCGAAGACCCGGCCGCGGATCTGGATGGGCACGCCGAGGAACGACGTCATCTTCGGGTGGTGGGGCGGGAACCCGAAGCTCTCGGGGTGCTGGCTCAGGTCGTCGAGGCGCAGCGGCTCGGGCCGCACGATGAGCAGGCCGAGGATGCCGTTGCCCTTCGGTAGCTCACCGATCTCGTCCGCCTCCTCGTCGCCGATCCCGACCGTGACGAACGCGCTGAGGTAGGTGCCGTCGGCGCTCAGGACGCCCAGTGCGCCGTACCGGGCGCCGACGAGCTCGGTGGCGGCCTCGGTGATGCGCCGGAGCACGATGGGCAGGTCGAGGTCGGCGCCGATCGAGGTGATGGCGGCGATCAGGCGCTGGAGGTCGGCGGAGCGCGTCGAGTCATCCACGGGCTCGATGGTAGGCAGCCCGGCCCGGGTGCTCCGTCAGTCCGTGCGGGGCCCGAGGCCGGCGGCGCGGGCCTGGCGGTCGGCCTGGCGGGCCGCGTAGACCGCGGCCTCGGTGCGGCGGGCCATGCCCAGCTTCATCAGCACGTTCGACACGTAGTTCTTGACGGTCTTCTCGGCGAGGTGGAGCCGCTCGCCGATCTGGCGGTTGGTGAGGCCCTCGGCGAGGAGGTCGAGGATCTTGCGCTCCTGCGGGGTGAGCGAGGCGATGCGCTCGTCCTCCTCGCTGCCGTGGCGGAGCCGCTCGAGGACCCGGGTGGTCATGGCCGGGTCGAGCAGGGAGCCGCCGGCGCCGACCTTGCGGACGCCCTCGATCAGGTCGTGGCCGCGGACCTGCTTGAGGATGTAGCCGGAGGCGCCGGCCATGATGCTGTCGACCATGGCCTCGTCGTCGGCGAACGACGTGAGCATCACGCAGCGGATCTCGGGGTGCCGGGAGCGGATCTCCCGGGCGGCCTCGATGCCCGATCCCTGCTCGAGCTGCACGTCGAGCACGGCGACGTCGGGCCGGGCGACCGCGATGCGGTCGAGCGCCTCGGCCTCGGTGGACGCCTCGCCGACGACGCTGATGTCGTCCTCGCTCTCGAGGAGGTCCCGGACGCCGCGGCGGACGACCTCGTGGTCGTCGAGGAGGAACACCCGGGTGGTCATCGGCCCATCGTCGCAGGTCACGGTCCGCGGGACCAGGGACCTTGGTCCCATCGAGGTCGGGACCTCGGCCTCTGTCGGCCGGGACCCGAGACGAAGACGATGGCTCCGACCGTTCACCCCCTTTCCGAGGTTCCGCCGTGAGTCCCGCCAACCAGACCATGCTCGCCCGCTTCGCTGCCGCCACATCGATCTTCGCCCTCCTGATGGTGGGCGTCGTCGCGATCAGCGCCAGCGGCGGCAGCAGCTCGTCCGACAGCGAAGCCGTCGCCGCACCGGTCGACGTCGCCCTGACCGAGTTCGCCATCAACCCCGCCGCCATCGTCGTCCCGCTCGGCGGCTCCATCAACGTGTCCAACAACGGGACGATGGACCACAACGTGTCGGTCGTCGACACCGCCATCAAGACCGCCGACCTGAAGGCGGGGGCGACCGAGAAGGTCGACCTCTCCTCCCTCGAACCCGGCGAGTACGAGCTCTTCTGCGCCATCACCGGCCACAAGGACTCGGGGATGACCGCCACGCTGACGATCACCGACGGCAGCGCCGCCGGGGCGGCGGCCGCCGAGGAGACGGCATCGGCCGCCGAGGGCGAGCACGCCGACCACGCCAGCGCGGACATCGGCTCGCTCGAGTCCACCGACGCCATGGCCAAGCGCATCGACAAGAAGATGCAGGACGGCATGGACGAGGGCGTCGCCACGTTCCTCGAGAACGCCACGAAGTACGCCGAAGGCGACCTGAAGACCGGCAACCAGATCCTGAAGCCGAAGATCCTCCCCGACGGCACGAAGCAGTTCCACCTGACCGCCGCCGTCACCGACTGGGAGGTCAGCCCGGGCAAGGTCGTGAAGGCCTGGACGTACAACGGGATGGTCCCCGGCCCGTGGATCAAGGTGGACCCCAACGACGACGTCGAGATCGTGCTCACCAACAACCTGCCGATCAGCACCGACATCCACTTCCACGGCGTCGACGTCCCGAACGACCAGGACGGCGTGGCCCCGATCACGCAGGACTACATCAAGCCCAACACGACCTACACGTACAAGTTCAACGTCGGCCCCAACAACCAGCAGGCGATGTACCACGCTCACTACCACGGGCAGGAAGCGGTCCTGAACGGGCTGTTCTCCATCTTCCAGGTCGGCGAGGTGCCGATCCCGCCGGCGGGCACCTACGGCCAGTTCCAGATGCCCGACGACGTGAAGGTGAGCCAGGAGATCCCGATGGTCCTGAACGACGCCGGCGTGATCGGCCTCTCGCTCAACGGCAAGGCGTTCCCGGAGACCCAGCCGATCGTGGCCGAGAAGGACTCCTACGTGATGCTCCACTACTACAACGAGGGCCTGGTGGGGCACCCGATGCACCTGCACCGCCAGCCGCACATCGTGATCGCCAAGGACGGGTTCGCCCTCAAGTCCCCGTACCAGGTGGACACCCTGTGGGTGGCGCCCGGTGAGCGCTACACGGTGCTCATCAAGGCGTCCGAGGTCGGCACGTGGGCCTTCCACTGCCACATCCTCAACCACGCCGAGAGCGACAACGGCCTGATCGGGATGGTCACCGCGATGATCGTCCCGGACCCGAACGCCGAGAAGGCCGGCTAGTCCTGGCAGCGGCCGGCCTCCCATGCCGGCCGCCGCTCCGGGGTCCCGGAGCCGGCCTCCCCCGAACGGTCGGGGCCGGCCCCGGGACCCGAACCAGCGAAGCCCCTGGGATCCCCGCTCCCAGGGGCTTCGCCGCGTCCGGGGTTGCTCCGAGGTGAACGCCTTGCCAGGCTGCGTCCACCATGCCGTGGCCATCGTGGGAACAAGCAGCGACCGCCGCCGTCGTGCTGATCATCGTGTCGCTGGCGCTGCGACAGATCGACCGGCGCGACGCCAAGCTCGCCGCCGCGTTCGCCCAGGAGGTCGCGC
The DNA here is from genome assembly GCA_035555395.1 of Acidimicrobiales bacterium. GTDB lineage: Bacteria > Actinomycetota > Acidimicrobiia > Acidimicrobiales > Iamiaceae > Aquihabitans. Next base: position 11,256 of record DATMGQ010000020.1, read on the forward strand.
TGATCTCCTTCCTCTACATGCTCTGGCGCCTGGCCCGGCAGCTGCCCCTCCTCCACGAGGACGGCGCGATCGAGCGGGGCCAGTGGATCTACGACTTCCAGCGGGCCATCCACCTGCCGAGCGAGCTCTCGATGGAGAAGTGGCTGGCGCAGCACCACTGGTTCGCCCAGGTCACGGTGGACTACTACGCCACGGTCCACGTGCCGGGGCTGCTCTGCTTCCTCGTGTGGCTGTGGGTCCGCCACCGCGACCAGTACCCGCGGTGGCGCAACGCCCTGGCCATCACCACCGGCTTCTGCCTGTTCATCCGGTTCATCCGGGTGTCGCCGCCGCGGCTCACCCCCGGCCACGGGTTCTGGGACCTGTCGGCGGCGATGGGCCGTGACATCTACGGGCCCGTCGGCACCGGCGCGTCGGATCAGTTCGCGGCGATGCCGAGCATCCACGTGGCGTGGGCGTGCATCGTCGCCTTCGGCATCTGGCACTGCGCGGACAGCAAGTGGCGGATCATCGGCCCGCTGCACCTCGTGTTCACGATGTGGGCGGTGATGGCGACCGCGAACCACTGGTGGCTCGACGGCCTCGTCGCCATCGCCCTCGTGGGCCTGGCCCTGGCGATCGACGAGGGAGCGCGTCGCCTGGCCGCCGCTTGGCGTGCGCGCCGGGAGCCGGTCCCGCCCGGCCCGGGCGCCGCGGCCGATCCCGACCCGGACCCCGAGCTCGTCCCCACCGCCTGACCTCGCGGGGTCGGGCCACCGGTGCGCCGCGCACGGTGCAGGTGCCCGGGGCGACCCGAGGTCGAGGCGGCGGACATCGGTCCGGACGCGATCGTGCCCGCCGTTTGGGAGGGAGGGAGGCGGCGGGCACGATCGTTTGGTCGTCGGTCGACGACGTGTGGGATAGCCGTCACTACCCGCGGTCGCCGGTCCCAAACCCCCCGAGACCAGATTTCTCGAGACATCGCGGGTTTCCGACGGATGCCCAGGTCAGCGGCATCGTCGGGGGTCCCGAAAACGGCCGAAGGGGCCGCCTGCCGGAGCAGGCGACCCCTTCGGGACCCGGTGGATCAGACCCGGGCGTCGTAGGCGGGCTGGGCGAGGATCCAGGCCAGGAGCTCGGCCCGGGGGGTCCCGGACGCCAGCTTGGCCTCCCACTCGGTCCGCTCGGCGGCGGTGGGGATGCGGCCGATCATCAGCCGCATCGGGAGCACCAGATCCGTGGTCGGGGCCGCCTTCCGCTTGTACTCGTTGCTCTCCGAGAAGTTCGTCATGACCTTGCCCCGGGAGGTGCCGGTGTCGAGCTTCTTGGTCCAGTAGTTCACGCCGCTCGGGTCGGCGTTGCGCTTCAGGACGTCGGTGTAGATCCGGAGCACGAAGTCCCGGTTCTTCAGCGAGCCGTACTTGGTCTTGAACTCGTTCGACTTGGCGAAGTTGTCCGAGATGGTGTTGAGGGCCGTGCCGTTGCGGTACTTGGTCGTCCAGTAGTCCAGGCCGCCCTTGTCGGGCAGGCGCCCGAAGTAGGCGCTGAACAGGCGGACGATCGGGGCGTACCGGGCGGCGTAGGGGAAGTCCACCGCCTGGCTGATCAGGTCCTTCGGAGCGACGGACCCGTTGGCCACCTTGGTGCGCCAGTTGGTGAGCTCGGCAGCGGTGGGGACCCGGTTGGCGAAGTCCTTGTACTGCTGCGTGGTGAACGCATCGACCGACTTGAACGGCGGCAGGGCGTGGGTCGACAGGGTCGAGTCCGAGCCGGTGCCGGCGCCGTTGCGGGCCGCCACGCTGAACCGGTACAGCCGCCCGGGGGTGAGCCCGGTGACGGATGCGGTCGGGTTGGCGTTGGTGGTCTCGAACTGCGCCACCACCGTGCCGGCCACGTCGGCCTTCACCGTCACCCGGTACGCCGTGATGGCGCTGCCGCCCGTGTTGGTGGGCGCCTTCCAGGTGATCGTCGCCGTGGTGGCCGTGATGGTCGAGACCGTCGGGGCCGTGGGGGCGGCGGGGGTGGAGCCGGTGCTCACCGTGACCTTCAGCGCAGCCGAGGTCGAGGCGTTGTGGGTGGCCGAGCCCGAGTAGGCGGCGGTGGCCGTGTGGTCACCGGGCGACAGGGCGGGCAGCGGCAGGGTGGCGGTGGTGCCGTTCAGGGCCACGGGGGCCTTGGCGACGCCGTCGATGGTGAAGGTCACCGTGCCGGTGGCGGTGCCCGAGGCGGGCGTGACCGTGGCGACCAGGCTGTCGCCCCAGCGGGCCAGCGTGGTGGTGGTGTTCACCTTGGTGACCGTGATGGTCACGATCAGCTCCGGCGAGGTCGACGCCGCGTGCGTCGTCGATCCCAGGTACCGGGCGGTGACCGTGTGGTCGCCGGCCGACAGTGCCGGCAGGGCCAGGGTGGCGGTGGTGCCGCTCAGGTCCACCGGAGCCTGGTCGGCCCCGTCGATGGTGAACCGGACCTGGCCGGTGGCGGTGCCCGAGGCGGGCGTCACCGTGGCCACCAGGTTGTTGCCCGTGCGGACGACCTTGGTGGTGGTGGCCACCTTGGCCGGCCCGCTCGTGCCCGTCACCTGCTGGGTGATGGCCGGCGAGGTCGAGGTGCCGAGGACGTCGTTGCCCTCGTAGCGGGCGGTGATCTGGTGGGTGCCGGCGAGCAGTGCCCGGTTGATCGATGCCGTGCCGTCCTCGCCGACGGTGCCGGTGCCGAGGACCTCGGTCCCGGCCAGGAAGGTGACCTTCCCGGTGGGGGAGCCGTTGCCGGAGGTGCGGAC
>DATMGQ010000021.1:0-3845 GCA_035555395.1 Acidimicrobiales bacterium
AGACGACGACCCCGGCCGTGGAACCGCTCGTCCGCTCCCCAGCGACGGGCGGTAGGTCCGTTGCGTTGAAAGGCGGTTACCCGCCCCGTACCGAAAGTATCCAGAGCAATCGGCCCATCGTCCAGATCAGCAGGTCCAGAACCCTGCGAAGTGCACCGATCGGCCGAACGCTCACCTGTTAAGACGCTCCTGGGCGCCCGCTTGTTGCACTCTCCCCCTGTGATGTAGGTCACATTTCACGCGCAGACCGTGCGGAGCCGACCGTCGACCCTTCGCCGGACGGGTGAGCGGGCCGGATGAGCGGGCCGGGCGAGCGGGCCGTCAGGCCTCGAGCAGCCAGACCTCGACCGCCACGCCCTTGTCCACCGCCGAGACGCCCTCCGGGACGACGATCAGGCAGTCGGCCAGCGCGAGCGAGGCCAGCAGGTGCGAGGCCGGGGCGCCGACCTCGGCGACCGTGCCGTCGGACGCGTCGAGCACGCCGCGCCGGAACTGCCGCTTGTCCGGCGGCGACACCAGCGCCTCGGCCAGCGCGGCCGAGACCACCGGACGCAGCGGGTGCGGGTGCCCCATCGCGGCCCGCAGCGCCGGCCGCACGAACACCTCGAACGACACCAGCGAGCTCACCGGGTTGCCCGGCAGCGTGACGACGGCGGGCCCGTCACCGTCGAGCCGGCCCGCGCCCTGCGGACCGCCCGGCTGCATCGCGACCCGGACGAACTCGACGCCGCGGTCGCGCAGCGCGTCCTTGACGACCTCGTACGCGCCCGCGCTCACCCCGCCCGAGGTCAGGATCAGGTCGACGTCGCCCGCCTTCTCCGCGAGGAGCGAGGCGAACACCTCGACGTCGTCGGGAACGAAGCGCAACAGCTCGGCCTCGCCGCCCGCCTCTCGGACGGCCGCGGCCAGCATCGGCCCGTTCGACTCGTAGATCTGGCCCGGTGCGAGCGGGGCCCCCGGCTCGACGAGCTCCGACCCGGTCGAGAGCACCAGCACCCGCGGCGGCCTGCGGACGGCGACGGTCGGCAGCCCGATCGCGGCCAGCAGCCCCACCTGTGGCGGGCCGAGCACGGTCCCGGCGGTGAGCACGGTCGTCCCCGGTCGTACGTCCTCGCCCGCGCGCCGCACGTGCGTGCCGGCGGCCGGCCCCCTGCGGACGGCCACCTGCTCGACGCCGCCGTCGGTCAGCTCCACCTGGACGACGGCGTCGGCGCCCGCGGGCATGGGCGCGCCGGTCATGATCCGGTGGGCGGTACCGGGCTGCAGCGTCGGGACGTCGGTGCGACCGGCGGGGATGTCCTCGGCCACCGGCAGTGCCACCGGCGCGTCCTCGGACGCCGCGGCGACCTCGGCCGCGCGGACCGCGTAGCCGTCCATCGCGGAGTTGTCGAAGGGGGGCAACGCCACCGTCGCGACCACGTCGGTGGCCAGCACCCGGCCCAGCGCCTGCGACAGCGGCACCTCCACCACGGGGGCGGGGGGCACCAACGACGCCACGACGGCGCGGTGCTCGTCGACGGTGCGCGGGCCGCCGGGCGCGGGAGCGTGCTCGGGAGGGGTCACGCCCACACATCCTGCCCGACCCGCGCGCGGAGCCGCGAAAGGACGCTTCCACCCGGCGGTTCCTGGGGTAGCGTCGAACCCGTTCGTACGCAACAACAGGAGGTGCCGTGGCTCAGGGCACGGTCAAGTGGTTCAACTCGGAGAAGGGCTACGGCTTCATCGCCACCGACGGCGGGCCGGACGTCTTCGTCCACTACTCGGCGATCCAGGCGGACGGGTTCCGCACGCTCGACGAGGGTGACCGGGTGGAGTTCGAGACGACGGCAGGCCGCGACGGCCGCAGCCAGGCCGAGGCGGTCCGCCGCATCTGAGCCGGGTGAGGGGCGTCCGGGCTCGGGTCCCGACGCCCGTCGCGACGTCGTTCACCACGGGGCCGGGCTCCGCCGGTCGCGGTCGCCCGGCCCCGCACACGCTCCGAGAGGGCGCACCGCCACGCGCCCGGGCCTCGGTTGCACTCGCAATGGCCGAGTGCTAAAAACGGCCTTGGCACTCCGGCACGCCGAGTGCCAGTCAGGTCGGTGAGACCGGCGCAGGGTTGCCGGTCGTCCGTCGCGGGCACCGCCCCGACACGAGGTCATCCCAATCGGAGGGCAACACCCCCATGGCGAAGCAGATCGCGTTCGACGAGGAGGCGCGCCGCGGGCTCGAGCGCGGCATGAACACCCTCGCCGACGCCGTCAAGGTGACGCTCGGCCCGCGTGGCCGCAACGTCGTCCTGGAGAAGAAGTGGGGCGCGCCCACCATCACCAACGATGGTGTGTCGATCGCCAAGGAGATCGAGCTCGAGGACCCGTGGGAGAAGATCGGGGCCGAGCTCGTCAAGGAAGTTGCGAAGAAGACCGACGACATCGCGGGTGACGGCACCACCACCGCCACCGTGCTGGCGCAGGCGCTGGTCCGCGAGGGTCTGCGCAACGTCGCCGCCGGTGCGAACCCGATGGCGCTCAAGCGTGGCATCGAGAAGGCCGTCGAGGCCGTCTCCCAGCAGCTGCTGAAGGCTGCCAAGGAGGTCGAGACCAAGGACCAGATCGCCGCCACCGCGTCGATCTCGGCCGCCGACGCCTCGATCGGCGAGCTCATCGCCGAGGCGATGGACAAGGTCGGCAAGGAAGGCGTCATCACCGTCGAGGAGTCGCAGACCTTCGGGCTCGAGCTCGAGCTCACCGAGGGCATGCGCTTCGACAAGGGCTACATCTCGCCCTACTTCGTGACCGACGCCGAGCGCATGGAGGCCGAGCTCGAGGACCCGTACATCCTCCTCGTCTCGTCCAAGATCTCGACGGTCAAGGACCTGCTCCCGCTGCTGGAGAAGGTCATGCAGTCGGGCAAGCCGCTCGCGATCATCGCCGAGGACGTCGAGGGTGAGGCCCTGGCCACCCTGGTCGTCAACAAGATCCGCGGCACCTTCAAGTCGGTCGCCGTCAAGGCCCCGGGCTTCGGCGACCGCCGCGAGGCGATGCTGACCGACATGGCCATCCTCACCGGTGGCGAGGTCATCTCGGAGAAGGTCGGCCTCAAGCTGGAGAACGCCGACCTGTCGCTGCTGGGCTCGGCGCGCAAGGTCGTCGTCACCAAGGACGAGACCACCATCGTCGACGGTTCGGGCGACGCCGACCAGATCGCGGGCCGGGTCAACCAGATCCGCTCCGAGATCGAGCGCACCGACTCCGACTACGACCGCGAGAAGCTCCAGGAGCGCCTCGCGAAGCTGGCCGGCGGTGTCGCGGTCATCAAGGCGGGCGCGGCCACCGAGGTCGAGCTCAAGGAGCGCAAGCACCGCATCGAGGACGCCGTCCGCAACGCGAAGGCGGCCGTCGAGGAGGGCATCGTCGCCGGCGGCGGCGTCGCCCTGATCCAGGCCGGTGCCGGCCTGTTCGAGGGCCTCGGTCTCGACGGTGACGAGGCCACCGGCGCGAACATCGTCAAGGTCGCGCTGGAGGCTCCGCTCAAGCAGATCGCCGTCAACGCCGGCCTCGAGGGTGGCGTCGTCGCGGAGAAGGTGCGCGGGCTTCCGGCCGGCGAGGGCCTCGACGCGGCCACCGGCGAGTACAAGGACCTGGTCAAGGCCGGCATCATCGACCCGGCCAAGGTCACCCGCTCGGCGCTGCAGAACGCCGCGTCGATCGCGGCGCTGTTCCTCACCACCGAGGCCGTCATCGCCGACAAGCCGGAGAAGAACGCGGCCCCGGCGGCCGACCCGACCGGTGGCATGGGGGGCATGGACTTCTGAGCGACGCTCGCGGAGCGAAACACCAGCTCCGGGTCCTGCTCCACAGCACCAC
>DATMGQ010000022.1:0-4316 GCA_035555395.1 Acidimicrobiales bacterium
GCCCTTACGGTTGATGCGGGTACAGGTCAGCATGTTGACCAGACCGACCGAGCCCTCGTAGGGCACGGTGTGCATGAAGATGTAGGCCTTCTCACCGGCTTCGGCCTGGATGTCGTCGAACAGCTTCTGGTCGTAGTCGACAATCGCGTCGCCCGCCTGAGCCCGCTCACCGACGATCTGAGCCACAGTGCACTCCTTCTGTTTGGATGGCTGGTGCTTCGAGGGTCAGACCGCCGGCCCCTGCAGGGCAGGCGGTTCGGCCCACGTCTTCCGGTGGCTGCCCGGCATCGCGCGCATCACCGTGCTCCGGACCGGCCACGGCAGGGCGCCGTAGACCGGGGCGAAGATCTTCAACCAGAAGATCTCCTTGGCGCCCCGCGGAGGCCGCGGAGCGGGCGTGCCCAGCTTGACCGAGAGCTTCCGCTGGGCGTCGACCAGCAGGTAGTGCTCGGCGTTGTGACGCAGCCACCCGAAGAAGCCGCCCGCCACGGTCAGGCCTTCTTCGCCGCGACGAGGCCGTTGTTGGCCGCGACCACGATCGGCTCGGTGAGCGCGCCGATCGCCGGGGCGAAGACGTTCTCCATCGTCGCCAGGTCCTCGAGGGTCATCCCGAAACGGATGGCCTGCGCGAGGAAGTCGGCGCGCTCCTTGATGCCGTCGCCGCCACCGACCATCTGGGCACCGATGACCTTGTGCGACTTCGGGTCGGCCAGGATCTTGAGCTTGACCTTCTTGACGCCCGAGTAGTACCGGGACCGCGAGATCCCCTCGGCGACCCCTACGACGTACGGGATGCCGATGGCCGTCGCGGTGGCCTCGCCGAACGACGCACCACCGATGACCCACTTGCCGGCGGGCGTGCCCCACGGCACGAACACCGTCTTGTACGTCTTGTCGCCACCGCCCGCGTTCTGGCCCGCCGCCTTGCCCTGCGCGTACGCGTGCGAACCGGTGAGGCCCTGCAGCGGCGTGCCCGCGAGGCCGTGCGGGATCTCGCAGGCGTCGCCCGCGGCCCACACGTCGGGGGCCGAGGTCTTCATGTGCTCGTCGACGACGATGCCGCCCGTCGACCCCAGCTTGATCCCCGCCGCGGCGGCGAGGGCGTTGTTCGGGGTCTTGTGCGTGGCGACGACCGCCAGGTCGACCGGGATCTCGCCCGACGACGTCCGCACCGCGCGGACCTTGCCGTCGGCGTCGCCGAGGAACGCCTCGAGCGTCGTGTTGAAGTGCAGGTGGACGCCCAGCTCGCGCCAGGACTCCTCCACCGGCGCCATGATGTCCGGGTCGGCCATCGCGGCGAGCGCGTACGGGTTCGGGTCGATCAGGTGGGTCTCGATCCCGCGGTGTGCCAGCGCGGTGACCATCTCCAGGCCGAGCGGGGAGGCCTCGACGACCACGGCGCGCTTGGAGTTGGCGATGACCTTGTCCCACTCCGCGGCGGCCCGGATGTTCTTGACGTAGTACAGGCCGCCGAGGTCGGTGCCGGGCACGCCCGGGTCGGCGTAGGCGAAGCCGGTGCCGATGACGAGGCTGTCGTAGGAGACCTCGCCCTCGCCCTTGACGGTGACCGTCTTGCGTGCGGTGTCGATCGCGGTCACGGTGGTCTCGTAGTGCACGTCGATGCCCGCGTCCACGTAGGCCTGCTTGCCCGCCAGGATCAGCCGGTCGAAGCTGTCGATCTCGCCGCCGTGGACGTAGGGGATGCCGCACGGGCTGTAGGCGATGTCCTCGAACTGGGTGTAGAGGACCACCTCGGCCGAGGGGTCGACGGCCTTGACGCCGCCCGCGGCGCCGGTCCCGCCGGGACCACCACCGATGATCACTGTCTTCCGCGGCACGTCGCCCGCCTTCCTCCGTGTGCGCTGAGGATCGCACGGTCGTTCACTATGCGATTCAGGATTTTTACCATACTCAACGCCTGAACAGTGTCAACGCCCCCCGCCAGTGGCAACACAGCCGTAACCGCGGCCGCCCGGGCCCGCTGCGGGCCCGCGACGTGCGTCGACACCTCCGGTGGAGCGTCGACCCATGGTGCCGCATCGCCGCGGCCGGCGTCCGTGCGGCCACCTCCGACCGTGGTCGCGCGTACCCGGAGCGTGTCAGGCGAGCTCGGCCTCCAGGTGCTCGCGACGGGTGACGGCGGCGGTGTCGGACCGCAGTCCCAGCCGCAGCGTCTCGACCGAGAGCACGTCGGCGAGCGCGACGTTGCCCAGGTTGACGTCCGGGCCGAAGCGCCGGACGAACCACGCCTGCTGGGCGGCCCGCGGCGCCTCGAAGATCACCCGCTCCACCCCGGTCGCGGCGACGACGGCCTCGACGACGTCGGGCCGGACGCGGCCCGACTCGTCGAACGTCCCGACGGTACCGCTCTGCCTGCCCTCGGTGACGACGAGCCGGGCCCCGGCGTCGAGGTCGGACAGGCACTCCGACGGCCAGTGCCGGGCCGCGTTGCGCTCACCGGGCGACTTGGCGCCGACCTCGGCGAGCACGGTGAAGTCGCGTGCCGCGCGCCGGATCAGCGCCCGCTTCTCCGGCAGCGACATCGCGACGGTGCCGCGGGAGACCTCGATGTAGCGGAAGCCGACCTCGCCCGCCCACTCCAGGCAGGCCTCGGCGGCGCCCTGGGCCCAGGCGATCTCGAGCATCGTTCCGCCGAGGCAGGCGGCGACGTCGTGCGCGTCGAGCAGCGCCAGCTTGGGGCCGAGCGCGGAGTCGACGTACGCCGTGCCCCAGCCGACCTTCCAGATGTCGATGTGCCCTGCCGCCGACGCCAGCAGGTCGGCCGTGGCCGCCGTGCCGGCCCCCTGGTCGATGACGTGGGTGACCCCGACCGAGCGCGGCTTGACCGAGCGCGGCGGGAGCCCGAGGAACGCGGGAAGTGTCACCCCTCGACTCTAAGCTCCGATAGTGAATCCCATCCACTATCGGAAACCGTGTCGACCCTCTCACGTAACATCCGGCCGGACCCCGTCAGTGGTGCGCGGCCCGTTCGACGGTCACCTGCAGGGCCTCGATCAGCGCCTTCGCCGAGTCGAGGCTCAGCTCGACGGCCACCCTGGCGCCCGGCCCGCGCTCCGGGTTCAGGAAGTCGATGTTCACGGTGTGGTCGTCAGGGGCGTGGACGGGGTGGTCGTAGTAGACCGTCGCCGTCCGCAGTGGGAACCAGCCCTCGGCGCCCTTGCCGCTGCTGCGTTCGACGTCGAGCTTCTCGGTGCTGTAGGTGCACACGGGTCTCAGGCCTCCCCGCCGAGCTTCGCGGCGAAGAACGCGAAGATCTTCTGCCAGCCGTCCACGGCCGACATCGGCCGGTACGCCGGCCGGTCGACCGAGAAGAAGGAGTGGCCGGTGTCGTCGTAGCGGTGGAACTCGTACTCCTTGCCCGCCTCCTGCAGGAGCTTCTCCAGCTCGTCGACCTCCGCGGGCGACGGGTGCGCGTCGTCGTTGCCGAACATGCCGAGCACCGGCGCCCGCAGCTCGCCGACCCGGTCGCCCAGCGGCCGGACCCGCAGCGGGAACCCCTCGGGCGGCTCGCCGACGACGAACGCGCCGTAGCAGTCGACGGCGCCCTGGATGTCGAGCTCCAGCGCCGTCAGGAAGGCCTGCCGCCCGCCCGAGCAGAAGCCGATCGTGCCGACCCTGCCGTTCGAGTTGGGCAGGCTGCGCAGCCAGCCGGCCGCGCCGGCGACGTCGCCCACCAGCCGGTCGTCGGGGACCCCGCCGTTCGCGCGGGCCGTGGCGGCGGCGTCGTCCGGTGCCGCGCCGGGCGCCTCGCGGTGGTACAGGTTGGGGCAGACGGCGTTGTAGCCCTCGACGGCGAAGCGCCGGACCGTCTCCTTGGACTCGCGGTCGTAGCCGGGCATGTGGTGGATGACCACCACGCCGCCGCGGGCGGCGCCGTCGAACGGGCGGGCGCTGTAGGCCTCGATCACGTCGCCGTTCGCGCCCTGGATGCCGATCGTCTCGGCGATCACCGCGTCGTAGGCCACGGGCTTCCTCCCTCGTTGTCACGTTCGGGCGGATTTGCCTGCGCCCCTTGACCTCTCATGCTTACCCCCGCGGCGCCCCGCGGTCGCGCCCGGGCATCGGCTCGGGGTGGTCGGGCAGCGCGACGGTGGGGCCCGGCGTCGCGCGATGGCCCAGGAACACCGGCCGATTGGCGTGTCCGAACAGGAGCGGCAGCAGCTCGGCCGCCCGTACCGCGCCGTACCAGCCGGCGTGGGCGTGGCTCTCGCCGAACGCGGTGACGGCGTCGGGGCGCACGGTCGGGCCCGCGACGAGCAGCGGGGTCGGGTCGGCGGTGTGCAGGACGCCGCCCG
>DATMGQ010000023.1:0-5249 GCA_035555395.1 Acidimicrobiales bacterium
CGCCACCGCCATCGGCACCCAAGGCCCCCGCATCAGCAACATCGAGAACGACCACGGCCGCCATCCCGTGCTCGCCGAGCGCTACAGAACCTGGATCAGCAATCTCCCAACGACTTGCACCCCATAGGAGCATCAGCGAGGGCGGTGGCGGGACGGCACGGCGTGGGCCGGGCGCACCGCCGATCGCCCCAGCCCGCCCCACCCGGCGTGGGCGCCCCCCGCCGCCGCGCTCGCCGGGGCCGGGCAGCTGAACGGCGCCTGACGGCCGGGAGAACCCGACGGACACCCGCTATGCTGGTGGCGTTCACCTCTCGGGGTGGCGAGGCGTGGGCCTTGGGCCCACGCCCTTTCTTTGTCCGGGCCGGAACCGGCCGTGTCACACCAGCCTGCGAGAGGAGGCGTCACCATGGAGACCACCGAACGCGTGCGCCTGCTCGTCGCGCCGCTCGTCGACGAGGTCGGCGTCGAGCTCTACGACATCGAGTACGCCGGCGGCGTCCTGCGCATCACGGTGCAGCAGGAGGGCGGGGTCGGCATCGACGTCATCGGCAAGCTGACCCGCAAGATCTCCCACCTCTTCGACGAGGAGGACCCCATGCCCGGGCACTACACCCTCGAGGTGTCGAGCCCCGGCCTGGAGCGCACGCTGCGCACGCCCGAGCACTTCGCCGGCGCCATCGACTCGCTGGTCGCGGTGAAGACCAAGCCCGGGGTCGAGGGCGACCGCCGGGTCAAGGGGACCCTCGTCGCCGCCGACGACGACTCCATCACGATCGCCCCGGCGAACGCCGACCCCGGCACCACCCGGGTGCTCGCCCTCAGCGACATCACGACCGCCCGCACCGTGTTCGAGTGGGGCGGCCAGCCCAAGCCCGGCACCGGCTCCAAGCCCGGCGCCGCACCCAAGTCCGCATCGTCCGCCAAGAAGAAGGCAGCCAAGTCATGAGCAACGTCGATCGCATCGAAGCCATCAACACGCTTGCCCAGGAGAAGGGGATCTCCCCGGAGACGCTCATGGGTGCGCTGGCCGACGCCCTGGAGTCCGCGTACAAGCGGCTCCCCGGCGCGTACGAGTACGCCTGGGCCACCATCGACCCGGTCACCGCGGAGATGCACGTCACGGCGCAGGAGCTCAACGAGGACGGCGAGCCGTTCGGCCCCGAGCTCGACGTCACGCCCGACCAGGCCACCCTGGGCCGCATCGCCGCCCAGACCTTCAAGCAGGTCATGATGCAGCGCCTGCGCGAGGTCGACCGCGAGATGAAGTACGACGAGTACGCCGGGCGCGAGGGCGACATCGTCACGGGCATCATCCAGCAGACCGACGCCCGCTACACGCTGCTGGACCTCGGCCGGGTCGAGGCCCTGCTGCCCCAGGCCGAGCAGGTGCCCTACGAGCGGCCCGAGAACAACAGCCGGCTCAAGGCGTACATCGTCGAGGTCCGCAAGACCTCCAAGGGCCCGCAGATCGTCGTCAGCCGCACCCACCCGGGCCTGATCAAGCGCCTCTTCGAGCTGGAGGTCCCCGAGATCGCCGACGGCATCGTCGAGCTCAAGGCCTGCGCCCGCGAGCCCGGGCACCGCACCAAGATCGCCGTCTGGTCCAACGACCAGAACGTCGACCCGGTCGGCGCGTGCGTCGGCGCCCGTGGCGCCCGCGTCCGCATGGTCGTGAACGAGCTCCGCGGCGAGAAGATCGACATCGTCCCGTTCTCCGAGGACCTGCCCGACTTCGTGGCCAAGGCCCTGCAGCCGGCCAAGGTCAAGGAGGTCCGGATCCACGAGGACACCGGCACCGCCGAGGTCATCGTCCCCGACTACCAGCTGTCGCTCGCCATCGGCAAGGAGGGCCAGAACGCCCGCCTCGCCGCCCGCCTCACCGGCTGGCGCGTGGACATCAAGTCCGAGAGCCAGCTGGCCGAGGAGGAGTCCTACAAGTCCGACGAGTGGGCGCAGGGCGAGTGGGTCGTGAACCCCGAGACCGGCGAGCAGGAGTGGATCGACGCCGAGGGCGGCGAGGCCGTGTCGGCCGACGCCTGGGCTGCGGGCGAGACCGAGGCAGATGCCGAGGTCGAGGCCGCGGTGGCCGAGGACGCCGAGCCGGCTCCCGCTGACGGCAGCGAGACCGAGGCCGAGGCGGTGGCCGACGTCGACGACGAGGAGGCCATCGAGGTCGACGCCGAGGACGGCACCGTCGCGGAGCACGCCGACGCCCCTGCCGAGGGCGCCGACGACCCCGAAGCCGACGTCGAGCCGGTCGGCGAGCACGCCGAGGAGCCGGCCGAGGGCGCCGCCGAGGGCGACGATCCCGCCTGACCAGGGGCGCAGCCCCCTGCGCACGTGCGTCGGGTGCCGGGCGACCCGTCCGCAGCCCGAACTGGTGCGGATCGTCCGCACATCCGACGGAACCCTCGCTGCTGGCCGTACACTGCCGGGTCGGGGAGCGTGGCTCTGCCTCGATTCCCCTTCGTGCCTGGACCTGGCGGTCCGGCGGGGCGGGTTCGCCCGCTCCTTCCGGTCGCCGGTGAGCAGCTCGGCGGTGGCTGAGCTGCGATCGGCCATGGCCGCTGACCAGCAGCGGTGACCGCAACCGACTTCGTGCCCGGGGTCCCGGCTGCGCGAGACTAAGGAACTGTGCTCGGGGCGTCCCGGGTGCTCTGTACGCAACAAACGCAGGAAGGCCCGGCGAACACCGTTGGCAGCAAAGATCCGTGTCCATGAGCTCGCGAAGGAGCTCGGTCTCACCAACAAGGAGACCTTGGACCTGTGCGTCGCCCTTGGCATCGCCGTCAAGACGCACTCATCGAGCATCGAGGACCCGCAGGCCGACCGCGTCCGGCGCAAGGCCGAGCGCGAGGGGCTGATCCGCGACGAGCAGCCGCCGGAGCCCGAGAAGCCGAAGAAGGGCGCGGCCAAGAAGGCCGCCGCCAAGCCGAAGGACGAGCCCGAGGCGCCGGCCGAGCCGGCTGCCGAGGCCGCTGCGCCGGCTGAGCCGGCGGTCGAGGAAGCGCCTCCGTCGCCCCCGGTCGCCACCCCGCCGCCCCGCCGCGTCGTGACCTCCAGCGGGTCCACCGCCCCGCCGCGCCCGCCGGCCCGCCCGGCCGACGCCCCCACGCCGCCCCCGGCTCCGCCTCGTGCGGCCCCGCCGGCCGCCGCCCCGCCTGCGGCCCCGCCCGCCGCGCCGCCGCGCCCTGCGGCACCGGCTGCGCCTGCTGCACCTCCGGCCGCCCCGGCCGCGCCCGTCGCCCCTGCGGCGTCGGCCACGCCGCCCGGCGCGCCCCCGGCACCGGCTGGTGAGGGCGCCCGCCCGACGCCCCCGGTGTCGGCCTCGGGCAAGCCCATCCCGCCGCCCCCGCCGCCCCGGTCGCTCACCGGCAAGCCGATCCCGCCGCCGCCCGGCATGGGCGGCCGCGTCGCCCGTCCGGCTCCCGGTCGCCCCGGCGGCCCGTCGGGCGTCCCCGCCCGCACCGGCGCCGGCCCCAACCGACCCATGGGCGGTCCCCGCTCCAACGTGCCCGGCGCCGGCGTCTCGCCCGGTGGTCCCGGTGGCCGCCCCGGCGGTCCCGGTGGCGGCCCGGGCGGCCGTCCCGGCGGTCCCGCCGGTCGTCGGCCTCCGCGCCGCAAGGGGCGTCGCCGTCGCAACCGCGAAGAGCTCCAGCCGATGGACCTCCCGTCGTACACGCCGGACAACTCGCCGGTGCCCGACGGGGTCGTCGTGGTCGAGCGGGCCTCCACGCCCCAGGAGCTCGGCCCCAAGCTGAACCGCACGGCGGCCGACGTCGTCCGGTTCCTCATGCAGCAAGGCGAGATGGTCACGGCCACGCAGTCGCTGTCCGACGACATGATCGAGCTGTTCGTCGCCGAGATCGGCGCCGAGGTCCGCCTCGTCGATCCGGGCGAGGAGCAGGAGGTCGAGCTCCAGAAGGTGCTCGGCGTCGAGGAGCTCGACGATGCCGAGGACGAGGAGGCCACCGAGTGGCGGGCGCCCGTCATCACCGTGATGGGCCACGTCGACCACGGCAAGACCAAGCTGCTCGACCGCATCCGCAACGCCAACGTCGTGGCGGGCGAGGCCGGTGGCATCACCCAGCACATCGGTGCGTACCAGGTCGTCCAGGACGGCAAGGCCATCACCTTCATCGACACCCCGGGCCACGAGGCGTTCACCGCCATGCGCGCCCGTGGCGCCGACGCCACGGACATCGTGGTGCTCGTCGTGGCCGCTGACGACGGCGTGATGCCCCAGACCATCGAAGCCATCGACCACGCCCGTGCCGCCGACGTGCCGATCGTCGTCGCGGTCAACAAGATCGACCGCGAGAACGCCGACCCGGACAAGGTCCTCGCCCAGCTCGCCGAGCGCGACCTGGTGCCCGAGGCCTGGGGCGGCGACACGATCGTCTGCCAGATCTCGGCGCTCCAGGGCATCGGCATCGAGGAGCTCCTCGAGAACCTCCTCGTCGTCGCCGAGCTCGAGGACCTCCGGGCCAACCCCGACGGCCGGGCCAAGGGCGTCGTGCTCGAGGCCAAGCTGGACCCGGGACGTGGCCCTGTCGCCACGATCCTCGTGCAGCGCGGCACCCTCAAGGTCGGCGATCCGCTCGTCGCCGGTCCCGCCTGGGGTCGCGTGCGGGCGCTCATCAACGACAAGGGCGAGCAGGTGAAGTCGGCCGGGCCGTCCACGCCCGTGCAGGTCCTCGGCCTGTCCGACGTCGCCACCGCCGGTGACGACTTCGTGGTCGCCAAGGACGAGCGCTCGGCCGCCAAGGTCGCCGAGCAGCGCGAGCACTACAAGCGCATCGCCAACATCTCCGGCTCGGCCTCGGTCGTGCACGGCGGCGCCAAGCTCGAGGACATCTTCAGCCAGATCCAGGCTGGCGAGGTCGCCACCCTCAACCTCATCATCAAGGCCGACGTCACCGGTTCGCTCGAAGCGGTCACGGCCAGCCTGAAGAAGCTCGAGCGCGACGACGTGAAGCTGTCGTTCGTCCGAGAGGGCGTGGGCGGCATCCTCAAGTCCGACATCGAGCTGGCGATGGCCTCCAACGCCACGATCATCGGCTTCAACGTGCGCCCCGACCGGCAGGTCCGCGAGTTCGCGGCCACCGAGGACGTCGAGATCCGCACCTACGAGGTCATCTACCACCTCCTCGAGGACATCGAGGCGGCCATGGTCGGCATGCTCGCCCCCGAGTACGAAGAGGTCGTCACCGGCGAAGCCGAGGTCCGGGAGATCTTCTCGGTGCCCC
>DATMGQ010000024.1:0-9447 GCA_035555395.1 Acidimicrobiales bacterium
GGCCTGCAGAAGGACGGCGTGGAGGCCCACCTCCAGGAGCTGCTGGCGGCCAACTGCACCAAGCTCGGCGAGGGCCTGCGCCTCGTGCGCCGCGAGTACCCCACCGACATCGGGCCCGTCGACCTGCTCTGCCGCGACGCCGACGGCCTGGCCATCGCCGTCGAGATCAAGCGCCGCGGCGAGATCGACGGCGTCGAGCAGCTCACCCGCTACCTCGAGTTCCTCAACCGCGACCCGATGCTCCGCCCGGTGCGCGGCATGTTCGTCGCCCAGGTCATCAAGCCCCAGGCCAAGGTGCTGGCCAAGGACCGGGACATCCAGTGGGTGGAGGTCGACTACGACGAGCTGCGGGGCCTCGAGTCCAATGAGCTCCGGTTGTTCTGACGACGTGACCGGACCCGGACTGCTCCCCGGCGGTGCCCAACCGCCCCAGGGCTTCGAGCCCTGGTGCCACACCCTGCGCGGCCAGCAGGCGTGGAGCCACGTGGTGCCCGGCGGCGCCGCGGCGCTCGCCACCTGGCGCGCCCTGCGCGAGCGCCACCCCCGCACCGGCCTCTGGCCGATCCTGCTCGGTAGCGACCCGCAGGTCATCGACCAGCTCACCTGGCGCCTCGGGATGCTCGCCCGGTCCGCGCCGGGCATCCCCGAGATCGAGGACGCCCCGAGCGCGCCCGAGCTGCTCGCCCAGTGGATCGGCAACCCGGCCGAAGACGAGTACCTCGAGGACGTGCCCCGGCACCTCGCCAAGCTCGAGCAGGACGCCGACGCCATCCGCACCCGCCTCACGGCCCGGCCCGACGAGGATGCCGTCCGGGCCCTCGCCGGCGACGAGGTCACGATCGCGCTCATCCCCGCCCAGGGCGGCTGGGAGGTCCCGGCGCTGCTGGCCTGGTCCGGTGCCGAGCGCCACGACATCGGTGGTCCGGAGCACCTCGCGGTCCTCCACTTCTGGCACGAGGTCTACGGGGCCGAGCTCGTCGGCCTCGGGCTCGAGCGCATGGAGTGCCTGGTGGCCCGGCCGCCCGAAGACGCCCGCGCCGCGTTCGAGCTGGCCGTGCAGCACTACGCCTACTGCCCCGAGCTGATGGACAACCTCGTGCCCGCGATGGGCGCGCTGGCCGCCACCCTCTTCGGGCGGCACTGGCTGTTCGACTGGACCTGAGGCGCCGGACCCGAGGCGCCGAGCGCCCCGGGTCCCACGCATCGATCGGTCGGCCTACGGGACCCGGGCGTCGTACTCCGCGCTGGCGAGGAAGGCCTGGGCCAGCGTGTCGATCGTGCCGGGGCCGTCGAGCGATGCCACGTCCGAGGAGTACTCCCCGGTGTTGGGCATGCGCCGGAACATGGCGGCCCGGAGCAGGACCGAGGTGACCTCGGAGTCCATCTTGTTGACGTTCTCGTTGGACTCGGAGAAGTTGAGCATCACGTCGCCGCGGCTGGCCGTCTTCTTGTTGAGGCGGTTCACCCAGAAGTTCAGGCCGCCGCTGTCGGGCGCCCGGTGCAGGACGTTCTGGTACACCTTCTGCACGAACGCCGTGTTGGACAGCGGCCCGTACTTGTTCTTGAACTCCGACGACGCGGCGAACGTGTCCGACACCTTCTTGAGCGACCAGCCGCTGCGCAGCTTGCCGGTCCAGTAGCCGTAGCCGCTGTAGTCCGGGAGCCGTTCGAAGTAGCCCGAGTAGAGGCGCGTCATCCGGGTGCTCACGTCGTACGAGCCGTTCAGCTTGGCGATGCCGACGACGGTCTGCAGCGGCGTCTTGGCGCCCGAGTGCAGGTCGGCGATCCACTTGAGGGACTCGGCCGTCGACGGCTCCCGGCCGTGGAAGTCCAGGAACTGCTGGCGGACCAGCGCATCGGTCCGGGTGAACGGCGCCATGGCGGCCGGCTTGATGCTGGCGCTCTTGGCCGACGGCGCGCTCACGCCCGACGCGTTCTTGGCCGCGACCGAGAACTGGTACGCCGTGCCGTTGGCGAGGCCGGTGATGGTCGTGCTGGTGAGGTTCGGCGCCACGTCGTAGCTGGCCGACGCCGACGGGCTGCCGCTGTCGTAGCGGTAGATGCGGAAGCCGGTGAGGAACTGCCGGCCGGTGTCGCCCGACGGGGTCCAGGCGACGGTCACCCGCTGCGGCCCGCCGATGGCGGTCCTGAGCGCCGGAGCCGCCGGCACGCCCTTGGCGCCGGTCGTGGTCCACCCGATGTCGCGCAGCATGCCGAGGACGATGTCGCCCGGGTCGTGCACGGCCTCGCCGTCGTCGAGGTACGGCGTCATCAGCGCGTTCGCCGTGCCGGTCGCGTACCGGTCCTCGTCGAGGTGGTAGATCGACGAGCCCGGCGAGTACGGGTTCGGCGAGTAGAGGTAGGGCTTCTGGCCGCCGTTGGCGGCCGTGCCCTGGGCCCCGCCCCAGCGCATCGCGTTGCTCGTGTACACCGAGTAGAGCGACGACGAGCCGCTGACGTAGCTGCTGACCGGCGTGCCGCTCGAGCTCTGGGCCAGGCGGTCGTAGATGTCGGGGACCGGCGTCCCGGCGCCCCAGTAGCCGAGGCTGCCGTTGACGTAGCCGCCCCCGGTCATGCCGAGGCCGTGGCCGATCTCGTGGAGCACGACGCTCGTGAGGTCGATCTTGCCCGCCGGCACCTGGCCGTCGGTGCCGAAGTACCAGTCGGAACGGCCGCTCGCGAACTCGGCGGAGATGTCCGTCTTGGTGGTGTCGAGGTCGGTGCCGGCCTTCGCGTTGGCGAGGGCGATCGGGTACCAGGTGTTGGTCCGCGGCGCGCCCGAGAAGTTGCGGAGGTAGTCGGTGGCACCGGCGCTGCCCAGCACGCCGCTGGGGAGCGACTTCCAGGTGGCGTCGATGCGGATCGGCACCGGCGACTTCACGAGGATCGACCACAGGTCCACGGCCCGCTGGAACGAGGCCTTCGCGTTCGCGGGGAACCCGTGGTAGGTGACGACGAACGACGACTTCACCGTGCTCACCCGGCTGCTGCCCGTGACGTCGCGGGGAGCCACGTAGCCGGTGGCGGGGGTCGACTTGGCCCGCAGCTCGGTCATGGTGCCCGGCTTGCGGTCGCCGGCGGCGATCACCTGGGCCTCGGGCGCCGTCGATCGAGCCGGTCGGGCCGAGGCTGCGGGCGCCGCGGCCGTGGCCAGCATCACCCCTGCGACCGCCAGGGCCGCGCCGGCCACCGAGCGGCGCACCGCACGCGTCGTCATCATCTGCTCGCTCCTCTGCCCCGCCGTGGGGCTGTCCGCCTCGCCGTCCCGGGTGGTCGGCGAAGCCCACGCGGCAACATCGGCACCTCCGCTCCCGCGCTTGAACCTTAGGTGCCGCCGCCCGAGCGGGCGGCTCGGCCTACGAGCGCAGGACGAGCGGAGCCTTCTTGAGGCCGGCGATGATGGCCGAGCCGGTGCGGACGACGTCGCCCGCAGGCTCGATGGTGGTCCACCGCTGGAGCATCTCCTCCAGGAGGATCCGCCCCTCGAGGCGGGCCAGGGCGGCGCCGATGCAGAAGTGCGGACCGAAGCCCAGCGCCACCTGGTGGTTGTCCTGGCGGTCGACCCGGAACTCGCCGGCGTCCGGGCCGAACACGGCCTCGTCGCGGTTCGCCGCCGCGTAGAGCAGGAGCACGGGATCGCCGGCTGCGATGGGCACGCCGCGCAGCTCGGTGTCGACGGTGGCGGTCCGCATGAACGCCACGACCGGCGTGGTCCAGCGCAGCCACTCCTCGACGCACGACGGGATCAGCTCGCGGTCGGCGACGAGCCGCGCCAGCTGCTCCGGCTCGTTCGCGAGCGCCCAGAGGCCGCCGGAGATCATGTTGCGGGTGGTCTCGTTGCCGGCGACGAGCAGCTGGTTGAAGAACATGAGCAGCTCGTCGTCGGTGAGCGTCTCGCCGTCGATCTCGACGTTGGCCAGGACCGTGATGAGGTCGGTGCCGTCGCCGCCCCGCCGGTCGCGCCCGGCGGCCATCAGGTACTCCTGCATCTCCGTCATCAGCGCCATGCACTCCTCGAAGCTGAGGTTGGAGGCGCCGGGGATGGTGGCGTCGGACCACAGGACGAAGCGGTCGCGGTCCTGGTCCGGGATCCCGAGCAGGTCGGCGATGACGTGGACGGGGTACGGCTCCGCCAGCGTCGGCACGATGTCGACCGGTTCGCCGGTGGGCAGCTCGTCGAGCAGCCGGGTGACGAGGGCCCGCAGCGGCTCCTCGAGCGCCCGGATCCGGCTGGGTGAGAAGCCCGGCTGGACCAGCTTGCGGTAGCGGGTGTGCACCGGCGGATCGGTGTGCATCATCGTCGGCGGCGACGGGTACTCGATCCCGATCTCCATCGTGAGGATGCCCTTGCCCGACTCGAAGCGGCCCGGGTCCCGGGACACCTCGATCACCTCGGGCTGGGTGCTGACCACCCACCACCCCGCGCCCTCGTCCGGCTGGTGCCAGACGATCGGCGCCTCCTCGCGCAGCCGGGCGTAGAGCGGGAACGGATCGCCCGCGTAGAACGACTCGTCGACGAGCGGGGAGGTCAGCTCCGGCGCGGTGGGCCGGGTCACGCTCACGCGTCCTGGAAGGTGACGCGGCCGGCGTCGATGACGACCCGTCCGTCGTCGCCGAGCGTCTGGAAGACCGCCTCGCCCGGACCGGTGCTCCACGCGTTCACGGTGAGCGACTCGCCCGGCAGCACCGGTGACGAGAACCGGCCCTCCATCGAGGTGAAGCGGGCCGGATCGGACCCGCAGAGCAGGTGCAGCAGGCCCCGGCCGGTGAACCCGTAGGTGCACAGGCCGTGGAGGATCGGACGGTCGAAGCCGCCGAACGCAGCGAACGCCGGGTCCGAGTGCAACGGGTTGCGGTCGCCCGAGAGCCGGTACAGCAGGGCCTGGTCGGTGCGCGTCGCGTACGACGCGGTGTGGTCGGGTGCCCGCTCCGGGGCCACGTTCTTCGGCCCTGACGGGCCGCGGTCGCCGCCGAACCCGCCCTCGCCGCGGATGAACGCCGACATGACCTGCGTGAACAGCGGCTGGCCGGTACCGGTGTCGGTGGACGTCGAGGTCACCTCGACGACCGCACCCTTGCCCTTGTCGTAGATGCCGGAGATCGTGCCGACCGTCTCCACCTCGCCCTTGGTCGGGATGGGCCCGTGCAGGGTGATGGCCTGCTCGCCGTGGACGAGCATCGCCGGGTTGAACGTGCCGATGGAGCCGAACGCCCCGGTCCCGCCGACACCGAGGACGACGGCCATGGTCGGCAGGACCACGAGGTCGGTGTCCTGGGAGTTCTCGGTGGTGAACTGGAGCTCCTGGAGCGGATCGACCGCGCCGGCACCGACGCCCAGGGCGTAGAGCAGCACGTCGCGCGAGGTCCACGAGTGGCGGACCGGGTCGCCGGTCAGGCCGACGGCATCGGGGTTGATGGGCACGGGCCTACTCCTCGTCGAAGCCGAGCATGTTGGCGTTGGGCCGAGCGTCGGCGACGAGCCGCTTGACCACCTCGCCCAGCGCCGCAGGGTCGTCGGTGGGGTTCTCCTGGGTCGGGCCGCGGTGCCAGCCCTCGGCGACCGACAGGGCCTGGCCGGTGACGTCGAACACCCGGCCGGTGACGTCCTTGGACTCCGGCGACGCCAGCCAGGTGACGATCGGGGCGATCCAGCGGGGCGAGAGCATCGCCTTCGTCATGTCGTCGGCCTGGCCCATGCCGAGGTTCTCGGTCATCCGGGTCAGGGCAGCCGGGGCGATGGCGTTCACGGTGACGCCGTAGCGGGCCAGCTCCTTGGCGGCGATGACGGTGAAGGCCGCGATGCCCGCCTTGGCTGCGCCGTAGTTGGTCTGGCCGACGTTGCCGTAGATGCCCGACGGCGACGACGTGTTGATGATGCGGCCGTCGACCGCCTCCCCCGCCTTCGTCTGCTCCCGCCAGTAGGCAGCGGCGTGCCGGGCGGGGCCGAACGTGCCCTTGAGGTGCACCGCGATCACCGCGTCCCACTCGGCCTCGGTCATGTTGGCCAGCATCCGGTCCCGCAGGATCCCGGCGTTGTTGATGAGCACGTCGAGCCGGCCGAACGTGTCGATCGCCTGCTGCACCAGCCGCTCGGCGCCGTCCCACGTGGAGATGTCGTCGCCGTTGACGACGGCCTCTCCCCCGCCGGCGACGATCTCGTCGACGACCTCCTGGGCCGGGCCGCTCGACCGGCCGCTCCCGTCCATCTCGCCGCCGATGTCGTTGACCACGACCTTGGCGCCCTGCTCGGCCAGCATCAGCGAGTGCTCCCGCCCGATGCCCCGGCCGGCACCGGTCACGATGCACACACGTCCGTCGCAGATCCCCACGACCATCCCCTTGTCTCCGCGCTCCCGCGGAAGTCGATGAGCTCCCATCTTGGCAAACCAGCAGGACAGCCCGCTGGTGGTCCGCCGGCCCGGTCCGCTGCCACGGAATCCGCACCCCCACGTGCCAAGGTGGTGTGATGCGTCGCCCCCGCCTCAGGCTCGTGCTCGGCATCACGTTGCCCCTGCTCGTCATCGTGCTCCTGCTGGCTGCGTGGGCCATCGACACCTCCAGCGCCAGCGGCAAGGTGCCCCGCAACACCACCCTCGCCGGACGGGACGTCTCGACCTTCGGGGAGGACGACCTCGCCGCCACCGTGGCCGACGTCGCCGACGAGTACGCCAACGCCGAGGTGCAGGTCCGCACCGACGAGAAGAGCTACAAGGTCCCCGCCTCCGAGCTGGGCCTCATGCTCGACGAGGACGCCACCGTGAAGGCCGCGCTCGACCTCAGCACCGGCCCCATCGCCTGGGGCCAGTCGTTCCTCGAGGAGCGCACCGTGCCCCTCCGGTTCGTCGTCGACGACGGACAGCTCAAGGCCGGCCTGGCCGAGCTCGGCGGCAACGCCAAGCCCACCGAGCCCACCATCGCCGCCGGCGCCGACGGCTTCACCGTGGTCAGCGGGTCCGACGGCACCACCATCGACGCCGCCGGCGTGGCCGACCAGCTCCGCGCCCGCGCCGAGCGGGCCGAGCTGCCCCTGGTGGTCGACGCCGACGCCAAGGCCGAGGCGCCCAAGGTCTCCGACCAGTCCGCCCAGGCCCTCGCCGACCAGCTCAGCAAGGGCACCGCCAACGGCCTCAAGGTCACCAGCGGCGCGAGCACGGTCGACATCCCCGCCGCCACCACCCGCGCCTGGCTGTCGTCCAAGGTCGAAGGCGACAAGCTCGTCGCCCAGCTCGACGCCGAGAAGGCCAAGGCCGACCTCACCGGCGCCCTCCCCGACGCCACCAAGCCGAAGGACGCCGCCATCGTCCTCGAGAACGGCGCCCCCAAGATCATCCCCAGCTCCGACGGCGCCACCTGCTGCGCTGCGGACACCCCGGCCCGCCTCCTCGCCGCCATCAACGGCGGCTCCGGCGCCGTCGAGATCGGCCTCGACGTCAAGAAGGCCGCCTTCACCACCGAAGCCGCCCAGAAGCTCGGCATCAAGGAGCCCGTCGGCACCACCACCGAGTGGAAGGGCCAGCCGCAGGTCAAGAGCTTCACCACCTACTACCCGTGCTGCGCCGCCCGCGTCACCAACATCCAGCGCATCGCCGACATCGTCAGCGGCACGGTCATCAAGCCCGGCGAGAAGTTCGACATGAACGCCATCGTCGGCCAGCGCACCACCGAGAAGGGCTTCGTGTCCGCCGGCGCCATCGCCAACGGCGAGCACGTCGACGAGGTCGGCGGCGGCGTCAGCCAGTTCGCCACCACCACCTTCAACGCCGCCTTCTTCGCCGGCCTGCCCATCAACACGTACCAGGCCCACTCCGAGCACTTCGACCGGTACCCGTACGGCCGCGAAGCCACGATGGGCTGGCAGAACCCGAACCTGGTGTGGACCAACAACACCCCCTACGGGATCCTCGTCGAGGCCACCCACACCGACACCAGCGTCACGGTGCGCCTCTGGTCCACCCAGTACGCCTACGGCGAGCAGACCGGCCAGACCACCGGCAAGAGCGGCACGTGCACCACGGTCTCCACCACCCGCACGATCCACTACCCCGACGGCAAGACCGGCACCGACACCTTCCAGGCCCGCTACCGCCAGTCCGGCAGCACCACCTGCTGACGCCTCGCTGCGCTCGGCTCTCGTCACTCGCTCGCTGCGCTCGCTCCGTTCCTCGAACGTGAGGACGAGCTGACGCTCGACGTCTTCGCTCGACGGCACGACTTCGTCGCACCGTCTCGGTCGAAGGGGCTCCGCAAGCTCTGCCCCGTCGAGCTCCCCCGGGCTCGCTTCGCTCGGAAACACGAGGATCGACAGCTCCTCGACCTGTTCGCGCGTTCGTTCGCGTCTCGTTCGCGGGGGTTGGTCCACGATCCTCGCTGACCCCTGCGACGACCTGGAGCGACCTCATGACGACACCTCGGAACCCTGGACGAACCGGGCCACGGCGGTTCGCGCGGCTGGCCATCGCCGTCGCCGCCATCGCCGCGCTGGCCACCGCCTGCATGCCGAACGACTTCGTCAAGCACAAGGCGGGGAGCTACTGGGTCTGGTTCGGGCCCAAGAACTACCTGGAGAGCCACTCGACCTACGGGATCGACATCTACGCACCCACCGGTCCCGACACCGTGGCCCACACGTTCGACACCACCATCTGCGCCAGCGGCAGCACCCTGCAGGCATCGGTCAACAAGTACTTCCCGACCCGACGGGCGCAGATCCGCGACACCTCCGGCTACACCAACTGGGTGACCACCTCAGCCACCACGCCGACGAAGCTGGCCGCCGACAAGTACGGGCCCAACTACTTCCGGCAGTCGATCACGTTCACCGCCAAGTCGGGCAGCGTGCCCGTCCGCGGGGAGGCCACCCTCGACTACCAGCTCCCCGACACGACGTACTGCTTCGAGCGCCTGAAGTTCCGCGCCACGGCCACCAGTACGTTCAGCAGCCAGATGCCCCGGCTCCGGGCCATCCAGGACAACATCATCTACTCGGGCCCCGGTGCCTGCGATCCGGAGCAGCCCGACGATCCCTGCCCGTGACCGGTCGGGCCCCGGCCCGGTCGCCCTCGGGCTGGGGCAGACTGTGACGGTCGGCACCGGTCGCTGGTGCTGCGGAAGGTGGCAGGCGCATGGCTGAGGAGCTTCGGTTCACGGATCGGATGACGGATTCCGATTCGCTGATGTGGACCATCGAGAAGGACCCGCTGCTGCGGTCGACCATCACGGCGGTCCTGTTCCTCGATGCGGCCCCCGACGAGAAGCGCCTGCGCCACCTGCTCGAGCGGGGCACCCGCCTCGTCCCCCGGATGCGCCAGCGGGTGCGAGGCAACCCGTACTCCGTGGCGCCGCCGCGGTGGGAGGTCGACCCCCACTTCGACCTCGACTACCACCTGCGCTGGGTGGGCGCGAGCGGCGACCGAGACGAACGGTCCGTGCTCGACATGGCCGAGCCGA
>DATMGQ010000025.1:0-9172 GCA_035555395.1 Acidimicrobiales bacterium
CCGCAAGACCCTCGGGGCCACCGTCGCCGACGTGATGCAGCCCAAGCCCATCACCGTCGGCCCCGACGACACCATCGAGACCGCCGCCACCAAGCTGCACGACCACAACGTGTCGCGCCTCCCCGTGGTGGGCCACCTCGGCCTGGTCGGCATCATCTCGCGGGTCGACGTGCTCCGCGAGATCATCCGCGACGACGAGGCCCCGGCGACCGACGCCTAGGACCGGAACCCGGTGCGCCCCGTCTGGGCCGAGGTCGACCTCGGCGCGATCTCGGCCAACGTGGCCGTGCTGCGGGAGCGGGCCGCGCCCGCAGCGCTGTGCGCGGTCGTGAAGGCCGACGGCTACGGCCACGGCGCCGTCCCCGTCGCCCGGGCGGCGCTCGCCGGCGGGGCCGACGTGCTGGCGGTCGCCCTGGTCGCCGAAGGGGTCGAGCTCCGCGAGGCGGGCATCGACGCGGTCGTGATGATCCTCTCGCAGGCCTCGGCCGACGAGATCGACACGCTCGTCGCCGCCGACCTCGACGCCACCGTCTACACCCCGTCCGGTGTCGAGGGCCTGGCCGAGGCCGCCCGGCGGGCCGGCCGAGACGACGTCCGCCCCGTCCGGGTCCACCTCAAGGTCGACACCGGCATGCACCGGGTCGGCGTGCAGCCCGGCGACGCCGTGGCCCTGGCCCAGATGGTCGTCGACGAGCCTGCGCTCGAGCTCTGCTCGGTGTTCACGCACTGCGCGGTGGCCGATGAGCCCACCAACCCGTTCACGGCGAAGCAGCTCACCCGCTTCGACCGGGTGCTCGCCGCCCTCGCCGACGCCGGCATCGAGGTGCCCTGCACCCACGCCGCCAACACCGCGGCCGCCATCGACCACCCCGCGGCCCGGCTCGACCTCGTCCGCTGCGGCATCGGCATCTACGGCCTCGACCCGGCTCCGGCGCTCGCCGGGCGGGTCGACCTGTCGCCCGCGATGTCGCTCCACGCACGCGTCTCGCACGTGAAGCGGGTCGCGGCGGGAGAGGGCATCTCCTACGGCCTCCGGTACCGGCCGCGGAAGGAGACGACGATCGCCACGGTGCCGCTCGGCTACGCCGACGGCCTGCCCCGCCGGCTCGGCAGCAACGGCGGCACCGTGCTCATCGGCGGCGTGCCCCGGCCGATCGCCGGATCGGTGACGATGGACCAGATCCTCGTCGACTGCGGCGACGACCCCGTCGAGGTCGGTGACCCGGTCGTGCTGTTCGGCCGGCAGGGCAGCGCCACGATCGGCGCCGAGGACTGGGCCGAGCTGGTCGGCACCATCGCCTACGAGATCGTCTGCGGGATCAGCCCCCGCGTCCCGCGCCGCTACCTGGAGGCCCCCTCGTGAAGCACCCGAAGCTCGTGACCCTCGGCGCCGTCGCCCTCGGCATCGGCGCCGCGGCCGCCGGCGCCTACAAGGCCACGCACCCCAAGGACGCCCGCGGGCCCATCTCGCCCGACCCCGGCCGGTCCCGCCGCCCGGTCCCCGATGCCCTGTTCGACCTGCCCGACGACGTGATCGAGCACGACATCCCCACCCCCGACGGCGGCACCGTGCACGCCATCGAGAAGGGCGAGGGCCGCCCGCTCGTGCTGCTCCACGGCATCACGCTGCGCGCCGACGTGTGGTCGCCGCAGTTCCACCAGCTCACCGACCGGTTCCGGGTGATCGCCGTCGACCTGCGCGGCCACGGCACGTCCCGGGCCGGCGACGCCGGCTTCGGCATCCCCCGCCTCGGGGACGACCTGGCCACCCTGCTCACCGAGCTCGACCTCCGCGACGCCGTCCTCGTCGGGCACTCGATGGGCGGGATGACGGTCATGCAGTTCTGCGGCGACCACGCCGACGTCCTCGACGAGCGGGTCGCGGGCCTCGTGTTCGTGGCGACCCGGGCCCACCAGGTGTTCCCGCCCTACCTCGACCGCGGCGCCCGCCGCCTCGCCGCCCGGGGCCAGTCGATCGTCGACCGCGGCGACGCCCTCCCGCAGCGGGCCACGGTCTCCACCCAGGCCGCCCGCCTCGCCTTCGGCGACCAGCCCTCCAAGCGGGCGGTCGAGCTCGTCGCCGAGATGGGCCGGTCGATCCCGCCCGAAGCCCTGCTCCCGTCGCTCAGCGGGCTCATCGAGCACGACGCCCGAGAGGCCCTCAAGGCCACCGCGACCCCGTCGCTCGTGATCGTGGGGACGCGGGACCTGCTCACCCCGGTGCCGTCGGCCAGCCACCTCGCGCACCTGCTGCCCGACTCCGAGCTGGTGGTGCTGCCGCGCGCCGGCCACCAGCTGATGCAGGAGCGCCCCGACGAGCTGGCCGAGCTGCTCGACGCCTTCGTGGCCCGCATCGACGGATCCGAGCCCAGCGTCGCCGCGGCCGTGGCCGACACCGACGGCCCCGTCGACCCCGACCAGGTCGAGCCCGGCCAGGTCTGACCCGCCGGCCGGTCACGGCCGGGGTCCTGAGCGTCGCCCTCGTCGTCCTTCGCCCTGGGATCGGGACCGGGTCGCTGCTCGCTCCTGCTGGACCACGCACCCCCGGCGAAGCCGGCGGCGGGCCGTCGTCGTGCGCTCCGCTTCTTGTCGTCGAACGACACCCGATACGTGTCGTTCGATGACAAGAACCGATGCCGCACCGTTCTTGTCGTCGAACAGCACCCGATACGTGTCGTTCGACGACAAGAACCGCGCGACCCTCGACCCTGGGCGGACTCCAAAGTCGGGTGACGAGGCTCGACGGTCAGGACGTTCGTGGGTCAGGCTGGCCGCTCGCTCACCGCGAGTCGGGATCCGGGGCCGAGCCCCCAGCGGGCGAAGGCGCCGGCTTCGGCCTCCACGACGGCCCGCACCTGGGGCCGAAGCCGGGTCACGCGCGCCGGTGGGAGGGTGCGGACCACCAGGACCTCCAGGTCCGTCGTGCACAGGGCGACGTCGATCGCGAAGCGCATGCCGAACGTGTGGACCGAGCTCGCCGGAGCGAGCAGCAGGGCGCCGTCGATGCCGTCGCGCCCGAGCAACCCTCGAGCTCGGGCGGAGCGGCCGGCGGCGACCTCGACGGGAGCGACGCGCCGGCCGTCGACGACCAGCGTCGCAGCGGGAGGATCGGCGTCGGTCGCCATGCCGACCCGTCTAGCGGGCCGCCGCCGCGACCCTGCCCCCTGCGGGCCCGATGCGACCCATCTGGCGCCGCCCGGCCAGGTTCGTCCCGTGCGCGCCGGTCCGTAAGATCGTGCGGTGGCCTGCACCCCCTCCCTCCCCGCGGCCCCGGTCGAGCGTGCACCCCGGGTGGCGCGGTGAGCCGGACGCCCCTGGTCGTCGTGACCACCAGCGCGGCCCACACGCAGGAGCTGGCCGCGGCCCTGGCCGCCACCTCGCTGCCGGGCGACCTCGTCCTGCTCGCCGGTGAGATGGGGGCGGGCAAGACCGCCTTCGCCCAGGGCTTCGCCCGCGGCCTCGGCATCGCCGACCAGGTCACCAGCCCCACCTTCACGATCGTGCAGGAGTACTCGGGCGGCCGCCTCAACATGCACCACCTCGACGTGTACCGCCTCGAGACCCTCCGCGAGGTCGCCGACCTCGGCCTCGGCGAGATGCTCGACGAGGACGCGGTGATGCTCGTCGAGTGGGGCGACGCCGTGCTG
This sequence comes from Acidimicrobiales bacterium, assembly GCA_035555395.1. Lineage (GTDB taxonomy): Bacteria > Actinomycetota > Acidimicrobiia > Acidimicrobiales > Iamiaceae > Aquihabitans. The sequence goes on from DATMGQ010000025.1 coordinate 3,648, forward strand.
CCCGCTCTCCCGGACCAGTACCTGGAGCTGCGCATCACCTTCGGGGCCGACGACGACGAGCGCCGCATCGAGCTGCGCGGCGTCGGCGGCTCGTGGCCCGCCCGCTCCCGCCAGATCGCCGATGCCGTCGCCCCGTGGCGGGTCGGCCAGGAAGGACCGACGTGCTGATCCTCGGGCTCGAGAGCGCCACCGCCGAGGTGGGCTGCGCCATCGGCGGCCACGAAGGCGTCCTGGCGTCGTCGCACTCGGCGCGCGGCAAGCGCCACGCCGAGAACCTCACCCCGGCCATCGAGTTCGTGTGCCGCCAGGCCCGCGTCGAGCTGTCGGAGATCTCGTGCGTCGCGGTCGACAACGGACCCGGCCTGTTCACCGGCCTGCGCGTCGGCGTGGCGTCGGGCAAGGCCATCGCCCAGGCCCTGCGCGTCCCGATGATCTCGGTGTCGAGCCTGGACCTGCTCGCCTTCCCGCTGCGGTTCACCGACCGCCGCATCGCCACGGTCATCGACGCCCGCCGCAACGAGGTGTTCTGGGCCTTCTACCGGCAGGTCCCCGGTGGCATCCAGCGCATCAGCGAGCCGCAGGTCGGCAGCGCCGACGACCTGGCCGCCGAGCTGCAAGCCCAGCCGGGCGACACGCTCCTCGCCGGCGACGGCGCGGTCCGCTACGCCGAGGTCCTGACCCGCCGTCCCGGCATCGAGGTCGCCGGTGGCGACCACGCCTACCCGTCGGCGCGCTCGCTGGTGCAGCTCGCCCACGCCAAGGCGCTGCGGGAGGACTGGGTCCGCCCCGAGCAGATCGAGCTCCTCTACCTGCGCAAGCCCGACGCCGAGATCAACTGGTCCGTGCGGGAGGGCGCGTGAGCCCCGATCCGGCCGCGGCGCCGGAGACCAGCACGCTGACGGTGTCGCCCATGCGGCGCCGCCACCTGCCCGAGGTCCTCGCCATCGAGGCCCAGGTGTACCCCAAGCCCTGGTCGTCACGGCTGTTCGAGGAGGAGCTGGAGCGCTCCGGCCGGATCTACCTCGTGGCCCGGCTCGGCCCCACCGTCGTCGGCTACGCCGGTGTGCTGATGATCGCCGACGACGGCCACGTCGCCACGATCGCCGTCGACCCCGCCTGGCAGCGCCACGGCGTCGCCCGCTCCCTGCTGGTCGAACTGGTCCGCCAGGCCATGGTGCTCGGCGCCAACCAGCTCACGCTCGAGGTGCGGGTCTCCAACCGCGGTGCGCAGGACCTGTACCGCAGCCTCGGCTTCGCCCCCGGCGGTGCCCGCAAGGCCTACTACGCCGACAACGGCGAGGACGCCCTCGTCATGTGGGCGCACGACATCCGCAGCCACGACTACGAGACCCGGCTCCAGGGCCTCGAGTCCCGGTCGCGCTGGCCCGTGGTCCGGCAGGGGTTCGCGGAGCCCAAGGCCGACCGTCTCCACCCCGCGAGCAGCCAGGAGGCCTCGTGACCACCACCGTCCCCTCCACCATGGGCTTCCCGATCCACGCGGGCACCAAGATCCTCGGCATCGAGACGTCGTGCGACGAGACCGCGGCGGCCGTGGTCGTGGGCGGCCACACCGTCCGTAGCTCGGTCGTGTCCAGCCAGGTCGACATCCACGCCCGCTTCGGCGGCGTCGTCCCCGAGATCGCCAGCCGCGCCCACGTCGACCTGCTCACGCCGGTCATCGCCGAGGCGCTCGTCGAGGCGGGCCTCGAGGGCACCGAGCTCGACGCCGTCGCCTCCACCGTCGGCCCCGGCCTGGTGGGCGCCCTGCTCATCGGCGTCAGCACGGCCAAGGCCCTCGCCCTCGTGTGGGACGTGCCGTTCGTGGCCGTGAACCACCTCGAGGCCCACCTCTACGCCGCGCTCGTCGAGGACCCGTCGCTCGAGCTGCCGCTCGTCGTGCTGCTCGTGTCGGGCGGTCACACGATGCTCGTCTCGATGGAGGGCCACGGCCGCTACCGGCTCCTCGGCTCCACGATCGACGACGCCGCGGGCGAGGCGTTCGACAAGGTGGGCCGCTACCTCGGGCTCGGGTACCCGGGCGGTCCGGCCATCGACCGGATCTCGATGGAGGGCGACCCGCACGCCATCCCGTTCCCCCGGGCCATGTACAACGACGGGCTCGACTTCTCGTTCTCGGGTCTGAAGACCGCGGTGATCAACCACGTGCGCAAGCACCCCGACACCGCCACCGCCGACGTCGCCGCCAGCTTCCAGGAGGCCGTGGTCGACGTGCTGGTGCACAAGGCCCGCAAGGCCGCCCAGGAGATCGGGGCCAAGGGCCTGGTCCTCGGCGGCGGCGTGGCCGCCAACTCGCTGCTGCGCGAGCGGTTCCTGTCGGCCTGCGTCGAGGACGGCATCCACGGCTTCCTGCCCAGCCGGGCGATGTGCACCGACAACGCCGCGATGGTGGCGGCGGCCGCCTGGTGGCGCCTCGGCGCCGACGGCCCCAGCGCCCTCGACCACGGTGCCGACCCCAACCTGAAGCTCCCGCTGCTCACCTGATCGGGTCGGCGGCAGGCCCGGCGGGAACGAAGCAACGGAGGCGGGCGTCGTGGGAGTCGTGCGGAGCAACGTGGGGGTGCGAACGGTGGCAGCAGCAGGGGTGTGGTCGTCCTCGGGTGGCAACGCGGGGTGCGCAGGATGAAGCGCACGACATCGGTCGCCGTGGCCGCCCTGGCACTGGCCGCCGCCCTGCTGGCGGGTCTGCCGGCTCCCGTGGGCGCCGCCGAGTCGCCGGCGCTCACCTCGTCGGCGATGGCCGGCGAGACGGGTGACCCGGTGACCCTGACCCTCACGGGGTGCGAGGGCGGCCAGACCCACATCGAGATCCTCAGCCCATGGCACGAGGGCGATCCCACGTTCCCCTCGCTCCTCACGCCCACCGAGGGCCCGGCTGGGGTGTGGACGGCGGAGACCACCCTCTCCTCCAGCAGCGACATCGTCTACCAGGGCATCTGCGCGTCGGGCGCGCGGTCGCCCAAGGTGCAGGTCGACCTGGAGTGGAAGGAGATGTTCCCGGACCCGTTCTTCGAACAGGACGTGCCGCTCCGCTCGATCACCGGGACCGACTGCGACACCGGCGAGGAGCTGATCGTCTGGGTCCGGGCGGGGGAGCGCATGGTCGTGCTGCATCCGACGCCGGGGGTGCGCGGCGACTGGTCCGAGCCGCCGCCACCCGTGATCCCCGAGCCCTACGCCATCCTCGTGGCGGGCCAGTGCGGGACGGGCTCGCCGAACTACATCGGCTTCGGGTACCGGAGCGGGCCCGGGGCGGTGCTGCCGACGCGGAGCACGGGCTGGCGGATGAGCGCCGGCGACGGTCCGCCCGGGACCGCGTACACCGCCCAGTTCACCTGCGACGCCTCGGACCTGTCGGTGACCCGCACGCAGGTCGGCAGCGACGACGCCGTCGACGTCCCCGTCGGGCTCGTCGGCGGGCGCAAGGGCTTCTCCGCCGTGGCCGGCCAGACCGACGACCGCTACACGCTGCGATGCGGGCCCAAGATCGTCGACACCATCCGCTTCGACGTCGAGGCCCCGGGGCTCGCCCTCGCACCGGCGGACGACGCCGGGCCCGCCCGCCTGACGGGCACCGACTGCCCGCCCTCGACCGAGGCCGCGGTGGTGTTCGAGTCCGAGGCCGGCGAGCGGGCGACCGCCACCGCGGCCATCGACGCCTTCGGCGACTGGGTCGTGGACCTCCCCGGCGACCTGGCCGGCCGGGTGGACGTCACCGCCTCGTGCGGCGGGCTCACCTACGACGCCCTGGTGTACGACGCCGCCGCGGTGCCCGGCGCGCCGGTGTCACCGGGCGCCGCTCCGGGCACCGGGGCCGCGGCCGCACCGGCCAGCGCCGTCGCCGGGTCGCCGACCTACACCGGTTAGCACTCTCGGTCCTCGACTGCTTGCGATCGGGGAGAGGGCGCCGTAGGGTTAGCACTCGCTAGAGACGAGTGCTAACGCCCGCTGAACGGGCGGTGGCACCAACCACACGCCCAGGAGGCGACATGGCCCTGAAGCCGCTCGAAGACCGCATCATCGTCAAGCCCGGTGACGCCGAGGAGACCACGGCCTCCGGCCTGGTCATCCCCGACACCGCCAAGGAGAAGCCCCAGCAGGGCGAGGTCCTGGCCGTCGGTGAGGGTCGTTGGGACGAGGACGGCGAGAAGCGCATCCCCGTCGACGTCGCCGTGGGCGACACCGTCGTCTACAGCAAGTACGGCGGCACCGAGATCACGGTCGACGGCCAGGACGTGCTGATCCTGAACGCCCGCGACGTGCTCGCCATCGTCGAGAAGTGAGCTGAGGAACCCCCATGGCAAAGATCCTGAAGTTTGACGACGAGGCCCGCCGCGGCCTCGAGGCGGGCGTGAACAAGCTCGCCGACGCGGTCAAGGTGACCCTCGGCCCGAAGGGCCGGAACGTGGTGCTGGAGAAGAAGTTCGGCGCCCCGACCATCACCAACGACGGCGTGTCCATCGCTCGCGAGATCGAGCTCGAGGACCCCTACGAGAACATGGGCGCCCAGCTGGTGAAGGAGGTGGCCACCAAGACCAACGACGTCGCTGGTGACGGCACCACCACCGCCACCGTGCTCGCCCAGGCCCTCGTCAAGGAAGGCCTCCGCAACGTCGCCGCCGGCGCCAACCCGATGGCCCTCAAGCGGGGCATCGACAAGGCCGTCGCCGCTGCCGTCGAGTCCATCAAGGCCTCGGCCAAGGAGATCGACGACCGCAGCGAGATCGCCCAGGTCGCCACCATCTCGGCCAACAACGACAAGGCCATCGGCGAGGTCCTCGCCGACGCCATCGACAAGGTCGGCAAGGACGGCGTGGTCACCGTCGAGGAGAGCAACACCTTCGGCATCGACCTCGCCTTCACCGAGGGCATGCAGTTCGACAAGGGCTACCTCTCGCCGTACTTCGTCTCCGACCCGGAGCGCCAGGAAGCCGTTCTCGACGACCCGCTGATCCTCTTCACCGAGTCCAAGATCGGCTCCGTCCAGGACCTCGTGCCGGTGCTGGAGAAGGTCATGCAGACCGGCAAGCCGCTGCTGATCATCGCCGAGGACATCGAGGGCGAAGCCCTCGCCACCCTCGTGGTGAACAAGATCCGCGGCACCTTCAACTCGGTCGCCGTCAAGGCCCCCGGGTTCGGCGAGCGCCGCAAGGCGATGCTCGGCGACATGGCCACCCTCACCGGCGGCCAGGTCATCTCCGAGACCATCGGCCTCAAGCTGGAGAACGCCACGCTCGACCTCCTGGGCTCGGCCCGCAAGGTCGTCGTGACCAAGGACGAGACCACCATCGTCGAGGGCGGCGGCGACGCGGCTGACGTCGAGGGTCGCATCGCCCAGATCCGCCGCGAGATCGAGGAGACCGACTCCGACTGGGACCGCGAGAAGCTCCAGGAGCGCCTCGCCAAGCTGGCCGGCGGCGTCGCCGTCGTCCAGGTCGGTGCGGCCACCGAGGTGGAGCTCAAGGAGAAGAAGCACCGCATCGAGGACGCCCTCTCCGCCACCCGTG
>DATMGQ010000026.1:0-1881 GCA_035555395.1 Acidimicrobiales bacterium
GGCCCCGAAGCGGCCCGGGCGGGCCAGGCCGACCATGGCGTTGAGGTTGGCGCCGTCGAGGTACACCTGGCCGCCGGCATCGTGGACCGCGGCGCAGATGTCGGTGACGGCCTCCTCGAACACGCCGTGCGTGCTCGGGTAGGTGATCATCAGCGCGGCGAGGGTGTCGCCGTGCTCGGCGATCTTGGCCTGCAGGTCGGGGAGGTCGACGTTGCCGGCGTCGTCGCAGGCCACCACGACGACCCGCATGCCGGCCATCACGGCCGACGCGGCGTTGGTGCCGTGGGCCGACGACGGGATGAGGCACAGGTCGCGCTGCACGTCGCCCCGGCTGCGGTGGTACTCGCGGATGGCGAGGAGGCCGGCGAGCTCGCCCTGGGAGCCCGCGTTGGGCTGGAGGCTGACGGCGGCGTAGCCGGTGATCTCGACCAGCCAGGACTCGAGCTCGCTGATGAGCTGGCGGTAGCCCTCGGACTGGGGGAGAGGGGCGTAGGGGTGGATCTGGCCGAACTCCGGCCACGTGATCGACTCCATCTCCGTGGTGGCGTTGAGCTTCATGGTGCACGAGCCGAGCGGGATCATGGAGCGGTCGAGCGCCAGGTCCCGGTCGGCCAGCATGCGCAGGTAGCGGAGCATCGCCGTCTCCGAGCGGTGCTCGTGGAACACCGGGTGGGTCAGGAACGGCGTGTCGCGCTCGAGGCCGGCGGGGATGGCCGAGCCAGCAGCGGCGTCGAGCGCATCGAGGTCGGCGCCGGTGACGCCGAACGCACCGAGGACGGCCTCGATGTCGCCCCGGACGGTGGTCTCGTCGGTGGCGATGCCGACGGTGTCGGCGTCGATGAGGCGCAGGTTGATCCCGGCATCGAGGGCCTTGGCGACGACGTCGGCCGCCGCCCCGGGCACCCGGGCGGTGACGGTGTCGAAGAAGTCGGCGTGGACGACCTCGACCCCGCCGGACCGGAGGCCCTCGGCCAGGACCGCGGCGAAGCGGTGGGTGCGGCGGGCGATGTCGGTCAGCCCGTCGGGGCCGTGGTACACGGCGTACATCGAGGCGGTGACGGCGAGGAGCACCTGGGCGGTGCAGATGTTCGACGTGGCCTTCTCACGGCGGATGTGCTGCTCGCGGGTCTGGAGGGCGAGGCGGTAGGCCCGGTCGCCGTCGGCGTCGACGGACACGCCGACGAGCCGACCCGGCATCGAGCGCTGGAGGCCCTCGCGGACGGCCATGTAGCCGGCGTGGGGGCCGCCGAACCCGAGCGGCACGCCGAAGCGCTGGGCGACGCCCACCACGAGGTCGGCGCCCATCGCTCCGGGGGAGCGGAGGACCGTGAGGGCGAGGATGTCGGCGTCGACCGCCACCACGGCGCCGTCGGCGTGGGCGGCCTCGATGACCGGGGTCCAGTCGACGACGCGGCCCGACGAGCCGGGGTAGGGCAGGAGCAGCCCGAACGCCTCGGTGTCGGCGGGCAGGCCCTCGGACAGGTCCGCGACCACGACCGGCAGGCCGAGCGGCTCGGCCCGGGTGCGGACGACCTCGATCGTCTGCGGGTGGCAGTCGGCGTCGACCAGGAACACCGCGTCGGCGCTCTTGCCCTTGGCCGAGCGCTTGGCGAGCGTCATGGCCTCGGCGGCCGCGGTGGCCTCGTCGAGGAGCGAGGCGTTGGCGAGGGCCATGCCGGTGAGGTCGGCGATCATCGTCTGGAAGTTCAGGAGCGCCTCGAGCCGACCCTGGGAGATCTCGGGCTGGTACGGCGTGTAGGCCGTGTACCAAGCCGGGCTCTCGAGGACGTTGCGCAGGATGACCGGCGGCGTGATCGTGGCGTGGTAGCCGAGGCCGATCATCGAGGTCACGACCTCGTTGCGGTCGGCGAGCGCCCGGAG
>DATMGQ010000027.1:0-26119 GCA_035555395.1 Acidimicrobiales bacterium
TGGCCCGGTGCGCCCGCCGGAGCACGAGCGCCTGCCGGAGCACGAGTGCCTGCCTGGCCGTTCGCGCGCCGGCGCGTGGGGCCGCCACGATGAGCCCTGGGTCGGGGTTCTCGTGCCCCCGGCTCACCGGCCCGCTGCCGGCCGTGCCCGGTTCCTGGGGGCCGCCGGGCCACGGGCGCCGGCCCTGGTCCTCCGGCCTCGTCAGCAGGGGCTCGTCGCTGTGGTCTGCGCCACGGCCCGGCCCAGCGGTGAGCTCCGAGTCCATCGGGCTCTCGGGATGCCACCCGCCTGGCGGTGTTCGAGGACGGCGGCGGTGGATCGCAAGCCACCAGGCGGCCCCGGTACACCGATGGATCGATCTCGGCCGCGCCCGACCGCTGGCAGAAGCTCGTTCGGGCGCCATCGTGACCGGGCCCCAGCTCCCGATGCCCTGCCTGGCGGCACGAGACCTGCCGTTGGCCGGTGAAGACGGGACGGTGCCCCGACGCCGGGGCAGGGCGCGGGCGGGATCGTCATGTACGAGGAAGGGGACGTGCTGCTCCACACCGGGGCCGGACTGACCCGGTTCCACGTGAAACGTCGGAACCTGCCCGTTTGGACGGCCCCCGGGGATGGGTTGGCTGGTCGGGCGGAACTCGCCGTTCTCGTTAATCCCCAGAGGGGAAAACTCTGTGGAGAACTCGGGGGACAACGGGGGCTGCCGGTTGTCGACGGGCAGTACGCCGCTTGGTTCGGCGCGTTCCACGTGAAACTCTCGGGCGGTGCTTGACCCCTGCGTGCTGGGACGGAAGGATGGGTCGCGTGACTGATCCTGCCTCGATCTCCGACGCGCAGCTCGAGTCAGATCCGGCAGGTGAGGAAGCTCCTGCGGCACCGCCGCGAAGCCGTCCGTCGCTTCCCCGGATCCTGGCGGTTGCGAACCAGAAGGGTGGCGTCGGGAAGACCACCACCACGGTGAACCTGGGTGCGGCGCTGGCCGACCTGGGCTACCGGGTCCTCGTCGTCGACCTGGACCCCCAGGGCAACGCGAGCACCGGCCTCGGCATCAACATCCGGGGTCTGCAGGCGTCCATGTACGACGTGATCCTCAGTGATGTGCCGATCGAGGACTGCGTGGAGGCGTCGTCGGTCAAGAACCTGTTCGTCGCGCCCGCCAGTCTCGACCTGGCCGGTGCGGAGATCGAGCTGGTCCCGGCGTTCAGCCGCGAGCTCCGGCTCAAGCACGCCCTCCAAGAGGTGCGCGACGACTACGACTACGTCCTCATCGACTGCCCGCCGTCGCTCGGCCTGCTCACCATCAACGGCATGGCGGCCGCCTCCGAGGTGCTCGTCCCCATCCAGTGCGAGTACTACGCCCTGGAGGGCCTCGGTCAGCTCATGCGCAACGTGGGCCTGGTCACCAAGAACCTGAACCCGGTGCTCGACATCAGCACCATCGTCTTGGTGATGTACGACGCTCGCACCAAGCTCTCCGATCAGGTGGCCCAGGAGGTCCGCGACCACTTCGGCGACAAGGTCTGCAAGATCATGATCCCTCGCACGGTGCGGCTCTCCGAGGCTCCGTCCTTCGGTCAGCCCATCACGGCGTTCGATCCATCCTCCCGCGGCGCGGTCGCGTACCGGGAACTGGCGAAGGAGGTCAGCGGTGGCCCGGCGTAGCGGACTCGGGAAGGGGCTCGGCGCCCTCATCCCCAACGACCTCACGGCGCCGAGCGACGACGCAACCCTCCGGGAGCTGCAGGTCAGTCAGATCGAGCCCAACCAGCACCAGCCGCGTGCGCAGTTCGATGAGGAGGCCCTGGTCTCGCTCACCGACTCGATCCGCGAGCTGGGCGTGCTCCAGCCCATCCTCGTGCGGCCGTCCGGTCACGACCGCTACGAGCTGATCGCGGGGGAGCGGCGCTGGCGAGCGTCCAAGCGGGCCGGCCTGCAGACCATCCCTGCGATCGTCCGCAAGATCGACGAGACGACGTCGCTCGAGCAGGCGCTGGTGGAGAACCTCCACCGTGAAGACCTCCATCCGATGGAGGAGGCCGCTGCCTACCAGCAGCTCATCGAGGAGTTCAACCTCTCGCACGAGGACGTGGCCCGTCGCGTCGGCAAGAGCCGGTCGGCGGTGTCGAACATGCTCCGGCTGTTCCAGCTGCCGCCGAGCATCCAGAAGCTGGTCGCGGATCGCCAGCTGTCGGCTGGTCACGCCCGGGCCCTGCTCGGCACGCCGGATCGCTCCTTCCAAGAAGCTCTGGCACGGCGTGCCGTCGCCGAGGGCCTCAACGTCCGCGAGGTCGAGGAGGCGGTGCGCGCCCGCTCCGGTGCGGCGGAAGCCGACGACGCGCCCGAGGAGTCGGGCACCAAGCCGGCGCCCGACGTCGCCGGACGCCGACTCCGGCCGCCGGGGCTGCTCGAGCTCGAAGGCCTCCTGTCCGATCGTCTCGACACGCGCGTGAAGGTCTCGATGGGTTCGAAGCGAGGCAAGGTCACCATCGACTTCGCCAGCCTCGAAGACCTCGAGCGCATCTACCGCGCGATGACGGCCGGACCCGAAGGCGCCTGACGCGCGCCTCGAGGTCGAGGGGTGGGGAACTGTCGTGTTCCCCACCGACCCTCACCATCGTTCACCGGTTTATCCACAGGTGTGGGAAACCGTGTGGGAAACCCTGCGGCTCGCCTAGCGGTTCAGGGTCGAGCCTTTCCCGGGCCCCCCGCCCCGAGCTGGTCGAGGTCAACTGACGGATCGTCAGTAGGCCGCTGACCAGGGGAGCGAGGGTGGGCGGCCACGATCGGCACGCCGGCACTCCAGACGCGAACGAGGCCGGACCCGAAGGTCCGGCCTCGCTGCTCGATCGGGATCGAAGATCAGATCAGAGGTAGTCGCTCAGCTGCTCGAGGAGCCCGGCCTTGCCCGACGCGCCCTGGAAGCGGTGCACGGGCTGGCCGTCCTGGAAGACGATGAGCGTCGGGATGCTCATGATGTCGAACTGGCGGGCGATGTCGGGGTTCTCGTCGACGTTGACCTTGGCGACGCTGAGCTTCTCGGCGTTCTCCGAGGCGACCTCGTCGAGGATGGGGGCGATGCGCTTGCACGGCCCGCACCACTCGGCCCAGAAGTCGACCAGCACCGGCTTGTCGGCGGTGGCGATGGCCTCGGGGAAGCTGGCTTGGGTGAGGGTGCTGATGGCGTCTGCCATGGTGGTCTCCTTGGGTGATTCGTTCGGGTACAACCGGAAGCGGGGGCCGGGGATTCCCGAGGCTCAGCCGTGGTGGCCGTTGGCCTCGAGCCAGCGCTCGGCGTCGATGGCGGCCATGCAGCCCGAGCCGGCTGCGGTGATCGCCTGGCGGTAGGTGTGGTCCTGGACGTCGCCGCAGGCGAAGACGCCCTCGATGTTGGTGGCGGTGCCGGGCCCGGTGATCAGGTAGCCGTTGTCCTCCATGTCGAGGACGCCCTTGAACAGGTCGGTGTTGGGCCGGTGGCCGATGGCCACGAACAGGCCGGTGACGTCGAGGTCCTCGAGCTCGCCGGTGGTGGTGCTGCGCACGGTGATGCCGCTGAGCTTGGTGTCGCCCTTGATCTCGGCGACCTCGCTGTCCCACAGCATCTTGATCTTCGGGTTGGAGAAGGCTCGCTCCTGCATGATCTTCGAGGCGCGAAGCTCGTTTCGCCGATGGATCAGCGTGACGCTGTCGGCGAACTTGGTGAGGAACGTGGCCTCCTCGACGGCGGAGTCGCCACCGCCGACCACCGCGATGTGGTGCTCGCGGAAGAAGAAGCCGTCGCAGGTGGCGCAGGTCGAGACGCCGTGGCCGATGAGCTCCTTCTCCTTGGGGAGGTCGAGCATCAGCGACTGGGCGCCGGTGGAGACGATGACCGAATCGGCCAGGTAGGTGGGCTCCGCCGCATCGGGGTCACCGACCCAGAGCTTGAACGGGCGCTCGGAGAAGTCCACCTTCGACACCTTCTCCTGCCGGGCGTCGGCGCCGAAGCGGATCGCCTGGTTGCGGAAGTTCTCCATGAGCTCGGGGCCCATGACGCCCTCGGGGAAGCCGGGGAAGTTCTCGACCTCGGTGGTGAGCATGAGCTGGCCGCCGGGCTGGTCCGAGGTGGAGGAGGGCTCGCCCTCGAGGATGAGCGGCGCCAGGTTGGCGCGGGCGGTGTAGATGGCTGCGGTCAGACCCGCAGGGCCAGATCCGATGATGACGACGTTGTGGCGAGTGGTCACGGAGACTCCGGAACGGTTCGGGGGACGGATTCGTCCAACGCCGAGACCGTGAGGAACCTTCCCGGTCGGCTCGGCGGCGCCCGGGCTCCCGTCAGCCAGGATCAGACGCCTGCGCCGGGCCTCGGAGCGTTCGCCTTGCGGAGCGCGAAGAGCCCGACACCGAGGAACACGACGGCGAAGAAGGCGTAGATCGGCCAGACCGGCCCCGGTGCCCAGACGTCGTACCAGCGCACGATCATCAGCAGCAGCAGGAAGAAGGCGATCGAGCCCACGACCGCAGCGACCAGGCCGTAGACCAGGCCACGGGCGGCGAGCAGCGCCGGCTTGGTGGTCTTGTCGCGGACCTTGGTGATCGTGTCGACGATCGTGTCGGCCGCCTGCGCCGGCCACTCGGCGGGGATGATGCCCTGGGGGACCTTGCCGCGCGGAGAAGGGGTCGGTGCAGCCATAGCGCCAGACACTACCCGCAGGTTCGAGCCGTAGACCCGCCCGCAGCGAGGTCCGGCGGCATCAGCGCTCGAAGAAGACGACCTCGTCGCAGGCGTCGGCACCGACGGCAGCGACCAACGTGGTCTCGCGGTCGGCGTCCTTCGCCGAGGCGGTCGCGAACTCGTAGACGAGCACGTCCTTGCCGTCGACGGTGGCGTACCCGCTCTGCACCGGGGCGCCCTCCATGCTGAGGGTGATCTGGAGCTGGTCGGCGCATCGGTCGACGCTGGCCGACGAGGGCGGGTCGGCCATCGAGCGGCCCTGCGTGCGATCCGACTCGGTGTCGGGATCGTCGAAGGTGAGCTCGCCGTTGTCCTTCCACGCATCGGTGAAGGAGTCGGCGGTGGCGGCCCGCAGGTCGTCGCCGCTCGCGTACGAGCCCAGGTAGAGCAGCGGGACCGATGCGCTCGAGGTGGAGGGCGCCACGGTGGTGGGCGAGCCGTGGCCGCCGGCGACCCCGTCCGCCGCGGCACTGCCCGTGTCGGCGCTCTCGGAGAAGGAGCTGTCGGCGGCCGACCCGGCACCGGACGTGTCGGCGGCTGCTTCGGTGGCGTCGCGGGCGGCGCTGGCCTGGTCGTCGTCGCTGCTCCGACCGGCCCACACGAGGCTCAGGCCGACGGCCATCAACAGCACCACCGAGGCGGCCACGAGCCAGGGCGCGGCCCGGCGCGACGACCGGCGGGTGCCGGTGACGACGGGCGCGACCGGCGTGTCGATCGCTCGGGCGATCAGGTCGTCGACGACGTCGTCGTCGAGCGGGGGGACCGGGGCGCCGCTGAGCTGGGCCGCAGCACGCAGTTCCTCGAGACGGGCCTGCGCGGCGGGGTCGGCGTCGATGCGCGCCAGGAGCTGGGCATCGGCCTCGCCGTCGAGGGCGAGCGACAGGTCGTCGTCGGTGAGGGGGTGCGGATCGGTCATGGCGTGGGGGTGGGACGTTCGTCGGGGGCGGGCTGGTTCCCGCGGAGCAGGTCCGCCAGCTGGGCTCGGCCCCGTGCGATGCGCGAGCGCACGGTACCGGCGGGGATCTCCAGGACCTCGGCGATCTCCGCGTAGTCCAGCTGGCAGAGGTCCCGAAGTACCACGGCGGCGCGAAAATCGAGCGCAAGCTGGGCGAGGGCGGCGTCGACCTCGTCGCGGTCGCCCACGGTGTCGCCGGGATCGGGCAGCGAGGGGTCGACCGGGTCCACCGCGGTGCCGTCGTGCTCGGGGAGGCCGACCACCGGTCGACGCTTGCGCCGGCGCAGCTCGTCGAGGCAGGCGTTGGTGGCGATGCGGTACGCCCAGGTCGAGAACTTGGACCGGCCGTCGAACCGGGGGAGGCCCCGGACGATGGCGATGAGCGCCTCCTGGGTGGCGTCGAGCGCGTCGGCGTCGTTGCCGGTGATCCGCCGGCACACGGCGTGGATCTGGGGCTGGTGGATCCGGAGCAGCCGGTCGAGCGCCCGCCGGTCACCGGTCCGGGCCGCCTCGACCAGGCGGGCGGGGTCGTCGAGGGACGTCACGTTGCTCATGGCGCCCGCATCGTGATCTCGGAGACGGCCACCTCGCCCGAGTCCGGCACCCGGGTGAACCACAGGAGGATCTGGTCGCCCGAGGTGCCGTCGAGCGCGAAGCGGGTCAGCCCGGCGTCGGCGCCCTGGACCGAGGTGACCGGATCGCCCCAGCCGGCGAGGTCGGTCGGCTGGTCGCCGTCGGCCACGTAGACCTGGGCGCTCCACCCGCCGTCGAGCGTGCGGACGTCGAGCTGGCCGATCGGCTGGCTGCCGTCGAGCGTGAGGATGAGGCCGACGCCGTCCTTGCCGGCCATGGCCTCGGGGTCGACGTAGTTCTCGCTCCGCCACGCGGTGTCGGGGTTCTGGTCGAGCGCGTAGAGCACCTGGTCCTCGTGCTCGGTGCCGTTGTTGCCCTGTGGGTCGAACGAGGTCGCGGCCGTGACCGAGATCGTGTCGGCGGTGGGAGGGTCGGTGGGGTCCTCGCCGCCCTGGAGCGCGAACACGCCGGCCATCGCGGCGAGGAGGATGACGGCCACGATCACCATCCAGCGGCGCGACCGGCGGCGCGGGGGCGGCGACTCGAGGGTCGACACCGCGACGGCGTCGGACGGCGGCTCGGCGTAGCCGGCGGGGGCCACGGGCCCGGAGGGACGGGGCGGTGGCGGGGGTGTCGCCGCTCGCGGCGGGGGTGTCGCGACCGGGGCGGTCGAAGGCGCGGGCGCGGCTGGGTTCGCCGAGGCCGCGGCCACCGCGGCGGCGGGGGCGCGGCGCGGATCGGCGCCGGCACCGAGCAGGGCGGTGCGCATGGCGGCGGCGGAGGTGTAGCGGTCGTCGGCGGCTCGCGACATGGCGCGCATCACGACCGCCTCCGTGGCCGAGGGGATCTCGGGTCGGAGCTGGCGGGGCTCGGTGGGGTAGCGGTGCAGGCGGGCCAGTGCCGTGGCGGTGTCGGTGTCCTCGGCGAAGGGGGCCACGCCGGTGAGCGCCTCGTAGAGCACGACCCCGAGCGAGTACAGGTCGGCGCGCCCGTCGATGGCCCCGCCCTCGACCTGCTCGGGGGCCAGGTACTTGGCCGTGCCCACCATGGCGCCGGCGCTGGTGAGGTCGTTGCCCTCGGCGGCCTTGGCGATGCCGAAGTCGGCGACGAGCACGCGGCCGTCGGCTGACAGGAGGATGTTGGCGGGCTTCACGTCGCGGTGGACGAGGCCGCTGGCGTGGGCGGCGCCGAGCGCATCGGCCACCTGGGTGCCGATGGCCAGGACCGCGTCGAGCCGCATGGGCCCGTGCTCGTCGAGGTCGGCGCGCATGGTGGTGCCGACCACGAGCTCCATCACGATGGCTTCGAGGCCGCCGGCCGAGAAGGTGTCGTAGACCGACACGATCGACGGGTGCGCGAGGCGGGCCGCGGCGACCGCTTCGGCCCGGAAGCGGCGCACGAACGAGTCGTCGCGAGCGAGGTGCGGGTGGAGCAGCTTCACCGCGACCCGGCGGGCCAGCGTCTCGTCGGTGGCCTCCCAGACCTCGGCCATGCCACCCGACGCGATCGGGCGGTTCAGGCGGTAGCGACCGACCAGGAGTCGGCCGGCGCGGGGAGCCTCCGTCGGCTCGGTCGGGGGAGGATCGGACACGGACACGGCCTGGTCACGCTAGTTGCCCGCTGACCCGCCGCTTCTGGCGCCCAGCGCCGGGGCGAGGTGCTACTTCGGGTCCTGCCACACGAGGCCGACCATGCGGGGCCCGCCGTGGGCGCCGATGACCGGGCCGATGGTCCACGTCGTGAGCTGGTCCTCGGAGAAGTGCGGCGCCAAGACGTCGTGCAGCTCCTGGACGTCGGGGGAGCAGCCGTGGCAGACGGCCACCAGTTCCACGCCGGGCTTCTCGAGCACCTTGTCGCGCAGCCAGGTCATCGACTTCTTGCGGGTGCGCTGCTTGGCGGCCTCGGTCACCACGCCGGTGGAGATGTCGATGATGGGCTTGATCGAGAGGATCGAGCCGAGCATGGCCTGGGCGCCGCCGATGCGACCGCCCTTCTTGAGGTTCTCCAGGGTGTCGAGGGCGCCGAACACGTGGGTGCGGCTGCTGAGGTCTTCGATGAGGGCGACGATGTCGGCGGGCGACCCGCCCTGCTCGGCCAGTTCGGCCGCTGCGAGGACCTGCATGCCGAGGCCCGCGGTGATCGACTTGGAGTCGATCACGGTGAGGTCGAGGTCGTCGCCGATGGCCTTGGCTGCGGTCTGGGCGGACTGCATCGTGGCGGACAGCTCGCTCGACAGGTTGATGCACACGACCGGGTCGCCGTTCGCTCCGGCCTCGCGGAACGCCGCCTCGAACGCGCCGGGCGACGGCGCCGCGGTGGCGGGGAGGACGTCGAGCTGGGCCATCTTCTCGTAGAAGGCCTCGGGGGTGAGGTCGACGCCGTCGACGTACTCGTCGTCACCGAACCGGATCGTGAGCGGCACGACCCGGATGTCGTGGGCAGCGGCCTGCTCCGGCGGGATGTCGGCGGCGCTGTCGGTGACGATCTTGACGGGCATGGGTTGGCTCCGGGTTGGTTCGAGGGGCGGGCGATCGGTGCTTGGACCGGCGGCGACCCGCGTGGGTTACAACTCGCTGGTCACGGCGTCGGCGGCCCGCCGTTCGGCCCGGGTGCGACGCCAGTGGCGGCCCCACCAGACCGCCAGGAACAGGGCGGCGCCGCCGGTGAGGACGAGGCCGACGCCGGACACCGCGGTGGACCGGATCGTGTACTGGCTCTCGGCGAGGATGACGCCGTCGTCGGGCGAGCGGACCGTGATGCGGACGGGGGTGTCGCCGGCGGCGCGGGTCTCGACCGGGATGTCGACGACGGTGCTGCCCGGATCCAGGACCTGCTCGATGCGGTTCTGCGGGAACTGGACGCGGTCGTTGGCCTCGAGCTCGATGACGACCTTCACCGGGTAGTCGAGCGACGAGTCGACCGGGAGCGGGAACTTGGCGTTGTCGGCGCCGAGCGTGACCTTGTCCTTCGCGGGGACCTCGATCGAGGTGAAGGGGACCTGCAGCGACTCCGTGACCGAAGCGGCGTCGTTGCGTCGCTGCTCGAGCGGGAGGTCCTGCGACGCGCTGACCGCCAGGGTGAGGTTGTACGGGTCGATGAGCTCGTTGCGGCCGCCGACCATCGACTGGTAGCTGTCGAGCGAGCCCTGCGCCTGGCGGTACGTGACCGGGTAGGTGCCGAGCTCGGGGAGCGACGGCGTGGTCATGACCGCACCGGCGGGAGCGGGCTGCGCGTCGAGCACCGAGCCCAGGTCCGTGGCGGTGAAGAAGGGCGTGCCCAGGAGGAGGGCATCGCTGACGATCTGGAGGGAGGCGGGGGAGGCGAGCGCCGGGTCCACCGGGATGACGACCGACGGGCTGCCGGTGGGGCCGGGGCCGGTGGAGGCCAGGCGGCCGAGGAGCCGGTGGGCCGCGAGCACCGGGTCCTCCACCGGGTCGAGGCCGAGGGCGTAGCTGGGCGACACCGCCACGGCGCGCGTCGTGGCGCCACCCGACGGCAGGTCGACGGGGGCCAGCACGCCCGCGCCGCCGCCGAGCGCGTCGGCCGGCAGGAGCGTGCGGGTGATGCCGCGCGTGCGGAGCTCGGCGAGGGTGTCCGGGTCGATGCGGTTGCGGAGCTGCCAGGTGCCGACCTCGGGCGGCTCGAGCAGGTCCGACAGGGTGCGGCGGCCGACGTCGCGCTGGAGCGCGAGGTTGTCGGCCAGGTCGGCGCTCACGAGGCTCGCGGCGTCGACGTCGACGTAGGGGGCGTCGAGCAGCGAGCGGTCGTCGGACGCGAGCTCGGTGCGCAGCTGCGCGAGGTCGGCGGTGGCCCCCTCGTCGGCGGCGATGCGGGCGAGGGTGTCGGGCGTGATCGAGAAGGTGGCGGGCAGCGTGGGCCGGTCGCCGAGCGCGTCGAGCACCGGCTCGAGGTCGTCGAGGAGCTCGCGGTCGGCCCTGTCTGCGGTCGAGCGCGCCTCAGGGTCCTCGGGCGGCCCCCGGTGGACCCCGACGAGGAGGGCGGCGTTGGTCTGCGGCACCTCCTGGTCGGCCTCGGGCAGGCGGATGAGCGAGGTCATCAGCACCTGCAGCACGTTGCCGTCGTCGTCACGCAGGCGGACCCGGACGGGGTAGACGCCGGGCTCGTCGATCTCCCAGCCCCACGCGGGATCCGGGTTGGGTTCGTCGCTGGGGTGGAGCTGGATGGCGAAGCCGGTCTGGCGGGCGGCTGTGCCCCGGGCCGGCGGCAGGTCGATCGGGCCGAACGTGGCCTCGGAGCCGCCCTCGGGCTGGGCGCCGACGACCTCGTTGGGCTGGACGGCGTCGTAGATGTCGACCGCGATCTGGGTGGCCGACGGCGCGTCGTCGATCTCGAGGAGCACCGTGAAGTCGCCGTCGGGTGCGACCGCGATGGGCTGGTCGAGGAGGGTGAGCCGCGCCCCGGCGTCGCCGGGCGTCTCCTGGCCGGTTGCCGGGACGGGCGCTGCGGCGACGAGCGCCGCGCCCAGGAGGCTCGCCGCGACCAGGGTGCGGCGGATCACGGGCGCGGGCCCCCGAGGGGGTAGGTGAGCACCGTGAGGCCGTGGGGCTCGAGCACGAAGCCGGTGGCCAGGTACAGCTGGAGCGCGCCCTCGTTGTGCTCCTGCGTGTTGACCACCGCGACGCGCGCACCGGTCCGGCGCAACCAGCGCAGGCAGTCGGCCACGAGGGTCCGGCCGATCCCCTCGCGGTGGCGGTCGGGGTCGACGGCGAGGCGCTGGAGGTAGCCGCGGTCCGCGGCCCGGCCCGTGATGGCGTAGCCGGAGATGGCGCGGTCGGCCGCGGCGACGCGGAACCGGCTGGCCGGGGTGGCGCGGACGGCGTCGTCGAGGCCGCCGCGGTCGAGGGCCCAGAACTCGTCGAACGCCCGCTCGTCGATCGCGAGGATGGCGGACTGGTCGCGGCGCCAGGCCCGGCGCAGGCGCACGCTCGACGAGGCGGTCGGGAGGTCTCGCAGGTCGTGGCGCAGCAGGTGGAGGCGCTCGTGCTCGACGAACCCGGCGGCGCGGAAGGGCGCGACCTCGCCGTGGTGCAGCGCACCGGTGAGCACGCGCTGGACGCCGCGGTCGGCGAGCAGGTCCAGCTCGCGCATGATGTCGGCCGGTCCGGGCGACGGGCGGTCGGGGACCGGGCTCATCACCACCGTGTGGTCGGTGCCCCGCCAGGCCGACACCTGCAGGTGGGCGCGGGCGCCCCACCACCGGTCATCGGCGGCCATCACGCCAGACCCGGGGTCGAGGGGTGTCGAGCACTGGTCGGACCTTAGGTGGTGCAGGACGCCGCACCCGCTCGTCGGCAGGGGTGCGGAGGCCGGTCCGCCCGTACCCTGGTGGCCATGCCGGTCCTCTACGCCACCCATCCCCGGTACCTGGACCACTCGGCCGGACGGGGGCACCCCGAGTCGCCCGCGCGCCTGCGCGCCGTCCAGCTCGGCATCCAGCAGGCGGGCCTCACGGAGGCGCTCGTGTCGGTGGAGCCGGTGGAGGCGAGCGACGCCGAGCTCGAGCGCATCCACCCGGAGGCGTACCGGCGCGCCCTGCGGTCGTTCTGCGCCGCGGGCGGCGGTCAGCTCGACGGGGACACCGCCGTGGTCACCGAGTCCTGGGAGGCCGCGCTGCTGGCGGCCGGTGCCGGGCTCGAGGTGATCCGCCAGCTCCAGGCCGGCCGGGGCGATGCCGGGTTCTGCGCCGTCCGCCCGCCCGGGCACCACGCGCTCGCCAGCCAGGCGATGGGCTTCTGCCTGTTCAACAACGTGGCCGTCGCCGCCGCGCAGCTGCGCGACCAGGGCGAGCGGGTGGCGATCGTCGACTACGACGCCCACCACGGCAACGGCACCCAGGACCTGTTCTGGGACGACCCCGACGTCTTCTACGTGTCCACGCACGAGTGGCCGCAGTACCCGGGCACGGGCGGCATCCGCGAGGTCGGCGTCGGCGCCGGTGCCGGCACCACCCTCAACCTGCCGTTCCCGAGCCACACCACGGGCGACGTGTACCGGCGGGCGTTCGACGACGTCGTGATCCCGGCGCTCGCCGCGTGGCGGCCGACCTGGCTGCTCATCTCCGCCGGGTTCGACGCCCACCGCGCCGATCCGATCACCGACCTCGGGCTCACGTCGGGCGACTACGCCGACCTCACGGTGGCGCTGCTGGACCTGGTGCCCGCGGGCCGTCGGCTGCTGTTCCTCGAGGGCGGCTACGACCTCGACGCCCTGTCGCGGAGCGCCGGGGCCGTCCTGTCGGCGCTCATCGACGACGGCGCCTACCGCCCGGAGGCGGCCACCAGCGGGGGTCCCGGCGCGGATGTGTGCGACGCAGCCCTCAAGATCCGGGGTGAGCTGGCCGACGGATACCTGCAGTCTCCATGAGGAGGCGCGTGTCCTGACCGGAGGGTTCCCGTGACGCAGGTCGTCGAACTGCTGCAGTACCTGCTCGAGGAGCGGGGTTCGGATCTGCTCGTGAAGGTCGGCTCACCCCCGTGCCTGCGCCGCAACGGCAAGCTCGAGCGCACGCCGTTGGAGGCGCTCGGCCCCGAGGAGATCGAGGCGCTCGCCACCGAGCTGCTCACCCCGATCAAGGCGGCGGAGTTCCAGGAGACCGGCGAGACCGACCTCGCCCACAGCGTCCCCGGCCTCGGCCGCTTCCGGGTCAACGTGTACCGCCAGCGCGGCTCGGTGAGCCTCGCCATCCGGCGGGTCGTGCCCGGTGCGCCCGCCATCTCGGACCTCGGCGTGCCGCCGGTCGTGGCCGACCTGGCGAGCAGCCGTGACGGCCTGGTGATCATCAGCGGGCCCGCCGCGTCCGGGAAGACGACGACGGCCGCAGCGATGATCGACCACATCAACGCCTCGCAGTCGCGGCACATCGTCACGATCGAGGATCCGATCGAGGTCCTGCACGCCGACCGCCAGGCCATCGTCAGCCAGCGCGAGGTCGGCGCCGACACGGCCGACGTGGTCGACGCCCTCCGCCGCGTCGCCCGCCAGGACGCCGACGTCATCTTCATCAGCGACCTGTCCGACCCGCTCGCGGTCAACGAGGCCCTCTCGGTCGCCGCCGCGGGTCGGCTCGTGATCGGCGTGATGAACACGCTGTCGGTCATCGACACCCTGAGCTGGCTGATCGACCGCCAGGAGCAGCACGCCCAGGAGCACGTCCGCCAGCTGCTCGCCCGCGTGCTGCGCGGCATCATCTGCCAGCGCCTCGTCGACCGGTCCGACGGCCGGGGTCGCGTGGCGGTGGTCGAGTCGGTGACGGCCACGGTCAAGGTCCGCGACGCCATCTCGTCGGGCGCGGACCCGGCGCTGATCGAGCGCCTCATGAGCGAGGGCGACTACCACGGCATGGCCACGTTCGACCAGGCCCTCTTCAACCTGTTCAGCGACGACCTGATCAGCCTCGACGAGGCCCTCGACCGCGCCGCCCACCCCGAGGACTTCCGCATCGCCGTCCAGCAGGCCGGCCTCGCGACGTTGCGCTGAACCTCGCTCGGCCGGGGCCTCGCGGCGTCCCAGCGCACCGCCGCTGTCTCCGCCTCTCCGGGTCGTCGAGGCCCGGAGCTCGCTTCGGCCCGCTTCGTCCCAGGGAGCTGGCTCCTGCGCTCACCGCCCGGACTCGCGCCCGTCTGGCTTGCCCTCTCGTGGCTCGGGTCGGCGTTGGTGCGTCGGCGGGTCGAGCCGGGGCTCAGATCAGCGTCGGGGCGGCCTTGACGAGTTGGTCGAGGAGCTCGACGTTGGTCTTGCCGTTGGTGACGGCCGTGTTCCACGTCGCCGTCTCCTCGGTGGTCGGCATGCGGCCGACCAGGCTGAGGTAGGCGATGGCGACGTCGGTGTTGGCGGCCTGCTTGCGCTTGTACTCGGGCGACTCGGAGAAGCCGACCATGACCGTGGCGCGGGTGCGGCGCTTGGTGTCGAGCTGCTTGGTCCAGAACGTGACGCCGTTCGGGTCGGCGGGGCGGCCGAGGACGTCGGTGTAGATGCGGGTCACGAACGCCTTGTTCGACAGGGCCCCGTACTTGCGCTGGAACTCGCTCGACGCCGTGAACTGGTTGGCCAGCTGGGTGACGGTCCACGTCTTGGCCGGGGCGACCGCGCGCTTCTTGGCGATCCAGTAGCGGAGGCCGTTGGCATCGGGGGCTCGGCCGAGGAAGGCGCGGTAGAGGCGGACGACCGGGTCGACGTTGGTGAGGTTCTCCTTGGACGTGCGGAGGAAGCCGTCGAGGTCGCCGGGCGCCTTGGTGCCGTTGGTGAGCGGCGTGACCCAGGTGCTCCGCTCGGCGGCGGTGGGGGGCCGGTTGACGAACGCCCGGAAGTGCAGCGTCACCAGATCGGCCCACGACCCGAAGCCCGGATGTGCCGTCGGCGCGCCGGACGGCAGCCACGGTCCGGCAGCTCGGAGCTCGTTGCGCCAGCCCTGCCCGTCGGGCACCACGTAGATGCCCCACAGCGTCGTGCCGTCCCAAGCGAGCGAGGCCGTGTTCTCGCTGGTGCCGGCCGGCCCGTTGCCCGGTGCGGCGGTGGAGTCGAGCAGCGCCCGGTCGAACGCGTCGTCGCCGATGCGCTGCAGCCGGCCGGTCAAGGTCTGGTCTCCGGGCAGGAGGCGCTTGCGCCCGTCGGAGTCGACGAGCAGGCCCCGGGTCGGCATCCACACCATCCGAGCCGGGTGCGGGACGCCGGTCGCGGTCGCGTCCAGGTCGGCCGCCGGGTCGATGGTCTCGGTGCCGTTGCCGGCCACGGTCTGGATCGTGCCGCCGACGGTGAAGGCCCGGACCCGGTCGTTGCCGGTGTCGCCCACGTAGACCGTTCCGTACTCGCTGATGGCCAGGCCCTGGGGACGGTCGAAGTGGGCGTCGACCGCGGGACCCCCGTCGCCGCTGAAGGAACCGGTGGGGCCGATGGTCGGCACGCCGGCGACCACGGCGATGGTGCCGCCCACCGTGAAGCGGGCCACGGTGTGCCGGACGTGGTCGAGGATGAACACGCTCCCGTCCGAGTGGTTCACGGCGAGCTCCAGCACCGAGGGGAGCGATGCCGAGGTGGCGGCGATCGGGGTGGTCGACGGCGCGGGGGCCGGGTCGCTCGAGGTGGACCCGGCGACCGTCCTCACCTGTCCGTTGGCGTACTCGCGGATCACGTTGCGGCCGCTGACCTGGTCGGCCCAGTAGAGCTGGCCACCGGCGCCCACGGCGAGGGCCCAGGGCGTGGTGGGACCGAGATCGAGCTTCGTGAACGTCGTGGAACCGAACGGCCGCTCGTAGATGCCGTCGGCCCGCGTGGCGTACAGGGTCTGGTCGGGCGCCACGGCGAGGTCCTGGAGCTGGCGCTCGATGTACGGGGACACCAGGCCCTTGGCGATGGGCGGCGAGGGGATGGCGGTGCCGGCGGCGGCGACGGGGCTGGTGCCGAGGGCGTTCACCGCCTCGACGGTGGCCGTGACCTGGGTGCCGTCGGCGAGGCCGGTGACGGTTGCCGTGGTGGCCGGGGCAGCGACGGTGACGGCGCCGTGGCCGGGCTGCACGCGGACCCGGTACGAGGTGATGGGCGAGCCGCCGGTGCTGGCGGGTGCCGTCCACGTGACGGTGACGCGGCCGTTGCCCCGGGTGATCGACGGCGTGCGGGGCGCGGTGGGTGCCGTGCTCGCCGCCGCGGGCGCGGACGGGGTGGACGGGGCCGCGGTCACGGCGCCCGAGGAGACCAGTGATGCCGCGGTGATTCCCGCTGCGCTCAGGACGAGGCGAAGCCGCATGACCCCTCCGATCGACAGCCGCTCGGCGCTGATTCAAGCAGCTTCCGCGCTGGCGTGGGCGATGAGTGCACGAGGAGGCCGGGGGCGGCGTCGACGAGGTCGTCGAGGAGCTCGGCGTTGGTGGCACCGCCGGCCGCCGCGGTCGTCCACGTGGTCGTCTCGGCCACCGTCGGCATGCGGCCGACCAGGCTGAGGTAGGCGATGGCGACGTCGGTGTTGGCGGCCTGCTTGCGCTGGTACTCGTTCGACTCGGAGAAGCCGACCATGACCGTGGCGCGGGTGCGGCGCTTGGTGTCGAGCTGCTTGGTCCAGAACGCCACGCCCGAGGGATCGGTCGGGCGGCCGAGGACGTCGGTGTAGATGCGGGTCACGAACGCCTTGTTCGACAGGGCCCCGTACGTGCGCTGGAACTCGCTCGACGCCGTGAACTGGTTCGCGAGCTGCGTGAGGCTCCAGGTCCTCGCCGGTGGGACGGCGCGCTTCCTCGCGATCCAGTAGCGCAGGCCGTTGGCGTCGGGCGCTCGGCCGAGGAAGGCGCGGTACAGCCGGACCACGGGGTCGACGTTGGCCCGGTTCTCCGGCGAGCGGCGCAGGGCGTCGTCGAACTGGCCCGGGGTGCTCGAGCCGAGCTCGAGCGCGGCCTCCCAGTCGGCGCGCTCGGCGGTGGTGGGGTCGCGGTTCACGATGGCGCGGAAGTGGAGCGTGAGCAGGTCGGCCCAGCTCGCGAACCCCGGGTGGTCGCTCGACTCGTCCGCGAGGAGCCACGGCCCGACCTCCTTCAGGACGAACGAGCGGCCGTTCCATGCCTCGTCGACGACGAGGGCCCGCAGCGTCGTGCCGTCCCACGCCAGGCCGCGGGTGTCGTCGTTGCTGGCCAGTTCCGGCGCGTTCGGCTCGGCGGCCGTCTCGATCAGCGTGCGGTGGAAGGCATCGTCGCCCACGCGCCGGAGCCGATCGCCGACGAGGAGGCGGTACCGGCCGGCTGAGTCGATGAGGAGGCCGCGACCGGGCGCCCAGGTCATCCGCCCGGGTCGGTAGACCCCGGTTCCGGTGGCGTCGAGGTCGGCGCCGAGCTCGATGGTCTCCGTGCCGTTGCCCGCCACCGTGTCGATCGTCCCGCCCACGGTGAAGCGGCGGACCCGGTGGTTGGCGGTGTCGCCGACGTAGACGGCGCCCGACGGGTCGATCGCCAGCCCCAGCGGGTACGAGAACGTGGCCGCGGTGGCGGCCCCGCCATCGCCTCCGAAGGACGGCGCCGCGCAGGGTCCGGGCGTGCCGGCGACCACGTCGAGGGCGCCTCCGATGGTGAAGCGCTCGACGACACCGCACAGGTTGTCGGTGAGGAGCACCGAGCCGTCGACCGGGCTCACCGCGAGGTCGAAGACGGACCAGATGACGGCCTCGGTGGCCGGGACCGGTGCCGTCGGAGACTCGTAGTCCCACTCGCGCTCGGCATCGCCGGCGATGGTCGAGACCTGCCCGTCGTGGAGCCGGCGGATGATGTGGTTCCCGTTCGCGACCTGCTCGGCCCAGATGATGCCGCCCTCCGCATCGATGGCGATCGCGTCCGGGTGGTCCGTCGTGACACCGAGGTTCGTCACCCGTTCGCCCTCGGGGCTCACCGCGAAGATGCCGCCGGTGGTGGCCACGTAGCTCGTCCCGTCTGCGGCGACGGCGAGGTCCCAGGCCGAGCGGTCACCGGGGAAGGTGGTGAGGTCGGTGATCGGCGGGGCGGGGATGGCGGAGCCGGCATCGGCGGCCGGGCTGGTCCCGAGGGCGTTGGCGGCCTCGACCGTGGCGGTGACCTCGGCGCCGTCGGCCAGGCCGGTGACGACGGCGCTGGTGGCGGGGGCCGCCACCGCCACGACCCGGTGGCCGGGTTCCACGCGGACCCGGTACGAGGTGATCGGCGGGTTGGCGGTGCTGGACGGGGCGGCCCACGTCACCGTCACCTGGCCGTGGCCGGGGGTGGTCGTCGCCGACTGCGGCGCTGACGGGACAGCGGGAGCCACGGCGGGCGGCGTGGTCGGTGCAGCGGCGACGGCCGACGGAAGGACGAGAGCCGCCGTGAGACCGGCCGCACCGGTGAGGAGGCGCAGACGCATGACCTCGACATCGGCCGCTCGCGGTCCCTCCTGAAGCATCGGGCGGCCGGCGGAGCACATCGGACTCAAGCGACCTGCGGGGCGTCCCCTAGCGTCGTCGCCGTGATCCCCGCCCGTCTCCAGCCGGTGCTCGACGAGGTCCGGCCCGTGGCCGAGGCCCTCGTCGGCTCGGGCCACCGCGCCTACCTGGTGGGCGGGATCGTCCGGGACCAGCTGCTGGGCAAGCCGCTGGCGCCCGAGTCCGACATCGACCTCACCACCGACGCCACGCCGCCGCAGATCAAGGCGGCCGTCGGACCGGTGGCCGATGCGCTGTGGACGCAGGGCGAGCGCTTCGGGACCATCGGCGTGAAGGTCGGCGAGCGGGTGCTCGAGATCACGACGCACCGCGCCGAGTCCTACGACGCCGACTCCCGCAAGCCCGAGGTGGCGTTCGGCACCGACATCCGCGACGACCTGTCGCGGCGCGACTTCACCGTCAACGCCATGGCGCTCGAGCTGCCCGAGCCGGTGCTGGTCGACCCGTTCGACGGGGCCGCCGACCTGGCCGCCGGCCGGCTCCGCACGCCGCTCGCGCCCGACGTGTCGTTCACCGACGATCCGCTGCGCATGCTGCGCGCCGCCCGCTTCATCGCGGGCTACGGCCTCGAGCCGGTGCCCGAACTGGTCCAGGCGGTGCGGGCCAACGCCCACCGCCTGGAGATCGTGTCGGCCGAGCGCATCCGCGACGAGCTCGACAAGCTGCTCGTGGTCCCGGACCCGTCGGCCGGGCTGTGGTTCATCGTCGACACCGGCCTGGCCGACCAGTTCCTCCCCGAGCTCACCAAGATGCGCCTCGAGCAGGACCCGATCCACCACCACAAGGACGTCCTCGCCCACACCATCGCGGTGGTGGCCAAGACCGAGCCCGAGCGCCTGGTCCGCCTCGCTGCGCTCCTGCACGACGTCGGCAAGCCCCGGACCCGAGCCTTCACCGACGGCGGCGTGACGTTCCACCACCACGAGGTCGTCGGTGCCCGGATGGCCCGTGACCGGATGCAGGCGCTCAAGTACTCGACCGACGACGTCGAGGCGGTGCGCAAGCTCGTCTACCTGCACCTGCGGTTCCACGGCTACGGCGACGGCTGGACCGATTCCGCCGTGCGCCGGTTCGTCCGCGACGCCGGCGACCAGTACGAGCGCCTGGTCGACCTGACCGCCAGCGACTGCACCACCCGCAACAAGCGCAAGGCGGCCCAGCTCGCCCAGCGGATGGCCGACTTCAAGGTGCGCGTCGTCGAGCTGCGCGAGCAGGAGGAGCTCGACGCCATCCGGCCCGACCTCGACGGCCGCCAGGTCATGGACCACCTCGGGATGGGACCGGGCCGCCACATCGGCCAGGCGCTCGAGCACCTGCTGGAGATCCGCCTCGAGGAGGGCCCGCTGTCCGAGGCCGAGGCCTACGCCCGCCTCGACGCGTGGTGGGCCGAGCAGGACCAGCAGGCGCCGCAGCCCCGCTCCTGACCGGCCGCGCCCGCGGCCGATGAAATTCGGCGCGGGCCGCCGTCTGCCTGCTGACACGATGGACGACCGGTCGGGGTGCGGTGGCGCGCGCTTCGTCCGTCGACCCTCGATGGTTGCATTCCGATACGCTTCCGATATATCGTGAGCGCATCGTGATCGTCGTGCGCGATCGCCCCGTCCCACGCTCAGCCACCCCGGAGCACCGATGACCTCCTCCCATCCGATCGAAGCCACCGGCCTGGTGAAGCGCTTCGGCGAGAAGACCGCCCTCGGCGGCGTCGACCTCGCCGTGCCGGCGGGCACCGTCACCGCGGTCCTCGGGCCCAACGGCGCCGGCAAGACCACGGCGGTCCGCATCCTCACCACGCTGTCGCGAGCCACGGAGGGCACGGCCCGCGTCGCCGGGTACGACGTCGCCACCCACCCCACCGAGGTGCGCCGCCGCATCGGCCTGGCCGCCCAGGACGCCACCGTCGACCCGCTCCTCACCGGGTTCGAGAACCTGGTCATGATCAGCGAGCTCCACCAGCTGGACCGCAAGGCCGCCAAGGCCCGGGCCAGCGAGCTGCTCGAGGAGTTCTCGCTCGCCGACGCCGCCAACCGCGTCACCAGCGGCTACTCCGGTGGCATGCGGCGCCGGCTCGACCTGGCCGCCACCCTGGTGGCCGACCCGCAGGTGCTGTTCCTCGACGAGCCCACCACCGGCCTCGACCCCCGGGCCCGCAACGAGCTCTGGGAGGTGCTCGACGTGCTGGTCGAGCGGGGCACCACGCTCCTGCTCACCACGCAGTACCTCGAGGAGGCCGACCGCCTCGCCGACGACATCGTGGTCATCGACCACGGGCGGATCATCGCCCAGGGCGACGCCCGCAGTCTGAAGCGCCAGGTCGGCGGCGACAACATCGGCCTGATCGTCTCCGACGCCGACCGCCTCACCGAGGCCGCCGAGGTGCTGTCGAAGGTCACCGGCGCCGACGCCGTCATCGACCCGCAGTCCCGTTCGGCCGTCGCGCCCACCACCGACGGCGTCGCCGGCCTGGCCGACGTCGCCCGGGCGCTCTCCGACGCCGGCGTCGAGGTCGAGGACCTCGGCCTCCGGCAGCCGACGCTCGACGAGGTGTTCCTCACCCTCACCGGCAACCCCATCTCCGACGACGAGGCCGAGGAGGCCGTTCGATGACCGTGATCACGCCCCCGCCCGCCGACACCTCCATCGACGAGCTCGTGACCCCTGGCGGATCCGAGCCCCACCCCTCCCGTGGCGTGTTCCACGACGTCTGGGTCATCGCCCGCCGTGGCCTGGTGCACATGAAGCGCCAGCCCGAGGCCCTGAGCGACGCCACCATCCAGCCGATCATGTTCGTGCTGCTGTTCGCGTTCGTGTTCGGCGGTGCCATCAAGGTGCCCGGCGGCGGCTCCTACAAGGAGTTCCTGATGGGCGGGATCTTCGCCCAGACCATCGTGTTCAGCGCCTTCGGCGTGGCCATGAGCATCGCCAACGACCGCAAGAACCAGGCGGTCGACCGGTTCCGCTCGCTGCCCATCGCCAACGGCGCCGTGCTCGGCGGCCACGCCGTGGCCAACCTGCTCAAGGCGTTCCTGCCCATCGTGCTGATGTCGCTGACCGGCCTGGTCGTCGGCTGGCGCATCCACAGCAGCGCCCTCGACGCCGCCCACGGCTACATCCTGATGATCGCGTTCTCCTTCGCCATGATCTGGATCGGCGTGCTGCTCGGCAGCCTCGTGGCCACGCCCGAGGGCGTCACCGGCATCGCCTTCGCGGTGCTGTTCCCGATCACGTTCATCGCCTCGACCTTCGTGCCGGTGGTGACGATGCCCGAGCCGCTGCGCACCATCGCCCAGTGGAACCCGACCACGTCGCTCAGCGATGCGCTCCGCGAGCTCTTCGGCAACCCGAACACGCCGGCGCTCCCGTCGGATCCGTTCCCGATCCAGCACCCGGTCCTCTACACCTGGATCTGGATCGTGGCGATCGTCGTGGTCGTCGCCCCCCTCGCGGTCCGCGTGTACCGCAAGTCCACGACGGACTGACCCAGACCACCCCGCACCACGAGCGCCCGGCCGCACCAGCGGCCGGGCGCTCGCCGTTCCCGGATGCTCGGACGGGTGGCTCGGACGGGTGGCTCGAGCCGGGGCGCCGGGCATGCTGGCGGCATGCGGGCGGTGGTGCTGAACCAGGGCGGGGGTGCATGGGCGTTCGAGGCGGTCGTCGAGCGGCTGGCGCGGGCGCTGTGGGTCGACGTGTCCGACGAGCCGGGCGACTGGAACCTGGTGCTCGCCTGGGACGGCACCGAGCCGCCGGGCGGCCGGTCGTTCGTCCCGCCGGCCGCGGCCGCGGTCGCCGCCGACAAGCGGCTCCAGGTCGAGCGGTTCCGCGAGCACGGGGTCCCCACGCCGCGCACCGTCCTGCTCGATGCGCTCGAGGGCCCGCCGCCGTCGGGCTCGGCGTCGGGCCGATGGGTCGTGAAGTACCCGACGAGCAGCGGTGCGAGCGGCCACCGCTTCCTCGGCGAGCCCGTGCCCACCGACTGGCCGCGCCCGTTCGTGGTCCAGGAGTTCGTCGAGCTCGACCCACCGGAGGTGTACCGCCTCTACGGCGCCGGCGGGGACCTGTTCGGGTGGAACGTCCGCCGCTTCGGGCCCGACCAGCCCGCCAGCCCGTGGGTCGCGCACGCCACCGGCGCCCGGTACGTGCACCTCGGCCCGTCGCCCGCGGGAGCGACCGCCGCGGCCCGCCGCGCACTCGCGGCCTGCGGTCTGCTCGGCAGCTTCGGCTGCGTCGACCTGCTCCCGTCGCCGGACGGCTGGCTCGTGCTCGAGGTCGGCACCGACGGCCCCGCAGGTCACGTCGACCGCGACGTCGGCGAGCCCCTGGCGACCGAGCTCGACCGCCGCCTCGCCAGCGCGTTCTGGGCCGCCGTCGGCCCGGCTCCGTGGCGCGGCGCCTGGCGGCCCCGCGCGCCGCGCTAGTTGCCCTGCTTGCGGGCCCGGAGGAGGAGGGTGGCGGGGACGGTGCGCATGACGTCGGCGTAGGTGGCGTCGCGGCTGGGCGAGCTCGACGCGGTGGGCTCGATCACCTGGTCGACGCGGAAGTTCGAGCGCTGGAACGTCGTGAACAGGTCAGCGAACGTGCGCGGGTGGTCGACGATCGTGCGGTCGTCGAGCTCCCACGTGCGGCTGGCGGTGTCGTCGTACGGGCGGACGATGCGCAGCGGGTCGGAGCCGGTGGGGTCGAGCATGGCGAACGCCGGGTGCGGGACCGAGCACACGAGCGGGGCCTCGGGCTTGAGCACGCGGTGCACCTGGCGGAAGACGCGGGCCAGGTCGTCGGTGCTGTTGAGCGCCATCACGCTGATGGCGGCGTCGACCGAGTCCGAGCGCAGGAACGCCAGCTCGGCCAGCTCGGCCTGGTGGAGCTCGATGCGGACCTCGGCGGCCTCGGCGCGCTCGCGGGCGGCGCCGAGCATGTCGGCCGACGGGTCGACGGCGAGCACCTTGGCGCCGGCCTGGGCGAGCGCGACGGCGTTGCGGCCGGTGCCGCACCCGAGGTCGAGGATGCGCGCCCCCTCGACGGTGCCGAGCAGCTTGAGGTCGGCTTCGGTGGGCAGCTCGGTGCCGTACACGACCACCGAGCCGGTGTCGCCGGTGGTGGGACTGGCGGTGGTGTAGCGGTGCCACCCGGCATCGGCGGGCACGGCGGTGGGGAAGAGGGCATCGGCCATGCCCCGAGTCTCACACCCCGCACCCGCCCGCTCGGGCACCTGGGCGACATCGGGCGCGCGAGGCTCGGGGCGTGCGGTTCGTGAGCTTCAACATCCACCACGGGACGGTCGGGCGGCGCGGTCCGGTGGACCCCGAGCAGCTCGGCGAGGTGTGCGCGTCGTTCGACGCCGACGTGATCGCGCTCCAGGAGGTCGACCGCGACACGTACCGGGTGAAGCGGGCCGACCTGGCCGCCGTCGCGGCCGGGGCGTGCGGCATGGCCCACGTGTTCGGCGCCTCGCGCTGGTACCCGGGCGGCCGCTACGGCAACGCGCTCCTCGCCCGCGGCACCATCACCGACCACGCCGTGACGAAGCTCCCGAAGGTGCCCGAGGGCCAGTTCTGGCGGGAGCAGCGGACGGCCCTGGAGGCCGCGGTCACCGTCGACGGCCAGGCCGTCTGGGTGGCCGCCACCCACCTGTCGGTGCCGATCGACCAGAACGAGGTCCAGCTCGACTGGCTCCTCCGCCACGTGCGCGGCCGTCCTCGCCCGCAGGTGGTCCTGGGGGATCTGAACCGGCCGCTCGGGCTGGTGCGCGCGGATGCCCAGCAGGCCGGCCTCCGCGCGGCTGAGCACGGTGCGACCTTCCCCGTCACCAAGCCCAAGCGGGCCATCGACCACGTCCTCGCATCGCCCGAGCTCACCGTCCTGCGCGCCGAGGTGCGGCCCACGCCGATGAGCGACCACGCCGCCCTCGTGGTCGACCTGGAGGTGGCCGAGCCGCCTCGCTGACCCGGCCGGGGGAGCCTCGACGCCCCCTCGCCTCACCGTCGGCGTTCCCCGCACCAAGCCCGGCGATCGTCGGTAGCCTCCCGCCCATGGCCTTCCGACCCGACGCCGTGCGTGGCTCCGAGGGACCGGGCGAGATCGACTACCGCCTGGCCCGGCAGTCCGTGCTGTCGGAGTTCAAGAAGGGCCGCATCGCCAAGCACGAGATCTGCGACGCGCACCCCGAGCTGACCCGCGCCGCCCGGGAGCTGGGCGAGCCCACCAAGCTCCTCTGCCCGGTGTGCGAGGACGCCAACGTCGTGCTCGTCACCTACGTCTTCGGCCCGCGGCTGCCCGCCTTCGGCCGCTGCATCTCGTCGAAGAAGGAGCTCCAGGCCATCGCCAAGCGCTCCGGATCGTTCTCGGCGTACGTCATCGAGGTGTGCCCCGAGTGCTCGTGGAACCACCTGGCCCGCACGTTCCTGTTGAACCCGGCCCGAGCGCGGGCCGCAGCCAACTGACCAGGCCCGACTGCCATCGAGCGGGCCTCGTTGGTAGCGTTGCCCGTCGCTGTGCGCCGTCCGCTCGTCGCGTCGATGGCCCGAACCCCCCTCCGCCCTGATGCCTCGCACCCGCAAGCCCGTCCCCGTCCACAACCTCAAGGTGACGCGCCGGGGCAAGGTCAAGAAGCGGTCGATCCTGTGGCGGATGCGCCGGGTCTTCTACCTGGCGGCGCTCGCCATGGCCGTCCTCATCGCGGGTGGCATCTACGTGCTCGGCCGCGTCGAGCTGCCCGAGGACCCCACGGTCGCCCCGGTCGAGGCCCAGACCTCGTTCATCTGCTCGAGCGAGGTACAGGTCAACTGCAACGCCTCGAACGCCATGGCATCGCTGCACGGCACCGAGGACCGGGTGCTCGTCACCTACGACCAGATCCCCGACGTGCTCCGCGAGGCCGTGATCTCGGCTGAGGACAAGGACTTCTTCAAGCACGGCGGCGTCGATCCGATGGGCATCGCCCGGGCCGCCTACCGCGACCTCAAGGGGGAGGGCGTCCGCCAGGGCGGTTCCACCATCACCCAGCAGTACGTGAAGCAGACGTACCTCACGTCCGAGCAGACCGCCACCCGCAAGATCAAGGAAGCGGTCATGGCGGTGAAGCTCGAGCAGCAGATCTCCAAGGAGGAGATCCTCACGCGCTACCTGAACACCGCGTACTTCGGCCGGGGCGCCTACGGCGTGCAGGCCGCGTCGCGGGCCTGGTTCGGCCACGACATCGCCGCGCTCGACGCGGGCGAGGCCGCGTTCCTCGCCGGCCTGCTGCGCAACCCGAACGGCGCCGACCCCTACAGCGGGCCCAACTCGCTGAAGGAGGCCATCCGCCGCCGCAAGGTCGTGCTCGAGCGCATGGTGGTCGAGGGCTACGTGAAGCCGGCGGAGGAGAAGCTGCTCCTCGCCGTGCCCATGGACCCTGCCGACCCGAGCGTCCCCGAGGCCGAGCGCTTCATCCGCCCCCGCCCGAAGGCGTCGGTGCTGGGCGAGGAGGTCAAGGGCCGGGAGTGGGGCAGCGAGTACTTCGCCGAGTACGTGCGGCGCTGGCTCGTCGACGAGTTCGGCAGCGACGCCGTGCTCACCGGCGGGTTGAAGGTGTACACGACCCTCGACCTCGACATGCAGAAGGACGCGTACGACGCCGTCACCAGCACCCTGAACCAGCCGGGCGACCCCGCCGGCTCGCTCGTCGCCCTCGACGACCAGGGCCAGATCAAGGCGATGATGGGCGGCACCGACTTCACCAACAACCAGGTGAACCTGGCCACCGGCAAGGCCGGCGGCGGCTCGGGCCGCCAGCCCGGCTCGACGTTCAAGATGTTCGCCCTCGCCGACGCGGTGAAGAAGGGCTTCTCGATCCGCTCGGTCCTGCCGGCACCGTCGAGCATCGAGATCCCCAACCCGGAGTGCACCCGCGGCGGCGAGCCGTGGAAGGTGCGGGGCGGGCCCGGCTCGGCGCTCTCGCTCGTGT
>DATMGQ010000028.1:0-18377 GCA_035555395.1 Acidimicrobiales bacterium
CGAACATGTGGTGGGCCCACACGCCCCAGCCCATGAAGCCGATGGCGATGCCCGAGAACACCATGAACGGGTAGCCGAAGATCGGCTTGCGGGAGAAGACCGGGATGATCTCCGAGACGACGCCGAACGCCGGGAGGATCATGATGTAGACCTCCGGGTGCCCGAAGATCCAGAACAGGTGCTCCCACAGCAGCGGGTCGGCGCCCTGCTCGACGTTGAAGAACTGGGCACCGAAGAGCCGGTCGAACATCAGCAGGAACTGCGCTGCGGTGAGCACCGGGATGGCGAACAGCAGCAGGAACTGGGTGACGAGGCTCATCCAGGTGAAGACGGGCATCTTCATGAGCGTCATGCCCGGCGCCCGCATGTTCAGCACCGTGGTGATCAGGTTGACCGCACCCACCAGCGACGAGATGCCGGTGAGGAGCAGGCCCATGTTCCAGAAGTCGATGCCGTGACTGGGCGAGAAGATGACGCCGTTGTTCGGGGCGTAGTTGAACCAGCCGCCGTCAGCGCCGCCGCCGAGCAGCCAGCTCGAGTTCAGGACGACGCCACCGAAGAGGAACACCCAGAACGACAGGGCGTTCATGCGGGGGAACGCCACGTCGCGCGCACCGATCTGGAGCGGCATCAGGTAGTTCATGAACGCCGCACCGATGGGCATGACGACGAGGAAGATCATCGTCGTGCCGTGCATCGTGTACACCTGGTTGTACAGGTCGGCGCTGAGGAGCTTGCCCTCCGGGGTGGCCAGCTGGAGGCGGATGAGCAGGGCCTCGAAGCCGCCGATCAGGAAGAAGAACAGCGCGGCGGCGCCGTACATGATGCCGATCTTCTTGTGATCGACCGTGGTGACCCAGCTGCGCCAGCCGGTGGTGGAGGAAGACGGGCGGGCGAAGACGCCGCCGGGGGCGGACTTCACCTCGTCGCCCGCTCCAAGAGCGAGGGGACCGTCGATGGCTGTCATGACGTGCTCGTTCCTACTGCAGGGTGATGAAGAAGGCGACCAGGTCGTCGATCTGGTCTTCGGTCAGGTTGAAGTTGTTCATGCCGCGGCTCTCGGGGCTCGGTGCGTCGCCCGGGTGCATGGCCTTCTCGGCCGGTGCGTCGCGCAGCCAGGCCTCGAACTGCTCGCGGTTGAAGCACTTCTTGATGCCCTCGTCGGTCTCGGCCCAGTTCTCTCCGAGCGCCACGCACTCCTTGGTGTCGAGGCGGAGGTCGAACTTGGCACCGGCGAAGGTGGTGCGGGTCATGAGCTTGGTGAGGTTCGGGACCTCGCCAGCGACCTGGTTGACGACCGGCGGGTACTCGAAGAGCTTCCCGGAGCCCGGATCGGACGGGTCGGTCATGCCGGTGATGCGGTGGCACGACGTGCACTGGCTGGCGAAGGTCGACCAGCCGGCGAGGGCGGCCTCGTCCTCGGCATCGGGCGCCTTGAACGGCACGATCTGCTTCTCGGCCCAGGCCTGGAAGTCATCGGGGGTCATGCCCACGACCTTGATGCGCATCTCGGCGTGCGAGAGGCCGCAGAACTCGGTGCACTGACCGATGTACTCCTTGGCCTCGGGCGCTTCGATGGTGAGCGGGTGGACGCGCCCGGGGACGGCGTCCTTCTTGCCGTTCAGCGCCGGCGCCCACCAGCTGTGGATCACGTCGCGGGACATGATGCGCAGGGCGATGGGGCGGTCGGTCGGGACGACCAGGTCGTTGGCGGTGATGATCTGGTCGACCTCGCCGTCGCCGTCGACGTCGAAGTTGTAGCGGTACTCCCACCACCACTGCTGGCCGTACACCTCGACGGTGAGCGCCTCGGCGGACGGCTTCTTCGCCAGGTCGAACACCGTGAAGACGGTGGGCACGGCGACGCAGGCGAGGAGCACGGCGGGGGCGATGGTCCAGGCGATCTCGGCCTTGAAGTTGCCGTGCACCTGCGCCGGGAACTCGTCGCCGGTGTCGTCCTTGCGCTCGCGGAACTTGCGGGCGACCAGGAGGGTCACCACCATCACGGCGATGCCCACGAAGATGGCGATGTAGAAGACCGGCATCGCCAGGTTGTCGATCTGCTTGGCCTGCGGGCCCTCGGGCTTGAGGGTGTCCTGCGGAGCGTTCGACGCGCAGCCGGCGGCGAACAGCACGAGGCCGAGAGCCAGCGCGGATGCCTTGGCGAAGGAGGTGCGGGCTCGCCCGGTCATGTTCTGTCGACCTTCCATCAGTTGGCCACCCGGATCACGGTCTGGCCGGGTTCGGGCAGCGACACGGCGATGCGGTCGCTGTGCTTCCCGCCTTCTTCCTTGTGCTCTTCCTCGTGGCCGCCCTCGTGCTCCCGCTCACCCGCGATGGCCGCCGCCACGCCGCCCGCCAGCACGGCGAACCCGCCGAACAGGAGGAGCCCGGCGATGACCGACTTGGAGAGCTTGGGCTTGGTCACGATGAGGATGCCGACGCCGAAGATGATGGCCGGCACCAGGCCGAAGACCAGGTAGGACCCGTTCTTCGGGAGGGCCAGGAGGATCCGGGAGATGGCCAGCACGAACAGGCCGATGCCCAGGACCGAGGCGACCGGGATCTCGATGGGGTGCATCATCCGGTTGCGGATGGTGCTGTTGACCGCCGGGTCGCCGGTGATGCGGTCGGCCCAGGCCGAGATGGCCCACTCGACGCCGGCGATGGTCAGGCCAACCATGCCCAGCACGAAGATCGTCGAGCCGATGGCGAGGCCGAGGACGACGGCGGCGGCGGAGAAGGCGGTGACGACCGGCCAGTAGTTGGCGGCGGCGGGAGCGGCCACCTCGGGCACGGTCTCGAGGCCGGCGGCCTTGGCCGAGGCCTCGGCGTCGCCGTCACGGATGGAGGCGAGCAGCACGGCCAGGAAGAACGAGGCCGCCGAGAGGACCACGAGGACCGTGAAGCCGACGTGGTCGCCGACGCCGCCCTTGTAGCCGAGGGTGAGCGGGCCGAGCACGGTGTCGACGCCGTCGACCTTGTTGCCACCGGTGGCGATGGCGTAGGCGATGGCCGCGACGAACCCGAAGGCGGCGACGCCGTACAGGAACTTGGATCCGGTCTTGAACATCGGTGCCCTTACTTCGTGACGTAGATCGCGTACCAGATCACTGCGTAGACAGCGATGGTCGCGTACCAGAACAGGGCTGCAGCGACGAGGCCTTCACGGTCCCGGCCGTGGTACTCGCCGCCCAGCGTGCGGAAGGTCATGACGGCGGCGAACACCAGCCCGGCCACGATCATGGCCAGGTGGGCGCCGGTGACGGCGTAGATCAGGAGGCCGGCCTTGGAGCCGACGGCGAGGTCCATCTGCGTGTAGAGGAACGTCGTCGAGTTGATGACGGCGAGCCCGAACATGATCGTCAGGCCGAGGGCGAGGTAGGCCGACTGCCGGAAGTTGCGGCCCACGGCGTCGACGGCCCACCAGATGGTCACGCCCGACAGCAGCATGGTGGCCATGCCGATGGTGCCCGGCGTGAGCGGGAGCTTGGTGCCCTCGGGCAGCCACTCGCCGCCCTGGGCGAGGACCGCGTGGCGCTGGGCGAGGTAGACGCCGATCAGCCCGGCGAACGCCATCAGGGTGCCGGCGACGGCGAGCGCGGTGCCCACGAGGAGCACACGGGGCCGGGCGGGCGGGGCGGCCGGGGGAAGGGCCAGTGCGGCGCTGGTGGCCATCACTTCTCCTCACGCAGGTCGATGAGCGGCTCCGCCGAGGTGATGACCGGCAGGTCGTCGACGAAGTTGGCGAGCGGGGGCGGCGTCGGGGCGAGCCACTCGAGCGTGAGCCCGTCCCACGGATCGGCCGGAGCGTCCTCGCTGCGCTTGAGCAGCGGGATGAAGGACACGATCGAGAGCAGCACGCCGAGGGCGACCAGGCCGATGCCGACGGCGACGGCGCCGTTGGTGCCGGTGAGGCCGCCGCGGTAGTCGGCGGAGAGCTCGAGGCCCTCGCCGACGATGCCGGCGACGAGGTCGGGGATGACCGTGAGGGCGGCGCCGAGCAGCAGCACCAGCGGGGCCAGCATGCCGATGCCCTCGTTGGCGGGCTGGCGGCCGACCTTGGTGGCCCACCAGTGGATGCCGCCGAGGCCGGCGATGACCGCGGCGAGCACGGCGGCGTGGCTGACGCCGAGGAAGAAGATGTTGTCGCTGACCGAGCCGGCCTTGGTGGGGGCGTCGAGCAGGTCCGGGATGGACCCGAGGGCGCCGGCGGCCACGCCGAGGAGCAGGATCAGGAAGGCGGCGACGGCGTAGAGCACGCCGGCCCGGAGCTTGAACGAGCCCGCCCGGAAGACGTCGGCGACCGAGCCGGCGAGGGCCAGCAGCGGCAGTACGGCCAGGAGGCCCATGGCGACGACCAGGTAGGAGTCGAGCGCGGCCTCGCTCGGAGCGACCAGGAAGGCGCCGAACGAGAGGAGGCCGAAGGCGCCGATGGCGGCCTGGGCGACGCCCCGCAGCTTCATGCGGGCGCCGGACACGGTCTGGAGCACGTCACCGAAGAAGCCGAGGACCGGGATGGCGACCACGTAGATCTGCGGGTTCCGGAACAGCCACTCGATGCTGGGGTACAGCGCCGTGGGGCTGCCGACGTAGATGCTCCCGGCGTGGCGGTGGTCGATGTACATCAGCACGATCAGGCCGAACAGGACCGGCAGGGTGAGGATCCACATCAGGGCCGCGACCAGGACGGACCAGGCGAAGAGCGGCGTCCGGGAGAGGAAGAGCCCGGCCGGCCGGAGGGCGATCACCGTGGTGGCGAGGCTCACGCCGGCGACCAGGACCGAGACGGTGAGCAGGCCCATCGAGGCGATCCAGAGGTTCACGCCGTCGGAGCTGCCGCCGTAGGGGCCGCCGTTCATGGCGTAGGAGGCGATGAGCAGCCCCGAGCCGAGGAGCCAGCCCCAGTAGGAGGCCGCAGCCGCCCGGGGGAAGGCCACGGTGTGGGAGCCGACCTGCAGGGGTACGACCACCAGCGAGATGCCGATGACCAGCGGCAGGGCCAGCAGGAAGATGGTGCCGACGCGGGCCAGCGTGAACAGCTGGAACACCGAGTCGTTGCTGAAGATCTGCAGCGTCTCGGGCTTCAGGCCCTCGATCGCGAAGGCCTCGCCGAGGCCGACGACGACCAGCCCGAGGATGAGCGATGTGACGATGTAGAGGCGCCCGATCACCTTGTGGTCGCCGGATCCCAGGACCGCGGCCAGCCCAGTGGGCTGCGAAGGGGTGGGCGAGGCATCCGTCGCAGAGGCCGCGTCGACGGTCTCGGGAGGGGTCTCGGTTACAGCCATGGGTGTTCTGACCTCACCGTCGCAGGCCGTGAGCAGGGCCGCGCGACGTCTCGTGGGGGTTCAATCCGGTACGGGTCGGGACACTACACAGTGACCCTTGCGGCCAGGAAAAGCCGCGGGTGGTGTCAGCGAGCGCAACGGTGCTCACCGTGCGTTCCTGACCAGCACGTCGACCGCCATCGCCCCGAACAGCAGGGTGATGTAGGTGATCGAGTACGTGAAGACCTTCATGGCCCGCTTGGCGGTGGGCTCCTGGATCAGCTTCACGGCGAACCAGGTGAAGGCCCCGCCCAGCACGATGGCCGAGACCATGTAGAGCGCCCCCATGTCCGCCACCGGGCCGAAGACGAGCGTCAGGCCCCAGAGCAGCAGGGTGTAGAGGAGGATGCGGACGGCGGTCTTGTGGATGCTCACCACCGAGGGGAGCATCGGCACGTCGGCGGCCGCGTAGTCGTCCTTGTACTTGATGGCGAGCGCCCAGAAGTGGGGCGGCGTCCAGTAGAACATCACCGCGAACAGCACGATCGGGGCCCAGCTCAGGCTGTTGGTGACCGAGGTCCACCCGATCAGCACCGGCACCGCCCCCGCCGCACCGCCGATGACGATGTTGCTCTTGGACGTGCGCTTCAGCCACAGCGTGTACACGAAGACGTAGAAGAGGCAGGCGGCGACGCCCAGGGCGGCGGTGAGCAGGTTCACCCAGTAGGTGAGCCAGACGAACGCCACGACCTCGAGGCCGATGGCGAAGATCAGGCCGTTGCGGGGCTTGATCAGGCCCGTGACCAGCGGACGGTTCTTGGTCCGCTCCATGAGGGCGTCGATGTCGCGGTCGACGTACATGTTGATCGCGTTGGCGCCGCCGGCGGCGAAGGCGCCGCCGATGATCGTGTTCAAGATGAGCCAGCCCGAGGGGATGCCCTGGTTCGCGACCACCATCGTGGGGACCGTGGTGATGAGCAGGAGCTCGATGATCCGCGGCTTGGTTAGCGCGACGTACCCGGCGAGTCGGGCTCGCAGTGGTGACGGGGCCGGCTTCAACACGGTCTCGACCCTAGGTCTCGGCGCGCTGCGCAGACGAGTCCGCTGGCTGGCACCCGTGCGCGCCCCTCCGACCTGCGGCTTGGCTGCGCCACCGGGCCCGCCCGTACCCTGGCTGCGTGCTCGCCCGCCTCCGCCAACCGGTCTCGCCGGCGGCCTACCGGAAGATCACCATGATCGCCCTGGTGCTGCTGGTGGCCATCGTCATCACCGGCGCGGGCGTGCGGCTCACCGGTTCGGGCCTCGGCTGCACCGACTGGCCGCGCTGCACCGAGGAGACGTTCACCCCGTCGTCGGACCTGCACGCGCAGATCGAGTTCTACAACCGAATGATCACCGGCCTCGTGTCGGTGGCGGTCGTGTTGGCCGTGCTCGGCTCGCTCCGGCGGGCGCCCCGCCGCCAGGACCTGGTGTGGCTGTCGTGGGGCCTCGTCGGCGGCGTCGTCGGCCAGATCGTGCTCGGCGGGCTGGTCGTGCTCACCCACCTCAACCCGTGGCTGGTGCAGGGCCACTTCGTGGTGTCGATGATCCTCGTGGCCGACGCCGCCGTCCTCACCCACCGTGCCGGGCTGCCCGACGACGTCCCGCAGCGGCCGATCGTCACCCCGTCGCTGCTGCGCTGGGGCAAGGCGCTCGTCGGGTTGGCGATCCTCGTGATGATGACGGGCACCCTCGTCACCGGCTCCGGCCCCCACAGCGGGCACAACGAGGCCGAGGAGGGGGCGTCGTCGGCCCAGCAGCTCGATGCCGCCAAGGAGGTCCGCCGCCTCCCCATCGCCGTGCACGATGCCGCCCGCATCCACGGCGTGACCATGATCGTGTTCCTCGGCGCCACCATCTGGGTCCTCGTGCAGATCCGCCGCCACCAGCCGGCCGGGAAGCTCGCCGCCACCGCGTCGTGGCTGCTCACCGCGCTGATCCTCCAGGGGGCCATCGGCTACACCCAGTACTTCACCGGCGTGCCGCCCGGCTTGGTCGCCCTCCACATCCTCGGGGCGTCGCTCGTGTGGGTCGCGGTCCTGTTCACGCTGCAGCGGATGTGGGCACCTCTGGAGTCGGAGGGTCCCGGCGCGGCACAATCGACGGGTGGCATCGAGCGCACCGATCATCTCCCCGACGGAGATCTCGTCCCCTGAGGACGACCTGGGGCTCGACACCGACCAGCCGTGGATCGTGCTGGTGTGGAACGACCCCATCAACACGATGGAGTACGTGACGCTCGTGTTCCAGAAGCTGTTCGGCTACTCCAAGGAGAAGGCCGAGAAGCTGATGCTCGACGTCCACAACCTCGGCCGGGCCGTGGTCTCGTCCGGTGCTCGGGAGAAGGCGGAGATCGACGTCTTCCGCCTCCACGAGCACGGGCTGTGGGCCACCATGCAGCACGACGAGTAGCGGACCGTGGCCTTCTTCCGCCGGACCCCCACCGTGAAGCGCCGCGCCGACGGCGACTTCGACCTGACGCTCGACGCCGACCGCCGGGACGTGCTCGTGTCGCTGCTGGGCCAGCTCCGCGAGCTGCTCGAGAGCCAGCCCGACCACCCGAACCTCACCCGCCTGCACCCGCCCGCGTACCTGGACGACCAGGACGCCGACGCCGCGTACCAGCTGCTGGCCGGCGAGGAGCTGCGGGACTCCCAGCGCCGCTCGATCGACGCGGTCATCGAGTCGCTCGGGCGGGACCGCCTCACCGAGGACGAGCTCTGGGCGTGGGTCCAGTCCCTCAACGGGGTGCGCCTCGTGGTGGGCACCCGGCTCGACATCACCGAGGACGACCACGGGCCGTCGCTGCGCGCGGCCGCCGACCCGGAGGACCGCTCGCTCTGGGTCGTCTACGACTTCACGACCCAGATCCAGCACGACGTGGTCGAGGCGCTGAGCGGCAGCATCGGTTGAACCGCCCGCCCGCTGCCGGCGCGGCGATCAGCCGAAGCAGGTGTTCTGGACCTGCCGGAGGACCGCCTTGCCCTCGGCGGTGCCGGGGTAGGTCCCCGAGATCTGGTCGAGCGTGAAGGCGTCGATGATGCCGTTGGCGTAGCAGGCGGCCTGCTTCGGGGTGGCGTCGTTGTCGATGGCGTCGGAGAAGACGTCGGTGCGGGTGACCGGCAGGCCGAGGATCTCGGGGGTGACCTCGTCGCCGACGGCCTTGGCGTCCTTGCCCGGGTCGCAGCTGTGGAACTGCACGGCCTCGTCCTCGGTGGTGACCGACGCCGTGCCCTTGGGCGACTTGGCCGCCCACTTCCCCAGCGCGTCGGCCAGTTGGGCCTCGTCCTCGGGCGTGTCGCCCTCGATGGTGGCGTCCATGCACACCTGGTCGTCTTCTCGGTAGACGACGTACTGGTCGCCGCCCCACCCGTCGACGGCGGCGAGCGCCTCCTTCTGGTCGAGGCGGGAGGCCAGCAGCAGGTACCAGGTGGTGGGGCCGAACTCGTCGCTCTCGATCACCTCGGCACCCGACGGGGCCTCGATCTCGACGGTCTTCTGGGCGCCGGCATCGGTCTGGTACGTGATCGGGTCGAACATGGCCTCTTCGGTGGGCGGCTCCTGGAGGGCCTCGTTGATGGCCGTCCAGCCGTCCTTCACGAACAGGTAGTCCACGAAGCGGGGGCCGAGGATGTACGGCGACGCGAACACCGTGGTGAGGATCGGCGGCACGGAGCCCTCGAGCTCCTCGGTGGCGTCGTCGCTGCTGGCCGTCGTCTCCTTCTCGTACGCCTTCTTCTCGTCGGCGCTGAGCTTCTTCTCGACGTAGATGTCCTCCACCTTGGTTGCGTCGCCCTCGGCGAGCGCCCGGAGGACCGTGGCCTGGCCCGACGGGAGGTCGTCG
Source organism: Acidimicrobiales bacterium (assembly GCA_035555395.1). GTDB lineage: Bacteria > Actinomycetota > Acidimicrobiia > Acidimicrobiales > Iamiaceae > Aquihabitans. The sequence goes on from DATMGQ010000028.1 coordinate 9,154, forward strand.
AAGCGCTCGAGGTCGAAGTTCTGGTCCTGGAGGACGTGGGTGAGCTCGTGGGCGAGGGTGACGCGGATGCCGGGCGTGAGCTCGGTGCCGCGGACGTACACCTGCTCGGTGTCGGGGTCGTAGAACGCCAGGGTGCCCGAGTCGCTCAGGGTGTCGTTGGCCTTGGCCAGATCGACGTCGCCGGTGACGAAGCCGAGGGCTCGCAGCTGGGCGACCTGGTCGGCGTAGAACTGCTCCGACTCGACCGAGTCGTCGTCACCGCCCTCGGTGGCGCGGGCCTTGTACTCCTCGGGCGTGAGGAGGTTGACCTTCACCGGGTGGTCGAACTCGAGCTCGCGGGTCCGGCTGACCCACTCGGCGATCGGCGCGGACTTGTCGTCCCACGCGGACGGGTACTGGCGACCGCCCTTGATGAGCACGAACGCGGCGCCGGCGACGACCGCGACCACGACGATGGCCGACAGCACCAGCACCCACGCCGGCGCCCGGTCGACCCGAGCGGGTCCGGAGGGCAGGCCGGGGAACGGGTCCGAGCGCGGCGGTCCGCCCGCCTGCCCGGGGAACGGCGCCGAGGGGACGGTGTTGGGTCCGGTGAGCGACTCCGTCGACCCGCTGGGGTTGGCCCACGGGTTCGGCTGCGCGGGCGCGCCGTGGACGACGCCGCCGGCGCCCGGCAGCGGCGGGAGCGGCGTGTTGCCGGGGGGCGAGACCGGCGGGCCGCCGTCCCACGGGCCCGGCTCGCGCGGCGGGGGCGGCCAGGGGACCTGCTCGCCGGTCACGCGGGCCCTCCCGCACGCATCCGCATCCCACCATGGTCGGCACGAGCGCACGCGCGGTTGAGGTCCGAAGACGACGGCCGCGCGAGGGCGGCGAGGGGGAGGGACCCGTCCGACACGGGCGCAAACCTAGGCGGTGGCAACGAAAGGGCGGGTGAAGGGCGGCTGTGCGTTCGCTGAGACCCTTGGGGCCGGACGGAGGGGTGCTGCTACCGTGCCGAGGTCCCCGGATCGGGACAGGCCCCCATCGTCCAGCGGCCTAGGACGCCTGCCTTTCACGCAGGTAACACGGGTTCGAATCCCGTTGGGGGTGCTCTCGGCGGCGCGCGGGGGTCGAAGCCTGCGCCCACCCGACGCCGCAGCGACTCGTCGTTCGCGCTCTGTTCGCGGGGGTCTTGGTGGAGTGGACGGGCGGAGCGCCGGTGCGACCGCCGATCCGTCGGATCGGGTGCCGCGCTCCCGGCCGCCGCTTCGACGCACGGATGGAGCCACACCCATGGCCCGAACCCGACCGCTCGCCCCCGCCTCCCGACGGGGCCGCTCACCTGGAGGCACCGGAGGCCGGCCCCGGTGGTCGATCCGCGCCCTCGCCATCGCCCTCTGCTGCGCGGCGTGCGCCAGCTGCAGCACGGCCGGGAGCCAGGAGGCGGCGACCACCACGAAGCCCGCCGGGAAGGACGCCGGCTCGACCACCACCGAGGGGACCGACGCGCCCGAACCCCCCGACCCGACGACCGAGCGCCTCACCTCCGGCGACTTCTCCATCGAGGTCCCGACGGGCTTCACGATCGAGGAGCGCGACGGCGTGTACGTGATGTCCGACGGCGACCGCTCGATCAGCTACTCCCGGACGGCCACCGACGCCGCACCCGAGGAGTTCCTGCAGGCGCTCCTCGACCAGCTGGGCGGCGACGTTGCCGACCAGGACGCCGACGGTTCGTCGGCCACGGCGGAGGTCACCCGGGACGGGGCGCGCGAGCTCCTCGTGATCCGCCAGGACGACGGGGCCATCGCCGTCACCACCGGGCACGTCCCCGACGGCGGCGACTTGGAGCTGGCCGACGTCGCCGCCGCCGCGGACAGCGCCACCGGCGCCGTGACCCTCACCCCGCCGGCCGCCACGGCCGGCCCGATCGAGCTGGCGCCGTTCACCGCGCCCGACGGCGGGGCCAAGGGCCTGGTCCCCGCCGACCCGTCGTGGACGATCTCGAGCAACGGCGGGACCATCGAGGGCTCGAGCGACGTCGGCACCTTCGTGTTCGGCGTCACGGTCCAGGTCATCACCCCGGAGAACACGTTCCCGGGCGCCGGCGGCATCTCCGCGCCGTACGCCGACGCCGCCTCGTCGCTCGGGGTGTTGCTCCCGCAGCTCGTCCAGGGGGTGAGCGACGTGCAGATCACGTCGACCGGCGCCGAGGGCGTGATCGACGGCTACACGTCCTCGGGCATGTACGCCTACACGTACGACTGGAACGGCACGCCGTGGACGGGGGTCGCGATCGTGGCGACCGATGACCCGGCCAAGTACGGCGGGTTCCAGTGGAACTGGTACTTCACGAACATCAGCGTCCCCGCGGGCAGCGACGGGTCGGTCGGCGCCGGCCTCCTGGAGGCGTGGCGGGCGTGGGACCCGAGCGGGGCGATCGCCCAGCGCTCCGAGCGCTCGAAGCAGCTGCTCGACGAGACCAACCAGATCTGGCAGGAGACGTCGGAGTTCCGGGCGGACCAGGCCGATCGCCAGTCCCGAGACGTCGGCTGCCTCCTCCAGGGGTACTACGACGTCGAGGACAACTCCCGCACCTACGACCTCCCGCCGCTCCCCTGCGGGCAGGCGTACGCCCCCGGCGACTGACCGACCCGGGTTCGGGAGCGCCCTTCGGGCAGGGTCAGTACTCGCCCTTGATGACGAAGAAGCTGCCGCGGATGGTGCCGGCGAGCTTGGACTTCTGGCGGGCGAACTTGAACCGCTCGGCCAGCTCGTCGGGGACCTCCATGCCGTCGGAGAGCTTGAAGCCGACGGCCCGCTTCCCGCCGTCGGCGATCGTGTACAGCACGTTGATCGCCAGGCCGCTCTCGTAGAAGACGTAGGCCCAGCGGATGCCCTCGACCTCGAACTCGCAGGCCTCGAGCGGCTTCGAGGCGATGGCGAAGTCGCGCTCGTCCTTCAGGATCTTGGCGACGTAGGCCACCGTCTTCTTGGCCTTCGAGGCCGGCTCGGTGACGAACGTGTGCTTGTACTTGTTGGAGAAGTAGCGGGCCTCGTTCGCCCGCAGCCCGGCGAGGGCCTCGGCCACCGGCGACGACTCGAGGCCGACCGTCGAGACGTCCTTGAAGTCCACTTCGTACGCCATCCGCACATCCCCTTCCACACCGCCGGGAGCCGCTCCCGGCGCGGATCGGACGATACCCGTGTGCTCGTCCGCCTGGCGCGGGTCGGGTGCTCAGCGGCGGAGGGCCAGCTCGTTGCCGTCGGGGTCCCGGAGGAGGACCACGCCGGGGTCCGCCCCGTCCCGCTCGGTGGCGCCGAGCGATACGAGGCGAGCGCGCTCCCGCTCCGGGTCGCCGGTCGGGCGCAGCTCGAGGTGGAGGCGGTTGGTGCCGTCCTTGTCGTTGAGGGGCGCGCCGCCCCAGCTGAGGATGGGGCCGGTGCCGTCGGGGTGGCGGACCGCGGTCTCGTCGTCCTGGTCCCAGATGAGCGGCCACCCGAGGGCCCCGCTCCAGAAGACGCCCGTCGCACGGGTGCCGTCGCCGTTCACGGCGCCGAGGCGCGGACAGCCGGCGAGGAACCGGTTCTCCGGCTCGATGAGGCAGAGCTCGTTCTCCTCGGGGTCCACCAGCACGAGGTGGCCCTCGTCGGGACCGAGGTCGTAGTCGGCGTAGCGGCCGCCGAGGGCGACGAGCTCGTCGGCGGTGCGCTGCTGGTCGCCATCGGACGACGTGGTGAGGTCCAGGTGGAGGCGATGGCGGCTCGTCTGGTCCAGCACCACGGGGTCGAAGCGGACGGTGAAGCGGGTGCCGTCGGTGGGGACCAGCGGCACCCGCCCGCGGTCGGCCTCGCCGACCTCCCATCCGAGGGCCCGGGCCCAGAAGCGGGCCAGCGCCTGCGGGTCGGCGGCGCCGAACACCACCGCGGCGATCTCGGATCCGGTGTCGGGCATGCGCTGCGCTCCTCCTACGAGTCGACCGTCCGTTGCAGGGTGCCCGCCCGCACCCTCCGGCGAAACCCCGTGCGGCCAGGCCGCGGCAGCGAGATGACGGGCTTGGGTACGGTCGGCGGGGTGCGGAGGTACGCCGAAGAGGCGAACGGGCGGTGGGTCGGGTTCGAGCACCGGCCCGGCGACATCGTCATCAGCACGCGCTCGAAGTGCGGGACGACGTGGCTGCAGATGATCTGCGCGCTGCTCGTGTTCCAGGACCCGGATCTGCCGGCGCCGCTGGCCGAGCTGTCGCCCTGGCTCGACTGGGAGGTCGAGCCGATCGAGGACGTGCGGGACCGGCTGGCCCGCCAGGAGCACCGGCGGTTCATCAAGACCCACACGCCGCTCGCGGGGCTGCCGCTCTCGCCCGAGGTGACTTACCTCGTCGCCGGGCGCCACCCGCTCGACGTGGCCGAGTCGCTCTTCGCCCACGGGCACAACATCGACCGGGACCGCTTCGAGGAGCTGACCGGCCGGGGATCGCACCCGCCGGTCGGGTCCTTCGACGAGTGGCTCGCGTGGTGGACCGGTCCCGGCGTCGGTCCCGACGAGGTGCTCGACTCGTTGCCCGGCCTCGTCCACCACGTCGACGACGCCTGGCACCGTCAGGACGATGGCGAGGTCGACGTCGTGCTCGTCCACTACGACGACCTCACCGCGGACCTCGACGGCGAGATGCGCCGGCTCACCCGCCACCTCGGCATCGACGTCCCCGAGCCGGCCTGGCCCGCCCTCGTCGAGGCGGCGACGTTCGGCTCGATGCAGGCCCGTGCCGTCGACCTCGCGCCCGATCGCCTCGGCGTCCTCCGCAGCCGGGAGGCCTTCTTCCGCGCGGCCACCTCGGACCGCGGCGGCGACCGCATCGCCCCGGCCGCCCGAGACGCGATCGAGGCGCGCGTCCGAGCGGACGCCGACCCCGCCGCGGCGGCCTGGCTCCTGCGCTGACCCCCGCCCCCACCGCCCCGACGTCGGTGTGGGAAACGAGGCAGAGCATCGATTCGCACACCGACGTCGGCCAGGTGGCTTGACCCAAGGGTTGACAGGCAGCCATTTGGCTGCGCATCTTTACAGGCAGCCGATCGGCTGCCTGTTGACCGCAGCCACCGAACCCAGGAGAACCGCCATGACCGTCGCCCTCTACCAGCGCATCGGGATCGAGGTCCCGCAGGACCAGGTGCACCGCGCCTTCAGCACCATCGAGGGGCTCGCCTCGTGGTGGACCACCGACACCACCGGCGATCCCGGCGTCGGCGGCAAGCTGACCTTCACGTTCGGGAGCCCCGAGCGCTCCGCCGGCTTCGAGGTGCTCGAGGTGGCAGACGACCGCATCGTCTGGCGGGGCATCGCCGGCCCGGAGGAGTGGATCGACACCACCTTCACGTGGACGCTGTCCCAGCAGGAGGGCGAGACCGTCGTCGAGCTCGCCAACGAGGGGTGGCGCGAGGCCGTGCCGTTCATCGGTCACTGCAGCACCAAGTGGGCGACGTTCCTCGTCGGGCTCAAGGCCCTGCTCGAGGGCGGGCGCTCGAACGTCTACCCCGATGAGGTCGTGATCAGCAGCTGGGACCGCTGAGCGACCGCCGACGCGGCATGCTCCCTGCCATGGACGACGTGTTCCGCGCCCTCGCGGACCCGAGCCGCCGCAAGCTGCTCGACCGGTTGCAGGCCAAGCAGGGCCAGAACCTGCGCGAGCTCGGCGACGGGCTGGGCATGGCCCGCCAATCGGTGAGCAAGCACCTCGCGATCCTCGAGGCCGCCGGGCTCATCACGACCGTCCGCCACGGCAGGGAGAAGCTCCACTACCTGAACGCCGCCCCGATCAACGAGATCGGCGAGCGGTGGATCAGCCACTACGACCGTGGCCGGGTCGAAGCCCTGGCCGACCTGAAGACCGCCCTGGAGGCACCCCCGATGTCGAAGCCGTCGTTCGTCTACACCACCTACATCCGCACCACGCCCGAACAGCTCTGGGCCGGGCTCACCGACCCCGCGTTCACGAGGCGCTACTGGGACATGGAGTTCGCCACCGACTGGAAGGCGGGCTCGACCATGGTGTGGACCCACAGCGGCGTCGTGCTCGACGACCCCGAGCAGGTCGTCCTCGCCGCCGACCCCTACACGCACCTCTCGTACACGTGGCACTCGTTCGTGCCCGAGCTCGCCGACCACATCGGCTTCTCCGAGGAGGACCTCGCCCGCTGGAACCAGGAGCCGCGGTCGACCGCGACCTTCGACATCGAGGCCGGCGACCCGTTCGTGAAGCTCACCGTCACCCACGCGACGACCATCCCCGACAGCCTCGTGCTCTCGAAGGTGAGCAACGGCTGGCCGATCGTGCTCGCCGCGCTGAAGACCCTCCTGGAGACGGGCACCGCGCCGGACGAGCCGCTCCCCGCCTGAGCTGCGGGCGGCCCTCGGGTGCCCCGTCAGTCGCGGCCGGCGCCGTCGATGCGGCTGAGGAGGAGGTCCTCGAGGTGGTCGAGGGCCCGGCGGGCGTAGCCCTTCCAGATCTTCCCGAAGGCCGGGAGCGCGAGCGCCGACGCCGAGGACTTGGCGTGGATCGTCCACGACCACGTGATGCGGCAGCCGGTGCCCACCGGCTCGAACGCCCACGTGCCCTCGATCCGCTCGGCCAGCGGCTTCATCGGCCCGGAGATCCCGGTGATCTCGTACCCGAACCGCTCGGGCCGGTCGGCCACGGTCAACCGCTCCTGCATCGATCCGCCGTCGCCCAGGTGGATGGTGCGGACCTGGCCGACGGTCCCCCACTCGCCGTCCTGGTCGGTGCGGGCGATCGGCGGGATGGGGCCGAACCGCCGGTCGAACAGCTCCTCGAGCGGCCAGCCGATGGTCAGGGCGTAGGCCTGATCGGCCGGGACCGGGTAGGTGCGGGAGCACGACACGTGCAGCGGCGACGCCATGGCCGCGAGCTTCGCGGCCACGGCCGCGGTCGACAACCCCCGGCGCGCCCCGAGCGCGGCACGGCCGACCGGCTCAGACGCTGGCGACGGGGCGCCGCAGGGCGCGGTGGTCCGACGCGTCCGGGATCCGGTGCACGGGGTGCAGCGGGGCGCCCGGTGCGATCCCGAGATCGACCTCGCCGACCTCCGGGCCGTCGTCCCGACCGGCCGGCCACGCCTCGGCGACACCGACCAGGGTCGTCACGGCCGCCCAGCCGGCCTCGACGGTGCCCTGGTCGGTGTCGGGATCGGGGTCGTGGCCCGCGGTCAGCTCGAACTGCACCTCGTCGTCGGTGCGGGTGGCGATCGCGGCGCGGACGGCGCCGAACGGGGCGAGGCGCGCCCACCGGATGCCCTCGACCTCGGCGAGCCGCCTGGCCGGCACGTTCAGGTTGAGCACCGACCGGGGCGGGCCGTCGGCCACCTGCCCGATGAGGCTCGTGGCGATGATCGCCGCCGTGTCCCAGTGCCAGGCGTCGCCGCTGTCGATGCTGACCGCCAGGCCGGACAGCCCGAAGTTCTGACCGGTCAGCGCCGCGCCGACGGTCCCCGAGTGGAGGATCGACCGCCCCGTGTTGAGCCCGGCGTTGATGCCGGACACGACGAGGTCCGGCGGCGGCCCGAAGGCGCCCAGCAGCGCCGCCACGACGGTCAGCGCGGGCGGGCCGTCGAGCGCCCAGCACTCGCCGTCGGCGAGCCCGTCGACCGCGACCCGCTCGACCGCCAGGCCGACGTCGGGACGGAGGGTCGCCGAGGGCCGCGCCGCTGCCGCTGTAGTTCCGGTCCGGGGCGACGACCACCACGTCGTGGCCGGCCGCATCGAGGTGCCGGGCCAGCACCTGGATGCCCTCGGACTCGATGCCGTCGTCGTTGGTCACCAGCAGTCGCACGTGCGGGTCCTCCCGTGGGGCGCCGCGGCGAGGCCGGTCCCTGGGAGGCCGGGGTACCGGTTCGCCGGCGCATGCTCGCCGGTCCCCGAGGCCTCCACGACCGCCAGTCGACACCACCGGTCCGTCGTCCACGTGGCCGGCAGCCGAGCGGGCGCTGACCGTTCGGTGAACCCTTCGTCCGCCACCGCCAGCACCCCGGGCGGCCGTCACCCCCGGTGCGTACGGTGGCGGCGAGCACCGCCGCAGGAGGACGCCATGACCACCCTCGACAACCGGCCCAACACCGCCCTGCTCGTCATCGACGTCCAGAACGGCGTCGTGGCCGGCACCCACGACCGGCGCGAGGTCGTGGCCCGCATCAGCCGCCTCGTCGACCAGGCGCGCCACGAGGGCGCGCCCGTCGTGTGGGTGCAGCACGCCGACGAGCAGCTGGCGTTCGAGAGCGAGGACTGGCGGATCGTCCCCGAGCTGGACCCCGGCGACGCGGAGGTGGTCGTCCACAAGCGCTACGGCGATGCGTTCGAGGACACGGTGCTCGAGGGGACGCTCGCCGAGCGCGGCGTCGGACGGGTCTTCATCACCGGCGCCCAGACCGACGCGTGCATCCGATCGACCCTCCACGGCGCGTTCGTCCGCGGCTACGACACGGTGCTCGTCAGCGACGCCCACACCACCGAGGACCTCACCGAGTACGGCGCCCCGGCACCGGACCAGGTCATCGCCCACACCAACCTCTACTGGAACTTCCAGACCGCACCCGGCCGCACCGCAGGCACCGTCGAGGCCGCCGAGGTCGACTTCACCACCTCGCGCTGACCGAGCCGACGAGGCCGAACCGGTCAGGCGGCTTCGGGGGCGGGGGCCACGGACACGTCCGGGGCGGGGTCGTCGAGGGCGGCGATGCGCTCGGGCCGGACCGTCCGGATCAGGGCGACGAGCGCGAGCAGCAGCACGCCCGAGAGCGCAGTCATGGGACCGAGCCCGATGCGGTCCGCGATGGGGCCCTGGATGAGCGTGCCGAGCGGGTAGATCACGCCGAGGGCGAGGAAGTAGAAGCTCAGCACCCGCGCCCGCAGATCCGTCGGGGCTCGGAGCTGGGCGACGGTGCCGATCCCGGAGAACACGGCCATGTAGGTGGCGCCCACGCCCACCAGGGCGAGGGTGGCGTACACGGGGCCGGGCGAGGCGCCGTAGAGCACGAGCGCGACCGGCAGCAGCACGAAGCTGACCAGCAGCGTCCGGTACCGGCCGAACCGAGCCGCGAGGACCGGCAGGCCGAACGCACCCATGACGGCACCGACCCCCTGCGCCGTGGTGAACCACGACGTGAGCGCGGACGTGCCGTCGAAGCGCACCTCGGCCATCGCCGGGATGAGGGCGATGAACGGCGAGGCGGTGATG
>DATMGQ010000029.1:0-16812 GCA_035555395.1 Acidimicrobiales bacterium
CGTCCGGCCCCGGTGGCCCCGGCGGGGTGGCACCCCGATCCGGTGGGCCGCCACCAGTACCGCTGGTTCGACGGCAGCCGCTGGACGAACCACGTGGGCGACGACGGCGTCGCCTCCACCGACGAAGGGATCATCGGATGAAGCTGTTCGCGTTCGTGAAGCGCAAGGAGGGGATGTCCCGCGAGGACTTCCTCCAGTACTGGCACACGCAGCACGGACCGATGATCCGGGACACGCCCGAGCTCGGGGGCCAGACGCTCAGCTACGTCCAGCACCCGGCGGCGCCCCAGGACCAGTCGGGCTGGGACGGCGTCGCCGTCCAGGAGTTCGCCTCGTGGGATGCGTTCTTGGCGATGCTCTCGGGGCCGGCTGGCGACCTGATGCGCGAGGACGAGGCCAACTTCCTCGACCCCTCGTCGATCAAGGTCGTCTTCACCGAGGGCCAGGTCGTGATGATCGACTCGGCCGACCCGCCGGCGGCGCAGCCGTGAGCGGCCGGTTCGAGGGGCGCCAGGCCCTGGTCACCGGCGGCGGGTCCGGCATCGGCGAGGCCGTCTGCCGCCTCTTCGCCGCCGAGGGCGCCGCGGTCACCGTGCTCGACCGCGACGGCGATGCCGCCGCCCGGGTCGCGGCCGAGGTCGGCGGGCGCTCGGTCGCCTGCGACGTGCGCGACGCCGACGGCGTGAACGCCGCCGTGCTCGACGCCGCCTCGGCCATGGGCGGCCTCACCGATCTGGTGAACAACGCCGGGCTCGGCACGGCCAAGCCCCTCCTCAGCTACACCGACAAGGAGTGGGCGCTGCTCATCGGGGTCAACCTGACCGGCACCTTCCACGGGATCCGGGCCGCCGGCCCGATCATGCTCGAGGCCGGTCGCGGGTCGATCGTGAACAACGCCTCGCTCACCGGCGTGCGCCCCACCCGGGGCGAGGGGCCGTACTCCGCCGCCAAGGCGGGCGTCCTCAACCTCACGCAGAGCGCGGCGCTGGAGCTGGCGCCGGCCGTCCGGGTGAACGCCGTCGCCCCCGGGATGATCCACACGCCCCTGACCGACATCGTCGTGCAGAACGACGAGTGGCGGACCGCGGCCGAGTCGGGCACGCCGGCCGGTCGTGTCGGCGGCGCCGAGGAGGTCGCCGAGGTCATCGCCTTCTTGTCGAGCGACGCGGCGTCGTACGTGACCGGGCAGACGATCGTCGTCGACGGCGGTTCGGTGCTCCCGAGCCTCCAGTCCGACAGCCTCCTGCGGGCCATCTCCGAGTCCGGCTTCGGGCTGGGCTGACCGGAGCGGCGGGATGCTCACCGATGCCGACCGGATCCGGAACCTGATCGGCCGCTACTGCGACCTGATGGACGCGGGCGACTTCGAGGGCATCGGCGCCCTCTTCGTCGAGGCGTCGCTCGCGGCCGGCGACGGCGAGCCGTTCGCCCGGGGGCCCGACGAGATCGCCGCCTTCTTCGCCCGGGGCACGCAGCGCCACGACGATGCGCTCGCGACCAAGCACCTCGTCACCAACCTGGTGATCGACGAGCCCGACGACGACGGCGTCGTACTGGTGCGGTCGTCGTACCTCGTGCTCCAGGCGGTCGAGGGCTTCCCGCTCCAGCCGATCATCACCGGCCGCTACCACGACCGCTTCGCCAAGGGCGCCGGCGGGTGGTACTTCGCCGAGCGGCGGTTCTTCGTCGACCTGGTGGGCGACCTGTCCCACCACCTCGCGGACCCGGGCATCGCCGCGCCGGGCGCCACCTCGTGAGCGGCCCCGACGAGCGCCTCCGGTCGACGCTGTTCGGCCTGGTGCCGCTCGATCGCTGGCCCGAAGGCGACGAGCCGTCCGGTGAGCCGTGGGACGGGTTCGTCCGGGCCCGCCGCCACCTGGCAGCCGGCGACCAGGACCTGGCGATCCGGGAGTGGTCGCAGGTCGCGATGGTCGTCGACCTGACCGGGGGCGAGTCCCGCCACGTGCTCCAGGCCTGGCAGTTCCTCCGCTCGGTGAACGTGCACCCCGACGAGTCGATCGCGGGCCAGGTCCTGGGCGTGGTGGTCGAGGTCACGGTCGGCGATGCGCACGACGTCCTCGCCGCCTACGCCGACGGCTCGGTGCGCTACCTCAACCACGCCGGCGGGGCCACGATCCTCGACGCGGTGCCACCCGAGGTGGCGGTCGAGGCGGCCGCGGTGCTCGCCGCGGGTCAGGTGCTGGCGGACCAGATCGGACCGTGGACCGAACCCCAGCTGCCCGAGCTGCCGGTGGGGTCGATGCGCCTCACGATGCTCACCCGTGGCGGTCCCCGCTTCGGCCAGGGCCCCGACGACGTGCTCGGCAACGACCCGATGGCCGGCCCGGTCCTGGCCGCCGCCACCCAGCTCCTCGTCGCCGTGGTCGGCCTGGGCGACGGACCGGCCTGAGCGCGGCGTCCCCGAGGGGGCGCTGTCGCCGGTACCGTCGGACCGTGCCCTCCGACCGGATCCTGCGATGAGCGACGACGCCGAGCTGGTGCGCCGCTCGGACCGCGGCTCGATCGCCACGCTGACGCTGGCGCGGCCCGCCGCCCGCAACGCGCTGTCGCTGGCCGTGCTCGACGAGCTCGCCGCCCACCTCGCCGCCATCGACGCCGACGGCTCGGTCCACGTCGTCGTGCTGGCGGGGGAGGGCCCCGCGTTCAGCGCCGGGCACGACCTCCGGGAGATCGTGGCCCACCCCGAGGAGGCCTACCGCCGCACGCTGTTCGCCCGCTGCTCGGAGGTGATGGTCGCCCTCACCCGGCTCCGTCAGCCGGTCATCGCCAAGGTCCACGGCGTCGCCACCGCCGCCGGGTGCCAGTTGGTGGCGACGTGCGACCTCGCCGTCGCCGGCGCATCGGCCCGGTTCGCCACGCCGGGCGTCGACATCGGCTTGTTCTGCACCACGCCGATGGTGGCCCTCACCCGCAACGTCGCGCCGAAGGCGGCCATGGAGCTGCTGCTCACCGCCGAGCTCATCGGCGCCGACGAGGCCCACCGCATCGGCCTGGTGAACCGGGTCGTCGCCGATGACGACCTCGACGCCGAGGTCGATGCCCTGGCCGAGCTCGTGGCGTCCAAGCCGCCCGCCACGGTGGCCCTCGGCAAGGCCGCGTTCTGGCGGCTCCGGTCGCTGCCGCTCGACGAGGCCTACGCCGACGCGTCCGACACCATGGCCTGCAACCTCGAGATGGACGAGGCAGCCGAGGGGATCAGCGCCTTCCTGGAGAAGCGCCCGCCCCGCTGGAGCGGCTCGTGACCGCGCCGCTGGCGTCGGCCACCTGGATCACGCCGCTCGACCCCGACCTCGACCCTCTCGCCCGGCCCGACGGCCTGCGGCTCGCGGTCAAGGACTGCATCGACGTCGCCGGGGTCATCACCACCGCGGGTTCGCCCGTGATCGCCGAGCACGCCGAACCGGCCGCGGCCGACGCACCCTGCCTCGAGGTCGCCCGCGCCGCCGGGGCCCGCATCGTGGGCAAGGCCAACCTGCACGAGCTGTGCTTCGGGGCCACCGGCATCAACCCGCACTACGGCACGCCCCGCAATCCGCTCGACCCGCGCCGCGTGCCGGGCGGCTCGTCGAGCGGGTCCGCGGTCGCGGTGGCCGACCACGAGGCCGACATCGGGTTCGGCACCGACACCGCCGGGTCGATCCGGAACCCGGCCGCGTACTGCGGCATCACCGGCCTCAAGACCACGTTCGGCCTGGTCCCCGTGGAAGGCGTGCGTCCGCTGGCGCCGTCGCTCGACACCGTCGGGGTCCTCGCCCGCGACGTCGCGGACCTCGCGGCCGGCGCCACCCTGCTGGACCCCCGCCTCACCGACTCCGGCATCACCGCCTCCACCACCGCCGGTCGGTTCCGGCTGCCCGACACGGACCCGACGATCGACGCGGCCATCGACTCGGCGCTGATCGAGGCGGGGATCGAGGTGGTCGACGTCGAGCTGCCCGGCTGGAACGACGCCCACGCCGCCGCCATCGCCGTGCTGTTCGGCGAGGCGCTCATGGTCAACGACGAGCTCTGGCGCCGCCACCACGACCGGCTCGGCGCGGATCTCGTCGAGCGGTTCACGTTCGCCCAGGCGATCAGCCCGGGCGAGCTCGGCGACGCCCGGGCGCAGCGGGAGCCGTGGCGGATGGAGCTGGCCGAGGTCTTCGGATCGGTCGGCATCCTGGTGCTGCCGACGATGGCGGCCTACCCCGTCCGCGCCACCGCCGGGGCGGCGTCGCCCAACCCGGCGTGTCCGGCGATCAACCTCGCCGGCCACCCGGCCCTGGCGCTCCCGGTGCCGTCGGGCGGGCTGATGCCCGCCAGCATCCAGCTCGTCGCGCCCGACCACCACGAGGGCCGGCTCCTCGCCACCGCCGCCCTCATCGAGGCCGCCGTCGCCACCTGAGGACCCTGGACGTTCGTCTCACCCGGGTGGGTGATCGGGCTGGCTACGTTGGCCCCGCAGGGCGGAGCTCGAAGGGGTGTCAGGGACGTGGGGTCGGAAGAGGCGAGGGCGCGGCCGCCGCGGCGTCGCGACATCCAGGGCCTGCGCGCGGTCGCCGTCGCCCTCGTGGTGGCCTTCCACGCCGGCATCCCGCCTGCCGGCGGGTACATCGGCGTCGACGTGTTCTTCGTCATCTCGGGGTTCGTCGTCGGCGGCCTGCTGCTGCGCGAGCTCGGCCGGGGCGACGGGCTGGGGTTCCGGGCGTTCTACGCGCGCCGGGTGCGCCGCCTGCTCCCGGCCCTCGCGCTCATGTCGACGGTCGTCGCCGTCGCCAGCCTGGTCTTCCTCAGCCCGCTCACCACCCAGCGCTCCACCGCCCGCACGGGCATCGCCGCCTCGCTGTTCGTCGCCAACGTCCAGCTCGCGTCCGTCCCGAAGGCGGGGTACTTCGGCGTCGCCAGCTCCACCAACGCCCTGCTCCACACCTGGTCGCTGTCGGTCGAGGAGCAGTTCTACCTGGGCTTCCCGGCGCTGCTGGCCGGGCTGTGGTGGCTCGCCAGCCGACGGGGGGCCAGCCCGGTCCGCCGCCGCGTCGTCGTCGCCGTCCTCGTGGTGCTCACCGCCGTGTCGTTCGCTCTGTCGGTCCTGACCACCCTGCACCCGTCGGAGCGGCTCGGGACGTCGTTCGCCTTCTACATGGCGCCGTCTCGGGCCTGGGAGTTCGCGGTGGGCGTGCTGCTCGCGTTCGCCGCCCGGCGGCTCGCCCGCATCCCCGAGCCGGCGGCCATCGCCCTCGGCGTCGTGGGCGCGGCGGCCATCGCGGTCGGCGCCGCCACCTTCGATGCCACGACGCCGTTCCCGGGTTGGGCCGCCCTGGTCCCGGCGGTGGGCACCGCGCTGCTCCTCGCGGCTGGCACGGCCACGGACCGGGGCCCGGCCCGGCTGCTGGCGCTGCGCCCGGTCGTGTGGGTCGGCGACGTCTCCTACGGCTGGTACCTGTGGCACTGGCCGCTGATCGTGTTCGCCGCGGTGCTCTGGCCCGGCCGCCGCGACGTGCTGGTGCTGGCGGCGCTGGGCTCGCTCGTGCCCACGGTGCTCTCGTACCGCTACGTCGAGAACCCGATCCGGTTCGCCCCCGCCGCCCCGACCCGGCGCGTCGTGCCGCTCCTGGCCGTGTGCGTGCTGGTCCCGATCGCCGCCTTCGCCGGCGTGCTGGCGGCGAGCGACGCCCAGCTCCGCTCGACCGCGCTGCGGCGCTTCGCCCACGAGATCCGCGAGCACGAGGACCGCGTGCGCGGCTGCGACGCCCCCGAGCCGCTCGCCGAGCGCACCGCCGAGGACTGCACGTGGCTCGCCGACGCCCCGAAGGGCGGCATCTACCTGGTCGGCGACTCGAACGCCGGCCACCTCACCGAGCCGATGGCGGCCGCGTCCGACGACGCGGGGTACGACCTCACGGTCGCCACCTCGGCCGGCTGTCCGTTCGCGGACGTGATCCGGCGGTCGGAGCTGAACCCGTTCGACGGCGATGCGTGCCGGGAGGCGGTGAACGACTCGGTCGACGAGCTCGTGCGCCGCCAGCCCTCGCTCGTGGTGCTCGCGCAGTCGTCCTCGGAGTGGATCAACGACCCGACCCAGGCCCTCGTCGACCCGGAGACGGGCGCGGTCGCCCGCACGGCCGAAGCCAAGGCCGCGGCCTACGAGGCCGGCCTGCGGCGGGTGCTGGTCGAGCTCGACGAGGCCGGGGTGCCCACGGCGGTCGTCCACACCGTGCCCCAGTTCGGGGCCACCCTCGGCGACGGGTGGAAGGCGGAGACCTGCGCGGCGATCCAGATCTCGCTCGACCGCTGCGGCGGCACCCGATCGCTGGCGGGGGTCCAGCGGGAGCAGGCGGCCGCCGTGCAGGCCGAGGAGGGAGCGGCCGCCGGCCTGGACGCCGCGGCGACCATCGGGTTCAACGACGTCCTGTGCCCCGACGGCACCTGCCGCACGAGCCGTGGCGACCTGCGGCTGTACCGCGACGCCACGCACCTCACCGTCGACGGCGCCGAGCTGCTGGCCCCTGCTCTCGGGGACCTGATCGACCAGCAGGCGGTGCCTCGCGCCCAGCGCTGACGTCCGCCGATCGCGGCCGCGTCACCCCAGCGGCTGGAGCAGCTCGAGTCGGTTGCCGAAGGGGTCGAGGGCGTACACCCGGTCGTAGCCCTCGAGGGGCTCGTCGTCGATGACGCGGTACCCCGCGCGGTCGAGCGCGGCGGCGAGCCGCCGGACGTCATCGACCTCGAACGCCGGGTGCGCCTTCGTGGCCGGCCGGAAATTGGCATCGACGCCCAGGTGGACCTTGAGCGCACCCCGCTCGAACCAGCACCCGCCGCGGACGGCGAGGTGCGGGGGCTTCGGCACCTCGGGGATGCCGAGCACGCCCTCGTAGAAGGCGACCGCGTCGGCCTCGCCACCGGCCGGCATCGCCAGCTGCACGTGGTCGAGGCGCCGCACCGTCATCGCTCGCCGCTCCGGGTCAGAGGCCGGTGCCGTGGGGGAGGAGGTCGTCGAACGCCGGCTCGCGGCCCTCTCCCTTGGCGACGAAGGTCTCCATCATGTCGGCCGGCTGGAACATGCCCGACTGCCATGCGGCCATGTGCTTGAGGCTGTCGGCGACGGAGTGGTCCCGGGTGTAGGTGGCCATCTCCTTGGTGCCCCAGATGGCGAGCGGGCTCTTGCTGGCGATCTCGGCGGCGATGGCCAGCACGCCCTCGAGCATGGCGTCCTGGTCGTCGAACACCTCGTTGACCAGGCCCACCTCTGCGGCCCGGGCGGCCGGCACGCGGTGGCCGCGGTAGGCCCACTCGCGGGCCACGCCGTCGGGGATGATCTTCGGCAGCCGCTGGAGCGTGCCCACGTCGGCGGTCATGCCGAGGTTGATCTCCTGGACGCAGAAGAAGGCGTCGCTGGTGGCGTAGCGGAGGTCGCACGCCGAGACCATGTCGACGGCGCCGCCGATGCACCCGCCCTGGATGGCTGCGATCACGGGGAAGCGGGCCTCCTCCAGCGCGGTGAACGACCCCTGGAGGGCCAGCACCGTCTCGCGGAGCTGGGCGCGCAGCCGGCCCGCCTCCTTGCTGCCGCCGTCGCCGCCACCGGTGCCGCCGCCGGTGAAGACGCCGAGGTCCATGCCGGCGCAGAAGTGCTTCCCGGTCGAGGAGATGACGAGCGCCCGCACCGACCCGGTGGCGTCGAGCTCGCGCACCGCGTCGGGCAGCTCGGACCAGAACTCCCGGGTCATGGAGTTGTAGGCATCGGGGCGGTTGAGCCGGAGGTGGGCGACCTTCCCGATGGTCTCGATCTCGAACGTGGTGGCGGTCATGCGGTCATGATCGCACCTCGCCGGCCCGGTGGCCTCCTGATGGCGCACCCGGCGGTCCGACGTGGCATGCTGAAAACGAGAACACGTTCTCGTTTTCGGCTCGGCACCGTCCGGGCACCTCGACACCACCAGGGGACCTCGTGCAGGACTTGGGAAGCGGCAAGACGGCAGAGCGGCCGGTCCGGCTGGGCGGCGCCCTGGTCACGATCGTCGAGCCCCACAAGGGCCACGAGGTGGCGTACAACCGCTGGTACGAGCGGGATCACTTCTACGCCGGCTGCATGATCGGCGCCTGGAACATCAGCGGCCAGCGCTTCGTGGCCACCAAGGACCTGAAGGACCTGCGCTACCCGGCCGACTCACCGGTCATCCCGGACCCGGCCACGGGCTCCTTCCTCGCCCTCTACTGGGTCCTCGCCGGCAAGTTCGGCCAGTGGATGCAGTGGGGCAGCGAGCAGGTGAAGTGGCTCCACGAGAACGACCGGATGTTCGAGGAGCGGGACCACGTCCACACGCTCATGTACAAGTTCCGGACCGAGTTCGAGCACCCCGACGGCGTGCCCGTCGAGCTGGCGCTCGAGCACCACTCGCCGTACGTGGTGGTGGTGATCGGCGAGCCGGCCGAGGGCAAGGACCTCGACGACGTCGATGTCTGGTTCCGGTCCCGCCCGCTGCCCGGCGTCGTCGGCGCCGAGCTGACCGCCATCCCGCTCCCCGCCGACGCCGCCAAGGGCGTGAAGGCCGACTCGGCCGAGAACCGCTTCTGCCAGCTCTGGTTCGTCGACGACGACCTCCCCGCCACGTGGGCCGACACCTTCGGCCCCCTCGGCGCCGACTTCGCCGCCGCCGGCCTCGGCGACCTCGTCCTCGTCGCCCCCTTCCGCGCCACCATCCCCGGTACCGACACCTACACCGACCAGCTCTGGTAACCCGCCCACCCCACCGAACTTGTCGTGATCGTGGTTGCAGGGCAACCAAGTTCACGACAAGTTCGAGTGGGGAGACCGATTTCCTGACGACCCGTCAGATCCACGAATAGGATTGCCCCATGGATGAGAACTTCCCGAAGATCATCTCCGTCGATGACCACGTCATCGAGCACGGCCGGGTGTGGCTCGACCGCCTGCCCGCCAAGTACCACGAGATCGGCCCCCGCACGATCCAGGAGCGCGGGAAGATGCAGTTCGTCGGCGGCGTGTTCAGCTACGAGCCGTCCGACGAGGGCGAGCTGTGCGACTGGTGGCTCTACGAGGACAAGCGCGTCCCGCAGACCCGCCTCTCCGCCGCCGCCGGGTTCGACCGCGACGAGGTGAAGGTCACCGGCATCACCTACGAGGAGATGCGCCGGGGGTGCTGGGACCCCAAGGCCCGCATCGAGGACATGGACGCCAACTGGACCGATGCCCAGATGTGCTTCCCCTCGTTCCCCCGCTTCTGCGGTCAGGTGTTCATGGAGGCCGAGGACAAGGTCCTGTCCGACCTCTGCGTGAAGGCCTACAACGACTGGATGGTCGAGGAGTGGTGCGGCGACTCGAACGGCCGCCTGATCCCGCTCACCATCACCCACCTGTGGGACGCCGACCTCGCCGCCGCCGAGGTGTACCGCAACGCCGCCCGCGGCGTGCGCGCCGTCTGCTTCAGCGAGATCCCGCCGTACCTCGGCCTGCCGTCGATCCACGGCGACTACTGGGAGCCCTTCTTCCGGGCGTGCGCCGAGACCGGCACCACGATCAACATGCACATCGGCTCGTCGTCGAAGATGCCGTCGACCTCGCCCGACGCCCCGGCGGCGGTGGGCTCGACGCTCACCTTCGGCAACGCCATGAGCTCCATGACCGACTGGCTGTTCTCGGGCTGGCTGGCTCGCCTCCCCGAGCTCAAGATCGTCTACTCCGAGGGCCAGATCGGCTGGATCCCCTACATCCTCGAGCGGGCCGACAAGGTCTGGGAGGACAACCGGGCGTGGGGTGGCTTCGGCGACAAGGTCCCGGAGCCGCCGTCGACCTACTACTACCGCCAGATCTACGGCTGCTTCTTCGACGACGAGTACGGCCTCGAGAACATCGAGAAGTGCGGCGTCGACAACATCTGCTTCGAGACCGACTACCCGCACTCGGACTCCACCTGGCCGAAGAGCCGCGAGGTCGGCAAGAAGCTGATGGGCAACCTCCCCGAGGACGTCATCTACAAGCTGGTCCGGGGCAACGCCATCGAGCTGCTCCAGCTCGACTTCGACAAGTAGCCCGCTCGCGCCGGTGGCTGGTCCCGCGCCTCGCTTCGGCTGGGTGCTGGACCAGCTCGCCCTGCGCGGGACGGAGCGGATCGTCGAGGTCGGGTGCGGCCACGGCATCGCCGCCGGCCTGGTGGTCGACGCCCTCGAGGCGGCGCCCGGGTTCCTCGACCTCCCCGCCGATCAACGGGGCCGGTACCTCGGGGTCGATCGATCGGAGAAGATGATCGCCGCGAGCGCGACCCGCAACGCAGCGGCGGTCGACCGGGGCACGGCGGCGTTCGTGGCGGCCGACGTCGGCGACGCGCCCGTCGAACGCGGATCGGTCGACGTCGTGCTGGCGTGGCGGGTCGCCGGTCTGGCCGAGCCGGCGGCGTTGGGCGCCGTCCTCTCGTGGCTCGGGCCCGGCGGGACCGTCGTGCTCGCGTTCGACGACCCCGACCCGGCCCGCGCCGCGGCCACCGCAGCCCGGGCCCGCCGCTCCGCCGATGCCATCGGGGCGACGGTCGGCGCAGCGCGCTCGGTCGAGCTGCCGACCGGTGCGGTCACGGCCCTGTGGCTGTCGCCGACCTGAACCAGCCTGACCTGGTGGTTCACGCTCCGTAGCGAATTCCTCCGGGGGGATGGTCTCGATGGGGCCCACCGTGGGTAAGACTGCGCAGGCCACGACGCGGAGCGTGGTCGGGGGGACCGGACTGAGGTAGGGAAACCCGAGATGCACGGTGGACGCGAGCTCACGAGCCCCCACGTGGTCGACATCGATCTGGCCGCGGACGAGCGCGGCATGCGCGAGGCGCTGACCGTCGCCCGCCAGGGCCTCGACCGTGGCGAGCTGCCCATCGGTGCGGTCGTCATGGCCGACGGCGTCGTGCTGGGCAGCTCGCACACCGAGGAGGTCACCCAGCGTCGGCTGCTGGTCCACGCCGAGCTGCTCGCCCTGGAGGAGGCCGACCGCCAGGAGCGCTGGGACCGGCGCAGCGCCACCCTCTACACCACGCTCGAACCGTGCCTCATGTGCGTGGGCGCCACGGCCACGGCCCTCGTGGGGCGCATCGTGTGGGCGATCGAGTCCGATTGCGACCTGGCCGGCCGGATCTGCCGCGAGTGGGACGCGGGACGTCCGCCCGAGCTCCCGCAGCTGCACCTGCCCGAGGTCACCGGTCCCGTGGGCGAGGCCCCGGCCGCCGAGCTGTTCCGGGCCTACGTCGACGCCCGCGGCGACAGTTGCGATCCCTTCGTCCGGTGGGCGGCCACGCTGATCGGCCACGAGCGGGCGGTGGTCTGAGGGGTTCGGCCCCCGCGGCGCCGGGTACCTCGGTGCATGCACCGCAGCCGCCTCGCCGCCATCGGGATCGACTGCCCGTCCGAGACGGCGCTCGACACGGCGACGTTCTGGCGGGCCGCGCTGGAGCCGGGGACGACCCCGCCGTCGGCGTTCGACCCGGACGACCCGTACCTGGCGGTCGGCGCGGTCGAGGGGCGGGAGGTCTTCGTCCAGCGGATCGACGGCCCGCCCCGCGTGCACCTCGACATCGAGACCGACGACGTCGAGGCCGAGGTCGCCCGGCTCGAAGCGCACGGGGCCACCCGGGTGCGGCAGGTGGAGACCTGGTGGATCATGCAGGACCCGTCGGGCCAGCCGTTCTGCGTCGTCCGGCCCCAGACCGACGACTTCCCCGGAACCGCCGCGATCTGGCGCTGACGAATCTGGCGAGGAGCGGACGAGGGCGGTCGGGCAGGATGCGGGCCATGGAACCTGCGGGCGATCTCCAGGCCATCTCGGCCGACATCACCGCGCTCGACGTGGACGCCATCGTCAACGCCGCCAACTCGTCGCTGCTCGGCGGCGGTGGCGTCGACGGGGCGATCCACCGTGCCGCCGGGCCCGACCTGGTCCACGCCTGCCGGCTGCTCGGCGGCTGCAAGACCGGCGACGCCAAGGCCACCCCGGGCTTCGACCTCCCGGCTCGCTGGGTGATCCACACGGTGGGCCCGGTCTGGCAGGGCGGCGACGTCGGCGAGGCCGAGCTCCTGGCCTCCTGCTACCGCCGCTCCCTGGAGGTGGCCGATGGACTGGGTGCCGCGTCGGTCGCGTTCCCCGCGATCTCCACCGGCATCTACGGCTATCCCGTGCAGGCGGCGACGGAGATCGCGGTGGCGACCGTGCGCTCCACGCTCACCGGGGTCCGGTCCGTGACCTTCGTCTGCTTCAACGACGCTGCCGTCGCCGCCTACGGGGCCGCCCTGTCCTGACCCCGCTGCCCGAGCTCGCCGCGCTCCCGCGCCGCTGGGGTCGGGCCCGACTCGCCACCGCCACGTCGGCGACGCCACCCGCGTGATCCAGGCCGAGCTCGTCGAGCGCCGGATCCGCTGAACGCTCGGCGGCGGGTCAGGGGAGGAACCGGACGGCCGGCGGGACGAGGTGGGCCACGCGCCGAGTCTGCCGAGGTGACGGGTGCCGGGGCGGCCGGTACCGTGCGGACGACCGCAAGGGGGCCTGCGATGACGACGACCGACGGCACGGCGACGACCGGCAGTACGGCGTGGGGATCGAACGGCAACGCCGCCACGGCGGCGCGGCCAGAGGAGCTGGAGGCCCGGCGCTTCGCCCTGCCCGGCTACGACATCCACGTCGGTCCGTCCTCCCACCTGGCCGCGGAGCGCGACCGGCTCGACGGCCTCACCTGGGAGCACTTCGACGTGACCCGCCTGGGGGCCACCGTCGGCGCCGTGCTCGACGGGCCGGACCTGACGACGGACCTGCCCGACGAGGTGATCGCCGAGATCCGCCAGGCGCTGGCCGACTACAAGGTGGTCTTCTTCCGGGATCAGCCGATCACCTCGGACCAGCACGTCGCCTTCGCCAAGCGGTTCGGCGACCTGGAGGTCCACGCCTTCCTCGGCGCCAACAAGGACAACCAGGAGCTGGTCCGGTTCGAGAAGTCGGCCGACGTCGCCGGCTACGAGAACGCCTGGCACCACGACGTGACCTGGCGGGAGATCCCGTCCATGGGGGCGATCCTGCACGGGATCGAGGTCCCCGACGTCGGCGGCGACACGCTCTTCGCCGACATGCACGCGGCGTACGCCGGGCTGCCCGACGACCTCCGCCAGCGCATCGACGGCCTCGACCTGGAGCACACCTTCGTGACGACGTTCGGGGCGTTCCTCGACGCCGAGCAGCGGGCGAAGATGCTCGAGCAGTACCCGCCGCCGACGCACCCGATGGTCTGCACCCACGACGCCACCGGCCGCAAGCACCTGTACGCCAACCGGAACTTCGCCTCCCACGTCGTGGGCATGGACCGCGACGAGAGCCGGGAGCTGATCGACCTGGTCTGCCGCCAGGCCGACTACCCCGAGTACCAGTGCCGGTTCCGATGGGAGCCGCACTCGGTCGCCTTCTGGGACAACCGGGCCGTGCAGCACTACGCCAGCAGCGACTACTGGCCGCGGACCCGCATCATGGAACGGGCGTCGATCATCGGCAGCCGCCCCCACCGCTGACGGGTCCCGGCGCGGGCCTCAGCGGTCCGCCATCGGCGGGCCCTCCTCGCGCTGCCGCTCAGCGTCGGGCGAGCGCTGGTCTGGAGCCTTGGCCTCGGCGGGGAGGCTGAGGTCGGCGAACATGCGCCCGACCCCGTCGGGCCCGAAGTCGGCCTCCACCTTCCGGCGGACCTGGTCGATGTGCTCCTGGAGCTCGTCCAGCTCCTCCTGCGAGGGCGGGTGGTGCGGCTCGTGCTCCTGGTGGTGCTCGGTGCGGTCGTCGTCGTCCATCGACCCGGCACTACCCGGTGCCCGGGGTGCCAACCGGGTGAGCGTCAGCCCGTCGGCCGGCCCTCGGCGTCGACCGGGACCGGCTTGCCGTCGGGGCCGACCCACCTGCAGTCCTGGTCGCGGTGCAGCTCGGTGCCGTCGGCGGTGACGTAGCCATCGGCGTTGCAGAAGCGGGCCGGCTCCGGCTCGGGACGGATGCGGCTCCACCCGAAGGCGATGGTCCCGGCGAGGGCGAGGCCGAGGCCGGCCGCCCGGATCAGCCGCCACCGCTCGTCTCGGGCCGCCTTGGCCTCGGCGGCACGGAGGTCGGCCTGCAGGGCGACCCGCTCGGCGGCGAGGTGGTCCTCGACCGAGTGGTCCGGCGGGAGGCCGCCGCAGCCGGCACGGTCGAGGGTGGGAAGGGCCATGGCCTTCTCCATCGGCGGAACTCGCGGCCGGCATGAGCGAGACAGGCCATGTGGCCCATGCCGGGGTCCGCCCCAGCCACCGATGAGACCGGGCGGTCGAGTCCGTCCACCCCTCGTGCCCCACCCCACCAGGAGGACGAGCCCGTGACCGCGACCGAACCCACCCCCGAGCTCCACGAGGGCTTCAGCGAACCGGGCGCGCCGCCCGTGAGCTGGGCCGACGTCGTCGAGGTGCTGGCCGACTCCGAGATCTTCTGGCTCTCGACGGTCCGGGCCGACGGCCGCCCGCACGTCACGCCCATCCCGACGGTGTGGCGGCGGGACCGGCTCCACTTCTGCACCGGCACGCTCGAGCAGAAGACCAAGAACCTGGCCAGCGACGCCCGCTGCATCCTCACCACGGGCACGAGCGCCCTGCACGGGGGGACCGACGTGGTGGTCGAGGGCCGTGCGGTCCGCCAGGCCGACGACCAGGAGCTGCGCGAGCTGGCAGCGCTCTGGAAGGCGAAGCTCGACTGGGATTTCACGGTCGGCGACGGCACCTTCGGCGACGCCGACGGCCGCACCGCCCTCGTCTTCGCCCTGGAGCCGACGAAGGTCCTGGCCTTCAACAAGGGCCCCTACAGCCAGACCCGCTTTCGGATGGACGACTGACCGTCCGACGCCGCCGAGTGGGGGAGCGAAACTAGAACCGGTTACAGTTTCTCGCTGTGACTGACACCGGGTACGGGCTGATCATCGGGGGCGAGAAGGTCGAGGCCGCTGGCGGCTACGACATCGTCAACCCCGCCACCGAGCAGGTCGTCGGGGTCGCCCCCGACGCCAGCGTCGAGCAGGCCGCCGACGCCTGCGCCGCCGCCAAGGGGGCGTTCGACTCCTGGGCGCGCACCTCGTTCGCCGAGCGGTACGCGCTGCTGGACCGCTTCGCCGACGTGTGGGATGCCCATGCCGCCGAGCTGGTGCCGCTCGTCCAGGCCGAAACCGGCGCCACGATGCGGGTCGCCAAGACCATGCAGGTGCCGCAGGTGTCGGCCCGGTTCCGCCGCTACGCGCAGCCCGAGTCGAACCTCGTGGCGCTGCCCCCGGCCGTCATGCCCGGCACGGCCCTCGCTCCCGGCGGGATCATCGGCGGCGTCGAGCACCGGGCGCCCGTCGGCGTCGTGGCCGCGCTCGCCGCGTACAACTTCCCGGTCACCAACATGGCCGGAAAGGTCGCTCCGGCTCTCGCCATGGGCAACACCGTGGTCATCAAGCCCCCGGTCCAGGACCCGCTGGCGGTCATCCGGATGGGCGAGCTGTTCGAGGAGGCCGGGTTCCCGGCCGGTGTCGTCAACGTCGTCTCCGCCAACTCGGTGGAGGCCGCCGAGGCCATCACCACCCATCCCGACGTCGACATGATCAGCTTCACCGGCTCCACCGGCGTCGGCTGCCGCATCGCCGAGGTCGCCGGCAAGCAGATGAAGCGCACGCTGCTCGAGCTGGGCGGCAAGGGCGCCGCGATCGTCTTCGACGACGCCGACCTGAAGAACGTCATCTCGAACGTCAGCAGCACGTGGACGTTCCACTCCGGTCAGATCTGCACGTCGCCGACCCGCGTGGTCGTCCAGCGCGGCGTCTACGACGAGCTGGTGGGCAAGCTCACCGGCATGGCCGGCCACCTCAAGGTCGGCGACCCGCTCGAGCGCGACACGGTCCTCGGCCCGGTCATCACCGGCACGCACCGCGAGCGCGTCGAGGGGCTGGTCCGGTCGGCCACCGACGAGGGCGCCACCCTCGCCACGGGCGGCAAGCGGCCCGAGCTCGACACCGGCTTCTACGTGGCGCCCACCCTGGTGGTCGACGCCACCAACGACATGACGATCGCCCGCGAGGAGGTGTTCGGCCCGGTCATCACCGTGATCCCGTTCGACACCGAGGACGAGGCCATCGCCATCGCCAACGACAGCCCGTACGGCCTCTACAGCTACGTCTTCAGCGAGGACAGCGGCAAGGCCATGGCCGTGTCGAAGCTCCTGCGCTCGGGCAACGTCGGCATCAACACCCTCCAGCGCAACCACGAGGCCGCGTTCGGCGGCTTCAAGTACTCCGGCATCGGCCGCGACGGCGGTAGCTGGGGCCTCCACGCCTACTCCGAGATGCAATCGATTGTTTGGAAGGGGTAGCCCTCTCTCGTCACTCGTTCGGCTGCGCCTCACTCCGTTCCTCGAACTTGCGGAAGGCCTGACGGCCAGCACCCTCGCAGTGCGGCACGACTCCGCAAGCTCCGTCGCACCGCACTGATCGAAGGGGCTCCGCAAGCTCCGCACCCTCGAACTCCCCCGGGCTCGCTCCGCTCGGAACCCATCAACCCGGCAAGCCCACCTCAATCTCTCTCACGAACAAGGACTCTGGAACATGAAGGCTGTTGTTTGGACTGGTCAGCTCGAGGTGCGAGATGACGTGGAGGTGCGGGATCTCCGGGCCAACGAGGTTCGGGTGAAGGTGCATGCCGCCGGGCTGTGCCACTCGGACGTCTCGGTGGTGAACGGGACCATCCCGTTCCCGACGCCCGCCGTGCTGGGCCACGAGGGCGCCGGCGTCGTCGAGGAGG
>DATMGQ010000030.1:0-6789 GCA_035555395.1 Acidimicrobiales bacterium
CCTCGTTGAGCTCCTCGTCGAGGTCCTCGAGCATGTCGGCGGCCGTGGTGTCGACGTCGGTGATCGGCTCGGCGGCGACGAGGATCCAGATCGGCTTCGGCTCGACGGCGGCGAGGGCCCGCACCTCGTCGCGGAAGGTCCGGGCGTTGGCGAACACCAGCGGGGCGTCGAACCGGAACATCGACAGCCCGGGGATGCGCACCCCGCCGGGGTGCTCCTCGAGGTCGTGGTAGCCGTCGAGGCCGTCGACCACGGCGAGCTCGGTCCGGTACGGCCGCCACATGCGGCGGAACACGTTCAGGATCGAGATGGCGACGGCGATGCCGATGCCGGGCAGCACGCCGAGGAGCGTCACGCCGAGGAACGCGCACATCGACACGCCGAACTCCATGCGGCGCTGGTGCCAGAGCCGGCGGGTCCCCTTGAGGTCCGCCAACGAGAGCGAGGCGGCGATCACGACCGAGGCGAGGATCGGCTGGGGCAGGTTCTTCATCAGGCCCGGGACGAACAGCAGCATCCCGGCGATGGCCAGGGCGCCGACGACGCCCGTGAGCTGCGAGCGGCCCCCGGCCTGCTCGGCCACGGCCGTGCGCGAGCCGCTGGTGGAGACCGGGAAGCCCTGGAACAGGCCGGCGGCCAGGTTGGCGGTGCCGATGCCGATCATCTCCTGGTTGGCGTCGACCTCCTGGCCGGTGCGGGCGGCGAACGCCGATGACGTGGAGATGGTGTCGGTGAGCGAGACCAGCGTGATGCCGAGGGCACCGGCCACGAGCAGCGCCAGGTCGCTCCAGCTGACGCTCGGGATGGTCAGCGGCGGGAAGCCCTGCGGCAGCTCGCCCACGAGCGACACCCCTTCGGCCCCCAGGTCGAGCGCCACCGCCACCGCGATCGCGCCGACGACCGCGACGAGGACGCCCGGGATCTTCGGCGCCACCTTGTTCAGGACGAGGATCACGACGAGGCCACCGACGCCCACGGCCAGCGCGGCGGCGAGCGTCTCGCCGTCGGCGACGCCCCGGACGAAGCCGCGCAGCTCCTCGATGAACCCGTCGCCGTCGACCGAGAACCCGAACAGCTTCGGCAGCTGCCCGACCAGGATCGTGAGGGCCAGGCCGTTCATGTACCCGATCTGGGTGGGCTTGGAGAACAGGTCGGCGACGAAGCCGAGCTTGGCGACGCCCGCCGCGATCATGAACACGGCGACGAGGATCGCCAGCATCGAGGCCAGCGCGATCGCCTTCGCCGGGTCGCCGTCGGCGCCCACCAGCGGGATGATGGTGGCGGCGATCATCGGGCCGAGCGACGAGTCCGGGCCCAGCACGAGGATGCGCGACGGGCCGAACACCGCGTAGGCGAGCAGGCACATGATCGACGTGTAGAGGCCGGTGATGGCGGGGAGCCCCGCCAGCTCGGCGTAGGCCATGCCCTGCGGGACCAGCAGCGCGGTGAGGACGAGGCCGGCCACGAGGTCGTGCGAGAGCCACGACCGCTCGTAGGTGCGCACCGCCCGGATCCCGGGGACGAAGCGCACGATCGACGACAGGCCCTCCATCTCGATCTGCACCCCACGCGGTCCGAGCCGCTCCCGTTGCGGCGCCCGTCGGTTATCTACCTGCGATGCGGGACCTGTGCAACCGTCCAGACACCGGGCCGACGCTCCTGGGGCAGTGGCTCAGCGGTAGTACCCGACGACGTCGAGGACCAGGTCCGTGGCCGCGCCGGCCGCCACCTGGATCCGGGTCTGGACGTCGACGGCCGAGGCGGTGGAGCTGGTGAAGCGACCGGACCCCGCACCCTGGCCGCGGCCGCTGGCCGGGCGCCGGCGACGACGGCGACACCCGCCGCGGTCAGGCCCGCAGCTCCGGTGAGGAGCTTGCGCCGCGACAGCGACCGCCGGGGCGCCTCGGCATCGTCGGGCTGGTCGGTCACGACCCATGGGGCGGTGGGGCGGCTGGCCTCGAGCGCGCCGAGCCGGCGTCCGTGGGGGACTGGTCCATGGTGGAACCTCCGGTTGCTCTCGTCGCTCCCGCAGCGACGAGGTGCGCCGAAGTCTGCCAGAGCCGCAGGTCAGGGCGCTGCAGGAGGGGGACCCCGCCGCGCCTGCCGGCTCCTTGGAAGCGCCCTCAAGCGGGTCCACGCCGGTCTCAAGGTTCCTCCACCCCGCCGGGCGCATCGTGTCTCCATCGAGGCCCGCACGAGGCGGACCGACACCCCGGAGGAATGCCATGACCACCACCCTGAACCCCACCGAGGCCGTGCCTGGGTCCCGCGAGCACCGCGGCCCGGCGCCTCAGAGCGACCCCAGCGGGTCGCCGGGACCCACGGAGCGGGGCCACGCCCGATGGCCGCTGTTCGGCGCCGTGGGCGCGGTCGCCGCCTTCGCCTCGGTGATCGTCTCGATGCCGACGCTCACCGAGGAGGAGTACGCCACGGGCGTGCGCGTCATCGACGAGCTCGAGCGGGGCGGCTACCACCTCGGGTTCCTCCTCGGCCTCGTGTCCGTGGGCTGCCTCTGGGTGGCGTCGTCGGGCTGGAAGCGCTGGGCGGAGCAGCGGGTGCCGGACAGCCTGGCCGGGCGCACGCTCGCCCAGGGCCTGGCCGCCACGGCGACGATCAACGTGATCTTCACCTGCCTCATGGGCTCGATGGCGCTCTACCTGCCGGGCGGCACCGACGAGGGCTGGTTGTCCGACCAGGCCATCTTCACCAACTTCACGCTGCTCGACTTCGGCACGCTCCTGGGCTGGTGGGGCGCCGCCGTCTCGGCCATCTGCGTGGCGGTCCTGGCCTTCGGCAAGACCAAGGCGCTGCCCCGCTGGATGGGCGTCGTCAGCGTCGTCCTGCTGCTCCCGCCCTTCCTGATGGCGATCCCCACCGGCCTCCCCGGCTTCGTCGGGTTCACGATGCCGATCTGGCTCCTCACCATCAGCATCGGCATGGTCTTCAGCCGCAAGGCCCAGGCCTGACGCCCCCCCGTCGCCCGAAGCGGGCGAACGCGATCCCCCAGGAGGCCCGGGCCGCACGGTCCGGGCCTCCGCCGCGCCCGGCCCGCGCCCCGAGCCCGGATCGGGATCAGGCGAGGAGCGAGCGGGCGGCGAGGTCGACGAGGGGCTCGCGCAGGGCGCGGATGGCGGCGAGGTCGTCGGCGACGAGGAGGGGCGTCACGAGGGCGCCGACCGCGGCGACGAGGGCTTGGCAGGCGAAGCGGCCGCGGTCGTTGCCGGCGCCGAGCAGCGCCGCGACCCCGTCGGTGACGCTGGCCTGGACCCGGGCCCGCCGGGCGAGCGCCTCGGGCCCGGCCGCGTACACCTCGACCAGGAACACCCGGGCGAGCTCGGGCCGCGAGGTGATGCCGTCGAGGTAGGCGCCGAGCAGCTCGTCGAACGCGTCGAGCCGGTGGCCGGGGGTGGGCTCGTCGGTCCCGTCGGTCACCAGGGCGACCCGGGCCTCGATGGGGGCGAACAGCTCGGTGCTGGCGGCGGCGAACGCGGCGAGGAAGCAGTCGAGCTTCGAGCGGAACTGCTGGTAGTAGGTCTCGCGGGAGACCCCGGCGCGGCCGATGACGTCGGCCACGGTGGTGGCGGCGTAGCCCTGCTCGGACATCACCTCGGCCATGGCGGCCATGATCCGCCGCCGCTGGTCGCCGGCGACCTCCTCGCGGGTGAGGCCGTGGCGGCCGCGCGGGAGGCGGGCGGGTGCGGTGTCGTTCACGGGCACGAGTCCGGTGCGGGCTCGCCGGCGAGGCGGGCGTTCATCCACTCGGCGGCGGCGGGTGCGGCGGCTCCGACGATCCCGTCGTGGTCCTGGCCGTCGACGATGTCGAGCTCGGTGACCTGGCCGAGCTTGCAGACCCGGGCGAAGAAGTCCTTCGTCCGCTGCACGTGCACCCGCTGGTCCTCGGTGCCCTGGGCCAGGAAGAGGGGAGCGTCGGTGGCCACCAGGCCGGGCTGGTTGAGCTGGAGCAGGCTCTTGGCCGGCTCGGTCTCGAGCGGGTCGTGGGCGTAGAAGGTGTCGCCCGGGATGCCGGCGGTGGTGCTGATGATCTCGCCGAGGCAGCCGTCGGTGAACACGTCCTCGACGGCGAGCAGCTCGGGCCCGGCGTAGTCCTCGAAGTGGATCTCGGGGTGCTCGCTGGTGGCGCCGTAGAGCATCATCACGCCGACGATGCGGGTCACGACCTCGTCGACCGGGCCGTAGGTCTTGGTGAGCTCGGTGGCCGGGGCGAGCGACACCGTGCCGAGCAGGTCGAGCTCGGGGGCGTAGTCGGCGGACCGCTCGGCGGCGAACAGCGCGCCGTGGCCGCCCTGCGAGTGGCCGATCGAGAACCACCGGTCGCTGGCATGGGCGTCGGGCAGGTTGCGGGCGGCGCGCACGGCGTCGATGACGCTGTTCCCCTCGCTCGGGCCCGACAGGTAGGGGTGGAGCTCGCCGACGGGTCCCATGCCGATGTAGTCGGTGGCGGCGTGGACGCCCTCGACGCCCCAATCGCCGGCCGGGTTGCCGCTGCGGCTCAGCGCGCAGTGCCCGTCGACGCCGACCGTGCCGTTGGCCTGCGAGGTGACCGGCCAGCCGCCGTCGGGCGCCTCGCCGGTGGGGTAGGTGATGATGCCGGTGACGGCCCGGTCCCGGTCCTCGGCGTCGCGGGAGTGGTACATCACGCGCACCGTCTGCTGGCCGTCGGCCTCGCCCAGGTCCTGCACCCGGATCAGCTCGCCCGGCTCGCCGTTCGGCAGCGGGTCGGGCACGACGTAGAAGTCCTCGTCGGTGCCGTCGTACTGCTCGGGTTCGGGGGCCTCCTTCGCGGTGGTCGTGGTCGCCCCGCCCCCGCCGCCGTCCTTGGCGCCGCCGGCGTCGGACGAGCTGGCGCAGCCCGCCAGCAGGACGGCGGCGGCGAGCGCGGCGGCTGCCAGGTGCCGTCGGCGGGAGGAGGGGGAACCGGTCGAGGCCATCGCCGGACGGTAGCGGATCGGCGAACATCGGTGTTCGTGGATCCCCGCACCGGGCGACCGACGGTGGTTGACTGGCCGCCATGGGGATCGAGCGAAGGCACCGGTGGATCGCGGTCGTGGCGATGGGCGGGTTGCTCGTCGGGTGCAGCAGCGGGGCGAGCGAGGGGTCGGGGAGCGACGGCGCGAAGGCCACGACGACCGCGCCGGCGGCGTCGACCACCGCCGCCGCCGGGTCCGGATCCGGCGACCAGGTGCCCGGCGACGAGTGGGTGGTGGAGGAGCCCGAGGCCGAGGGGATGGACGCGGCGACCCTCGAAGGAGCAAAGGACTACGCCTTCGTCGACGGCCGCAACACCCAGGGCGTGGTGGTCGTGCGCGACGGCGCCATCGTCGGGGAGTGGTACGCCGACGGCGCCGACGCCGACTCGTGGACCGCGAGCTGGTCGGTGGCCAAGAGCTTCTCGAGCGCGGTCGCCGGCTTGGCGGTGGAAGACGGCTCGATCGCCAGCGTCGACGACCCGGCCGCCGACTACCTCCCGGAGTGGGAGGGCACCGACAAGGCCGACATCACCGTCGAGGACATCCTCCACATGCAGTCCGGCCTCGAGTGGGACGAGGACTACCGGCCGTCGTCGCTCGACACGTCCGACGTCGTGCAGATGGGCTTGAGCCCGAACGAGCTGGCGTACGCCGCCGGCCGCCCGGTGGCCCACCCGCCCGCCACCGTCTTCAACTACTCCAGCGGCGACGCCATGATCCTGGCCGGCATCATCGAGGGCGCCACGGGTGAGCCGATGCGCGACTACGCCACCGAGCACCTCTTCGAGCCCATCGGGATGGAGCGGGCCGACTGGTGGCAGGACGCCGAGGGCAACACGCTCGGCTACTGCTGCCTGGACTCCACCGCGCGCGGCTTCGCCCGCTTCGGGCTGCTGTACCTGCGCGACGGGCGCTGGGGCGACGAGCAGGTGATCCCGGCCACGTGGGTCGAGGCATCGGTCGAGAACGCCTCGCCCGCCGACGACGACCCCGGCTACGGCTTCATGTGGTGGCTCCTCGACGACGTCGACGGCGTACCCGACGACGCCTACGCCGCGCAGGGCCACGACGGGCAGTTCATCTACGTGATCCCGAGCCTCGACCTGGTGGTGGTCCGCACCGGCACCTACGTGAAGGACCCCGGCCCTGCGGTCGCCGACCCGAACCTGTTCGGGGTCTACCCGCCCGACGACCTGGTCCCGGGCAAGGGGACCAAGCCGCCGGACGAGTGGGACGAGGGTGCCTTCCTCCGGCCGATCGTCGAGTCCGTCCAGGACTGACCCAAAACCGCTCGCCCGGCCGCGGCGCGGGTCAGTCGGCCGGGAGCGGGTGGCGGTCGGCGATGAGGCTGTGGACCACGCCGGCGGCTGCGTTGGAGCCGGCGGCGATGGCGTTGGCGACCGATGGCATCGACGCGCCGAGGTCCCCGGCGGCGAACAACCCCGGCACCGAGGTCATCGACTGGGCGTCGAGCACGAGCGCGTCGGCGGCGATGGGGGAGGGCGGCGCGGCCTCGGCGCCGAGCTGCGCGGCGAGGGGCGAGCGCTGGTGGAGGGTGACCGGCAGGAGGAGGCCGCCGAGCGGGCGGCTGGTGCCGTCGGCGAGGTCGATGGCCTCGAGGTCGTCACCGGGGCCGCGCAGGCCCGTGACCGCGTGCTCGACCACCGGGATGCCGGCGGCGTGGAGGCGGTGGGCGTCGGCCGGCTCCAGCGCCGCGGGGCCGTCGGTGTAGAGCGTCACGTCGTCGCTCCACATCGTGAGCATCAGGGCGCGCATCGCCCCCATCGGCCCGGGGTCGAGC
>DATMGQ010000031.1:0-5081 GCA_035555395.1 Acidimicrobiales bacterium
CGCTGAGGGAGGGGCTCACCCACGTGATCGTGCCGTCGGGGTCGCACATCATCACGATGTCCTGGGAGTGCGCCAGCACCGCGTCCGTCATGGCCTGCGCCGCCCGGAGCTGGTCCACGAGCAGCTGGGACGAGGCGGCGCCGCCCGGCCCGGGCGGCGCCTCGTTGGCCGAAGCGAGGCGGTCGGCGAGGTCCATCACGTTCCGAGACCGCTCGTCGGTGCGCCGCACATCGGCCGCCAGGTCCTCCTCCGCGACGGCCAGCAGGTCATCGGCGCCCATGCCCCCGGCCCCGCCGCTCGTGGCGAGCCCGATCGCGGCGCCGAGCGAGATCGCATCGGCACCGGCCTGGTACGGCCGCGACAGCGCGTCGCGCAGCTGCACCACGACCTGTTCGGCCACCGCCCGGTCCCACCCGTTCCCCTCGATCACGAACCGGCCGCCTTCGGCCCGGCTCACCTCGCCGAGACCGGCGGCACGGCGCATCCGCGAGGCCGCCTTCACGAGCAGCTCGTCTCGCACGTCGTGCCCGAACTGCTCGGCGACGGCCGACCGGTCGACCAGGTCGACGAGCACCACGGCGGCCGCGGCGGCGTCGCCGGCACGAGCGCCACGCGCCGGTTCGGGGAGCCGGGTGCGCCCCCACACCGGGAGGCCGGTCTGGCGATCGGACTCGGAGAGCTCGTGGATGAGGGTCTCCATCGTCTTGCGGGCCGTGATGTCCACGTGCATCACCACGGCGCCGGGAGCCCCGTCGACCGTCGTCGACGAGACCTGCAGCAGGAACCACCGGTCCTCCAGCGGCGAGGGGCACGAGTACTCGAGGTCGAAGTGCATCCGCTCCCCGGCGAGGACCTCGCGCAGGCCGGTGGCGACCCGACGGGCCACCACGTCGCCGGCGGCGGCCGACCGATCGCACACCTCGAGGTAGCTCGCCCCGATGCCGGTCGTGCGCGGGAGGCCGTCGTTGAGGCGAGCGAAGAGCCGCCAGGCCTCGTTCGTGTCGACGATCCGCGACCGCCCGTCGAGCACCGCGGTCTCCGCCGCCAACCGGTCGAATGCGAGCGACCGCACCGGCCACTCCTGGGGGACGACCGCCCGCCGGTTGCGCATCCTCACCGATCCACCGACGGATCTGCCTCGGGGGATCGGTCCCGCGCCGAGGCCGCGCGCGGCCCCGTGGCGGCGCGCGGGTGCAGGGCGCTGTGGGGGGTCTCGCCGAACATGGATCGCCTTCGGAGGTGCGGGGTTCCCGCAACACTTCCCAGAAGACCCCCACCTGAGACACGACGCCCCGAATGACACCGACGTCACCCCACCCGATGCCCGCCGTCGCCTCGCAACGGGGTCGTCGACCCTGCCGAGCGGGGCCGCAGCGTCAGGCGAAGACGAGCTGACCGGCGACCAGGGACCAGCCGGGAGGCAGGTGGGCGGGGGTGCCGGTGATGCCCGACGAGATGATGCCCGCCAGGGCCGTGTCGTCGCCGATCGAGGTGCCCTCGAGGTCGGCGCCGGTCAGGTCGGCGCCGCTGAGGTCGCTCGCCCCGGTGAAGCCGGCGTCGGTCAGGTCGGCGCCGCCGAGGTCGGCCCCGACCAGGGACGTCCCGCCGAAGGACGCTCCGGTGAGGTCGGTGCCCGTGAGATCGGCCCGGTCGAGGGAGGCGCCGTCGAAGGTGGCACCGGCGAAGTCGATCCCCGCGAGCGGGAGGTCGGAGTAGTCGACCCCGGAGAAGTCGACCCCGCTGTGGTCTGCGCCGGGACCGAACAGCCGCCGGGAGAAGAGGAACCAGCCCGGGGGGAGCTTGAGGTCGAGCGCCCGGATGTCCGCCGAGCGGACCCCGGTGAGGTCGGCGGTGGAGAGGTCGGCGTTGGTGATGAAGGCGCCGGTCAGATCCGCGCCGCTCAGGTCGGCCCCGCGGAGGTCGGCCCCGTCCCCGATGAGGTAGCCCTTGACGAGCATCCAGCGGGTCGAGAGGTCCGGGGTGCCGGTGATCCCCCCGGAGCGGACGCCCGTGAGCGTGAGCCCAGCGCTCACCGACGTCCCGTCCATGTTGGCGCCGGTGAAGGTGGCGTTGGAGAAGTCGTCGCCCACCAGGGCCGCGTCCTCCAGGTCGGCGCCGGTGAAGTCGGCGCCGGGCACGGTCAGGTAGGGGCCGAGGCGGGCACCGGTCAGGTTCGCGTTCGACAGGTCGATGCCCGACAGGTTCGCTTGGGCGAGGGTCGTGCCCGTCAGGTCGGCGCCGTGCAGGTCGAGGTCGGGGAGGGTCACGGCCCGCAGCAGGATGCCGGAGAGGTCGACGCCGGGACCGAGGAGGTGGCCGCTGGAGACGCCGCGGACGAACGAGAGCTCGACGTACCGCCAGGCGTCCGGGAGCGCGGCGGGTGGGCCGATCACGTCGATGGCGCGGGTGCCGGTGAGCGTGGCGCCGGCGAAGGTGGCGCCCTTGACGGTGGCGCCCGTGAGGTCCGCGTCGCTGAGGTCGGCGCCCGAGAGGTTGGTGCCCTCGAGGTCGGCGTACGTGAGGTCGCATCCGCTGAGGTCGGCGCCGGCGAGGTCCGCGCCGGCGAAGTCCGCGCCAGTGCGGCTGGTCGCGCAGAACGCCGACGGCACGCCCATCACCACGGTCCCCAGGTCCACGGTGCCGTCCACCGGCGTGACCGGCGTCCCCGTCGCCGGGTCGGTCGACGCCGATCCGTAGATCTTGGGGCGGAGCACCCCGGCCGGGTCGCCGAAGCCGACGATGGCCGGCACCGCCTCGAGCGGCTGGAGCGTGAACGTGCCGTCCGCAGCGGTGGCGGTGGTGCCGCGGATCTGCTTCGTCGCGGGGTTGACGGCGACCACCGTGATCCCGGCGAGGGCGCTCTCCCCGTCGGAGACCTTCCCCGTGATGGTCGACGCGGGGACCAGCTCGGCCGCGATGCCCGTGGTGCCGCGACCGACGACCACCGAGATGGGGGTCGCCGTCTCCGCGGTCAGCGCCGAGCCGTTGTACCGGGTGGTGAAGCCGTCCTTCTCGAACGAGAGCACGAACGACCCGCCGGCGAGGGTGAACCCGAACCAGCCGTCGCTGCGGGAGGTCGCGGTGGCCTCGACCTCGCCGGTCGTGACGCGGATGGCGCGGACGGTCACGCCGGCCAGCGGGCCGTCGGGTCCGGTCACGGTGCCCGAGGCCGAGCCGTTGATGAGCCCGGTCCGGATGTTGACGACCGCTGGGTCGTCGACGGAACCGGTCACCGGCGTCGCCGTGGCCCAGGTCGGCGCGTCCTGCCACCAGTCGAAGTTGCCGTACCGGACCCGCCAGGTGCCGGGTGCGAGTTGGGTGGGGATGAACGAGAAGTCGCCGTCGGCGTCGGTGGTGGTCTGGGCCAGGAGCTCCTCGGTGGTGTTCGAGTACACCTGGACCGCGACGCCTTCGACGCCCGCGCCCCTCACGGAGGTGATGCGGCCCTTGAGCACCGAGCCCGGCTGCTGGCACGCCGCCAGCAGCGCCGCGGCGCAGGCGATGCCGAACACGATCGCCACTGCCTTGGGAATCCGTCGAGTCGTCACCGCACGTCCTCGTTTCACCCTGCCCGAGGGGTGGAGCGACAGGGTGAGCACACCCTAATCTGAGTTTGCTGCAACTTTCAGCAAAGTTGCCGGCGAGCGGTCGGAAGTCCGTTCGGTGCCCGTCGGGTGCTGGATGATGGGACGGGCCTCCGAGCGGAGGCCGAACCGCAGCGGGAGCGCAGCCGTGGCCAAGCACAAACCGACCTCGTACCTGATCCTGGGGCTGCTGGCGCACCGCGACTGGACCGCCTACGAGCTGGCCGAGCAGCTGAGCATCGGCATCGACTCGCTCTGGTCCCGTGTGAGCCGGCAGTACTACAACGCGCCGAAGCGACTGGTCCAAGAAGGGTGGGCGGCCGCCCGCCAGGAGGTCATCGCGGCCGACAAGGCGCCGGGCGCCGGCCGCCGGATGCGCACCGTGTACTCGATCACCGATGCCGGCCGGGCCGCCCTGCGCGACTGGCACGGCACCCCGACGGAGGCGCCGATGCTCCAGTTCGAGGGGATGATCCGGATGATGTTCGCCGACGGGGCGACCATCGAGCAGTTCCGCGACAACCTCCGCTCGATGGGGGACCAGGCCCGGAGCTCACGGGCGGAGTTCGTCGGCTACGCCTCGGCCATCCTCGCCAACCCCGACACGATCTACCCCGAGCGCCGCCACCTCTTCGCCATGGCGAACGTGTACTGCGTCGAGCACTTCCGCACCATCGAGGACTTCGCCGCCTGGGCCCTCGACCACACCGAGGCCTGGACCGACCCGATGGCCGCCGCCGACCTCGCCCACCGCCCCGAAGCCGACGACGCCCTCCGCCTCGCCATCCGCAACGGCACCCGAGGGTCCTAGCCCGACGGCGCGTTCGGGACCTCCCCGGTCGGGAAGACCTCGACCGCGACCGAGCTGCAAGCGGTGCTCGACGAGCCGTGCCTGCTGCTCGGCATCGACACGTTCTTCGCCGGTTGGCCGGACCGGTGGAAGCAACGGAGGCAGCTCGGAGCGCGACGGGTTCCGGTACGAGCGCAGCCCCCTCCACGCTCCAGCAGGGACCCATGCCGCCAGGCGATCTCAAGATCAGGCGAGCTTGAGGAACATCTTCTCCACGACCTCGAGCGGGTAGCCCGACGCCGCGGCCTCCTCGGGGTTCTCGATGCAGTAGGTGAGGCCGGCGGCGACGAGCTTGAAGCCGGTCTGCTCCAGGGCCTTGGTGGCGGCAGAGATCTGGGTCACGACGTCCTTGCACTCGCGACCCTCGTCCAGCATCCGCTCGATGCCGGCGAGCTGCCCGCTCACGCGGTGCAGCCGACGGCGGACGTCGTCGGTCACCTGGTCGGGCAGGTCCATGCGTAGCTCCTGGTGTGTGCTCTTCCGGTTGCCTCGTGCACCCAGACCGGGAGCATACCCCCGGAGGTATGCAGAACGGCTCGCCCTAGATACCCTGGGGGGTATGTGCAGACGAGTGACGTGCAAGCGATGCGGACGGCCGGACTGGCGGGGGTGCGGAGCCCACGTGGACCAGGTCCTCGGGGACGTCG
>DATMGQ010000032.1:0-5603 GCA_035555395.1 Acidimicrobiales bacterium
ACGACCCGCCCGTCCGGGGGCGCGATGACCGGCTCCACCAAGCCCGATGGCACCCCGGCCGACCCCACGACGACCCGCCCCGGCGAGACGACCACCACGAAGCCGGGCGAGACCACCACCACCGCCGAGGGTGCGACGACCACCACCACCACCATCGACGACGGGGGCCACACCACCCAGCTCGCCAGCTCCGGCGGTTCGGGCGACGAGGGCTCGAACGACGGCCGCGGCGAGTCGGCCGCCGGCGCCGCCTCGGCGAGCACGGGCTCGACCGACGGCGACGACAGCTCGGGTGGCAGCTCGCTGCCTGCGGCCCTGGGCTTCGCTGCGGTCATCGCTGCCATCGGCGGCGGTGCCGTCCTCGTCCGGCGCCGCCGGGCCCACGCCGCTCCCACCCTGCCCGCCAGCTGACCCCGGACCCGGTGCGGGCCCCTCGACGCGGGTCCGCGGTGGGGGTCAGCGGCGGTACTCGGGGTTCTCCCAATCGAAGCGTTCGCCGTCGTCCCACGCCGAGCGCTGGTTGCCGTACGCCGGGATCCCTCCGGCGTCCCGCAGCAGTTTGGCGAGGTGGAGCAGGTTCCACGTCATGAACGTGGTGTTGCGGTTGGTGAAGTCGTTCTCGGGCCCGCCCGAGCCGGGGTCCAGGTACGACGGGCCGGGCCCGGCCTCGCCGATCCACCCGGCGTCGGCCTGCGGCGGGATCACGTAGCCGATGTGCTGCAGCGAGTAGAGGACGTTCTGCGCGCAGTGCTTGATGCCGTCCTCGTTGCCGGTGATCAGGCAGCCGGCGACGCGCCCGTAGTACCGGTACTGCCCGGCGTCGTTGAGCAGGTGCGAGCTGCCGTAGAGCCGCTCGATCACCTGCTTCATGACCGAGCTGTTGTCGCCGAGCCAGATGGGTCCGGCCAGCACGAGGACGTCGGCCGCCCAGACCTGCTCCTGGATCGCCGGCCAGTCGTCGGTGGTCCACCCGTGCTCGGTCATGTCCGGCCACACGCCGGTCGCGATGTCGTGGTCGACGACCCGGATGCTCGTGGTGGCGACGCCGTGCGCCCGCATGATCGCCGCGCTCGCATCGACCAGGGCCTGGGTGTTGGACACCTCCGGCGACCGCTTCAGCGTGGCGTTGAGGAACAGGGCCCGGAGCCCGGTGAGGTCAGGAGCCGTCCCGTCGGTGGTGCTCATGCCCGCAAGCCTTCCAGCGATCGGCGCCGCCCGCTCGGTGGATCCCGGGTGAGCCACCGATCACTCGGCTACGTTGCGCGACGAGGCGGCGCACGACACGGGAGCGGACCGCATGACGGGAAGTCCGGACGCAACGGCCACCCCGACCGGCACGGACCCGGAGTCGACCGCGGGCCACGCCCGCGTCAGCGTCGGCACCCTCACCGCGATGGTCGTCGGCGGCATGGTCGGCGCGGGGGTGTTCTCGCTGCCCCGCCGCTTCGCCACCGAGACCGGGGTGTGGGGCGCGCTGATCGCCTGGACGATCGCCGGCACCGGCATGTTGATGCTGGCGTTCGTGTTCCAGGCGCTGGCCATCCGCAAGCCGAAGCTGGACTCGGGGGTCTACGCGTACGCCAAGGCCGGGTTCGGCGAGTACGTGGGCTTCTTCTCGGCGTTCGGGTACTGGGCCAGCGCGTGCGTCGGCAACGTCACGTACTGGATCCTCATCATGTCCACGCTGGGCGCGCTCGCCCCGTGGCTGGGCGAGGGCAACACCGTCCCGGCGGTGGCGCTGTCCACCGTGGGGATCTGGCTCTTCGCCGTCCTCGTGCTGCGCGGCACCGAGGGCGCGGCGGCCATCAACCGGATCGTCACGGTCGCCAAGGTGATCCCGATCCTGCTGTTCGTGGTGCTGTGCGCCGTGTACTTCGACTACGACGTCTTCCGGGCCAACCTGGCGGGCACCGGCCTCGGCTCCACGTTCGACCAGGTGAGCGGCACGATGCTCGCCACCGTGTTCGTGTTCCTCGGGGTCGAGGGCGCCAGCGTGTACTCCCGCTACGCCCGACGGCGCGAGGACGTGGGCCGGGCCACCGTGCTCGGCTTCGTCGGCGTGCTCGCCACGTTCGCCAGCGTCACGATCGTCTCCTACGGGATCCTGCCCCGGTCCGAGATCGCCGAGCTCCGCCAGCCCTCGATGGCCGGGGTGCTCGAAGCGGCGGTGGGCGGCTGGGGCGCGGTGTTCGTCAGCGTCGGGTGATCGTGTCCGTGCTGGGCGCCTACCTCGCTTGGGCGCTGATGGCCGCCGAGGTGCTGTTCGTCGCGGCGAAGGACGACGACATGCCGCGGTTCCTCGGCCGGACCAACGGCGCCGGGGCGCCGATCTCGGCGGTCGTGATGAGCACGATCCTCGTCCAGATCATGCTGTTCGTGACCATGGCGTCGGAGAACGCCTTCGACTTCGCGCTCAACATGACCAGCGCGCTGACCCTGATCCCGTTCGTGCTCGCCGCGGGGTACGCCCTCAAGATCGCCTTCCGCCCGGACGAGGACACCGTGCCCACCGACAAGCGCACGAAGGAGCTGGTGACCGCAGCGCTGGCCACCGCCTACACGGTGTTCCTCCTGTACGCCGCCGGCCCGAAGTACATGCTCCTGTCCTTCGTGATCTACGCCCCGGGCACGGTCCTCTTCGTGCTGGCCCGCCGCGAGCAGGGCCGGAAGCTCTTCACCGGATCCGAACCGGTGATCCTCGCCGTGTCGATCGTCGCTGCCGCCGTCGGGGTCGCTGGCCTCGTCGGCGGCTGGATCACCATCTGAACGGAGCAGCCCCGATGGCTCACCACACCGTGCGCACCCCCACCCGCCGCCTCGCTGCCGCCGGCCTGGCCCTGGCCGCCGCGGCGGCGCTCGCGTCGTGCGGCAGCCCCACCGACAACGACACCCGGAGCGCCACGGCCGGGCTGCCCGACACCCTCCAGTCGCTCCAGGCCGAGACCTGGGTGCTGGACCCGACCGAGACGACGCCGGCCGTCGACACCGAGGCGACCATCACCCTGTCGTTCGGCGACGAGCGGCTCCAGGGCCAGGCACCGTGCAACGTCTACGGCGCCCCGTTCGAGCTCGAGGGCGACCACGGCATCGACATCGGCCCGGTCACGTCCACCATGGCCGCGTGCGACGACCTCGATGCCGAGCGGGCCTACCTGGGTGCGCTCGAGGAGGTCGACGAGGCCGACACCGTCGACCCCACCCGGCTCGTCCTCGAGGGCGACGGCGTCTCCCTGGCGTTCGACCGGCTCGACCTCGAGGAGGCCATCGCCGGCACCTGGACCATCACCGCCCTGCGCACCGGCGATGCCGTCAACAGTCCCGTCGAGGGCACCGAGCCGACGCTCACCTTCGGCACCGACGGCACGCTGTCGGCCGATGCCGGCTGCAACCCGATCGCCACCACGTGGAAGCTCGACGACGCCGCGATCACCTTCGGCACGGCGGCCCAGGGGTTGAAGGCCTGTCCCGAGCCCGAGGGCGTCGACCAGCAGGAGGCGGCGCTCGCCGCCGCCCTGGGCCAGGCCGCGCGCGTCGACATCACCGACGAGCTCACCGTGCTCGACGAGGACGGCCACACCCTCATCACCGCCACGAAGCAGGCCGAGTGACGCCGCGCGCCCACGGGTGGGCCGAGCGGTGACCGGCGAGACGCAGCGCGCCATCGACGAGGGTCACGACCGGCCGGCCCGCGACATCACGCCACCGTCGCTGTTCGACTCGGTCCTCCCGCTCGTCACGCTCGTCGGGCTCATCGCCGGGGCCCTCGCGCTGTTCGGCCTCGACGCGCTCGACGGGCCGGTCCAGGTCGCGCTCGTCATCTCGTGCGGCGTCGTCGCCCTCATCGCCTTGAAGAACGGCTACCGCTGGGACGACGTCCAGACCCACGGCCAGTCGGCCCTCTCGTCGCTGTCCACCGCGGTGTTCATCCTGCTGGCGGTCGGTGCGCTCATCGGCACGTGGAACCTGTCGGGCACGATCCCGACGCTCGTGTACTACGGCATCCAGATCCTGGCGCCGAGCTGGTACTACCTCGCCACCGCCCTGATCTGCGGGGCCATCGCCTTGTCGATCGGGAGCTCGTGGACGACGGCCGGGACCATCGGCGTGGGCCTGGTCGGCATCGCCACCATGATCGGGGTGTCGCCGGCCATCACCGCCGGCGCGGTCATCTCGGGCGCCTACCTCGGCGACAAGACGTCGCCGCTGTCGGAGACCACGATCCTCACCGCGCAGATGGTGAAGGTCGACGTGTACGACCACATCCGCAGCCAGATCTGGACCTCGATCCCCGCGTTCGCCATCGCCTGCGTCGTGTTCGCCATCCTCGGCGTGGCCGGGCCGCCGGTCCACAACGAGATCAGCACCACCATCGAGCTCAACTCGCTCAACGGGATCTACCACATCACCCCGTTGAACCTGCTCCCGCTGGTGCTGCTGGCGTACCTGTCGATCCGCAAGGTGCCGGCCGCGCTCGCGCTGATGATCTCGGCGCTCTTCGCCGGGCTCCTGGGCGCCATCCTCCAGCCGGATGTGATGGCCGACTTCGTCGCCTCGATCGGTTCGTCGCACACCGGGGTGGCTGGGTCCATCCAGGGCGTGTGGGCGGCGATGGCCAACGGGTTCCAGATCGACACGGGCATCGCCGAGATCGACCAGCTCCTGTCCCGGGGCGGCATGGCCAGCATGCTCCCCACGTTGTGGCTGATCATCGGTGCGGTCACCTTCGGCGTGCTGCTCGAGGAGTTCGGCCTGCTGAACCGGCTGATCGACCCGCTCATCAGCGCCGCCCACCGCACCGGCACCCTGTTCCTGTCGGTGTTCGCCTGCGGGTTCGGGCTCAACGTGTTCGCCGGGGATCAGTACATCGCCCTGGTGCTGCCCAGCCGGGTGTTCCGGGCGACGTTCACCGATCGGGGCCTGGCCCCCACGAACCTGAGCCGCCTGGCCGCCGACAGCGGGACCGTCACATCGCCGCTCGTGCCGTGGAACTCGTGCGGCGCGTTCATGGCCGCGGTGCTGGGCGTCTCCACGCTCAAGTACGCCCCGTACGCCGTGTTCTGCTTCGCCAGCCCGATCCTGAGCGTCGTCTACGGCTTCACCGGGTTCCGGCTCGAACGGATCGCCGCCGACGAGGCCGTCGCGGTCGACGCCGGGTGACGGCGCCGGACCGGCAGGGTGGTGCGCCGCGAGCTGCTCGACGCGGGCCCTGATCCGTCCGACATCGGCGACGTCACCGGCGCCGTGGACGAGCTGAACGGGGTGGGAGGCTGAGCCGCGTCAGCCGCTCGTCGCCGGCTCGTAGCGGACCATGAGGCCGCCCGGGCCGCTGGTGAGGATGATCCGTCCGCTGGTGGGCACCGAGCCCGGAGCGTCGCCGACGATCGCCGTGGCCGTGCGGACCACCTCCTCGGGGATCGGGTTCCCCCAGCCGAGCCGCGTGGGGTTCGTGGCGACCGCCAGCTCCCCGGTGGGCTGGAACGTCGTGACCTTGCCGCGGTCGGTGACGTAGCGGGCGATGGCGGCGGGGCGCCCGTCGAGCCAGAACTCGGCCCGGGACCGGGTCGTCGGGCCGTTCTCGACCTCGATCGTGCCGGGCCGGGCCG
>DATMGQ010000033.1:0-25543 GCA_035555395.1 Acidimicrobiales bacterium
CGCCCAGCAGGTCGCCGGAGCTGGCCGGGTGCCGGCGCCGGGTGCTCTCGTAGCGGCGGATCAGCACGTCGGTGCGGGCGTCGAGGAAGACCATCCGCACCCGGGCGCCGGAGCGGCGCAGGCCCTCGAGCATGGGGCTGAGCTCGCTCGGGTCGGTGTTCCAACCGGCGACGAACCCGACGCGGTCGCTCGGCGACCCCGGGGCGTCGGCCAGCTCGGCCACCTTCGGCATGAGGGCCACGGGCATGTTGTCGATCACGAACCAGCCCTGGTCCTCGAGGACGTCGGCGGCGGTGGACCGGCCGGCGCCCGACAGCCCGGTGATCACGACGAAGTCCGTCATGGCGCCAGCCTACGAGGCGCCGGCGGTCAGGCCGGCCGGGGTCCGACCGGGCTGTCGACGACGGCCGCGCCGGTGGGCGCCGGCAGGGCCACCAGGGCCGCGGTGGCCGCACCGATGAGGCCCGCGAGCACGATGCCGCCGGTCCACATCGAGGTGGTCCAGTAGAGCCGGTCGTCGGCCCGCAGCGCGAGGAACGCGGCGAGCCAGAGCGACGAGCCGAGCAGGGCGCCGGTGACCGATGCGGCGAGGCGTCCGAGCGTGGGCTTGCCGGCGATGGCGACGGCCACCTCGGTCACGATCCCGGCCACCAGGTAGCCGACGACCATCGGCTGGATGGTCTCCCGGTCGGTGAGCAGGAGCGCCGGTGCGCCGCACAGGAAGATGCTGAGGGCCACCAACCCCGGCATCGGGCGGAAGCGCACCAGGACGATGGTGAACGCGGCGACCAGCACGGCCGTGGTCCAGACGATGATGCCGAGGCCGCGGACCTGGTCGTAGTCGTTGATGGACTCCCCCACCATCGGCTCGATGTAGCCGTAGGACAGCGACATGCCGCTGGCCAGGGGCGAGAGGTAGCCGGTGAACAGCGAGATCACGAGCACGGTCGTGACCACCGAGACGAGGGCCACGATCGACGCCAGCCAGCCGAGGCGCCGCGCCTCGCGGCGCCACAGCACGACCACCGGCGACGCGAGCAGGAACGAGAGCCCGGCGAACACCGTGAGGTGCGGGGGGCTGACCAGCGCCTCGACGTTGGCCTCGGTGCCGAACTGGGCGTGCCAGACCGAGTCGAAGACGCCACCGAACGCCAGCAGGAGGAAGCCGATGGTGGTGGTGCCCGCCGACCACACGAAGGCCGGCCCGTGGCGCAGCGCGCCGACGCCCAGCCACAGCGCCACCGTGGTCACCCCGCCGTAGAGCACCAGGTGCCAGCCCGACAGGAAGTCGCCCGACAGGTCGCCGGGGTTCTGGAGGTGGCGGGCGATGTCGCCGGTGAGGCCGACGGTGGTGAGCACGTTGCAGGCGATGAGCACGACCAGCTCGAGGTCGCTGATGTCGACGTGCCCGTCGCCGCGGAGGCGGCGGAACCGCTCCCGGAGGACGAGGCCGCGGCTGCTCACGTGAGCGTCCGCTTCCGCCAGTGGCC
This sequence comes from Acidimicrobiales bacterium, assembly GCA_035555395.1. GTDB lineage: Bacteria > Actinomycetota > Acidimicrobiia > Acidimicrobiales > Iamiaceae > Aquihabitans. The sequence continues at coordinate 1,491 of DATMGQ010000033.1, forward strand.
CACCACCACGCCGAGCACGCAGATCGTCGTGTACACCGCCACCACCGCCCACACCGTCGAGTCGAACGTGTCCTGGATGTACATGCTGTACCCAACTCCGGCCGCGATCGCACCTGCCCCGGACAACCACATCTGGCGACGGGGCTCGTACTCGATGATCCCGAGGTTGTCGAGGACGAACTCGATGACGCCGGGCAGCGGCAGCAGCCACAGGACCCACGCGTTGATCGAGTCCGGCCACCACGAGCCGATGCTGATCGCCACCCCGGTGACCAGCGCCACCGGGTACAGGACGAGGCAGCGCCGGCACACGTGGAAGCCCGCCACCACGGCGCAGCGGTCGTAGTCCTCCGGGAAGTGGTGCGACAGGAGCATCGGGGTGTCCGGCTCCGGGCCCAGCGAGAACGGCTCCTCGCGCAGCGGGACGTACGGCTCGAGCGGCTCGTCGTCGTCGAACCGGTCCGGGCTCACGGCGCGGCCAGCTCCAGCTTGTCGGCCACCAGGACGAGCAGGCGCGGGATCGATGCCGCCTCCTGGTACTCGGTGGCCCGGGCCAGGAACCCGGGCGGCGGGGCCGGCTCGAGCATGCGGCGCAGCACCAGGCCGGCTTCGGACATCGCGTTCACGTACCGGCTCATCGGCCGGTGGATGAACGGTATGAACACGTCCTTCTCGACCTCCTCCACCGAGTTGTCCTCGACGAGGTACGGCCCGATCCGCCAGTACTGCTCGGGCGGATCGACCATGTGGTCGTCGATCCAGCCGCTGTTGGGCGTCTGGAGCAGCGGGTGGTTCAGGAAGAACGCGAACCGGCCGCCGGGGCGCAGGACGCGGGCCACCTCGTCGATGGCGGCGTCGACCGCCTCGATGTGCTCGAACACGAGGCACGCCACGACGGCGTCGAACGCCTCGTCGGCGAACGGCAGGGCGTCTGCTCCCGAACGGGCGTACACCGGTCCCCCGGCCCGCTTGGCCGCCTCGACCACCTGGTTGGCGGTGGGGTCGATGCCGGCGACGAGCGACGAGCCCTGCGCGGCGGCCAGCCGGGCCACCTGGCCCTCGCCGGTGCCGACGTCGAGGATGCGGTCGTACCCGCTGAGCAGGTTCGCGGCGATCGGGAGGATCTGCTCCTCGTACTCCGGGTCGGCGCCAGCGGTGAAGCCCTCTTGCCACCAGCCGGAGTGCGCTTCCCAGAGATCGATGTCGTCGGCCATGGGGCGACCGTACCGCCGAGCGCCGCACGCCAAGCGCACGTCGGGCTTCGGCGGGAGGGACGGTACGGTCCGGGACATGGGTGATCCGGTCGTGCCTGCTGGTTCGTACTGCGCGGTCGCGCCCGGGCACGAGTGGCACGGGCCGTACCACGACGACGTGTACGGGTTCCCCGTCGACGACGAGGCCGCGCTGTTCGAACGGCTCGTGCTGGAGATCAACCAGGCCGGCCTGTCGTGGCTCACCATCTTGAAGAAGCAGGCGGCGTTCCGGGCGGCCTACGACGGCTTCGACGTCGACGCGGTGGCGGCCTACGGCGAGGCCGACCGGGCCCGGCTGCTCGACGACGCGGGCATCATCCGCAACCGGTTGAAGGTCGACGCCGCCATCGCCAACGCCCAGGTGATCGCCGGCATGCGGGGATCGCACGGCGGCTTCGCCGGGTGGCTCGACGCCCAGCAGCCGCTCGAGAAGGCCGACTGGGTGAAGCTGTTCAAGAAGACGTTCCGCTTCACCGGCGGCGAGATCACCGGCGAGTTCCTGATGTCCACCGGGCGCATCGACGGCGCCCACCACCCGGCCTGCCCGGTGTACGCCGAGATCGTGGCGCTGGCACCGCCCTGGCTGCCGGCGCCCTGATCCCTCACACCCGGCCCGCCCCGGCCGATCGCGAGGCGTGGAAACCCTCGTCCGCGCCCACGCGGATCACGGCGGCGCCGAGGCCCTGGACGACCAGGACGGGTCGGCGGCACCCGCCCTCCCCCCGCGTGGCCGCGCCCAGCGCACGATGGTGGCCCTGGTCGTCGTGCTCCTCTGCGGGCTGTTCCTCGCCAACGCCGCCAGCTGGCTTACCTCGGGGTTCGGCGAGAGCCACGACGGGCGCAACGCCGCCACCTGGGGCGCCGGATCCCGGGCGATCCGGGAGGACGGCATCATCGCCAGCCGGTTCGGGGGCCGCTACCAGGACACCGTGTACGCCTCGCACCCGCCGGGCATCGTGGCCGAGACCACGCTCGCCGAGCTGGTGGGCGGCGAGCACCGGCTGGTGACCCGGCTGCCGGCGGTGCTGTCGTCGATCGCCACGGCGGTCCTGCTCGCCCTCCTGCTGTGGGAGCTCGGGCTCTCGGCCGGCGCGATCGCGCTCGGCCTGGGGACGGCCCTCAGCTCGGCGATGTTCCTCGTGTACGGCACCATGCTGGACACGCCGATGACCGCGCTGCCATGGGCGATCGCGGTGGTGCTGGTGACCCAGCGGCTGGTGGACGGCCGACCGGCGCGCCCGTGGGTCCTCGGGGTGCTCGGCCTCGTCGTGGGCCTGAGCGGGTGGGCGGCGGTGGCCATCGCCGGCGTCCAGGCCCTGCGGCTCGTGCTGCCCTCGACCCGGCGGCGGACCGGCTGGCGGCCGCCGGCGCTGCTGCTGCTGGGGCTCGGCGCCGGGGTCGTGATCTCGTTCGCCTGGAGCCTGTGGGCCTACGGCTCGTTCGCGGTCATGCGGGCCAAGCTGACCGACAAGGCCAGCTCGGACACCCTGCTCGAGGCGATCCACCAGCAGACGCGCCACCTCACCGACCTCCTGGCCCTGGGCATCGTGCTCGCCGTGGCCGGCGCGCTGGTCGCCTGGGTCTGGCTCCCCGACCGGCGGTGGCGGGGGCCGTTCCTCTCGACCCTCGCTGCGATCGCCGTCTACGCCGTGGCGCTGCACGGTGGCGCGGCGATGCACGACTACTGGAACTTCGCGCTCGTCGTCCCCGTGGCGATCGCGGTGGCGGCCGGGGCGGAGGCGGCGCTGCGCCGGGCGCCGGCGGACGGGCAGCTGCGCATCCAGGGACTCGCGGTGGCCGTCGCGCTGGTCCTCGCCGTGCTGTCGTCCACCGGTCTGTCCGACGCCGAGGCCCAGCAGCGCAGCGGGCAGGCGACGGTCCGCCTGCTCGCCGTGGCCGAGGCCGAGGCGCCGCCGGACGGCCCGGTGCTCGCCTACGTCGGGACCCGGGGCCTCCCCTCGTCGTGGATCCCGTACGAGTCCCGCCGACCCGCCCTCGTGATCACGAGCACCCCGCAGCTGGAGGAGCTGGTGGACGAGGAGCCCGGGTTCCCGGTGCTCGTGCCATGGGTCCTGTACGACCGCTCGACCCAGGAGGCCGCCCGCTCGGTGGCGTACGGGGTCGACGGCCCCTACGCCGTCGTGCCCGCCGCCTTCGTCCTGGAGCAGCGCGCCGACCGCTGACCTTCGGGGGTCAGACGGGGTCGTGGAGCTTGGCGTAGATCGCCTCGGCCACCGAGTCGGGCAGCCACGAGAGGTCCTTCAGGGTCTCGAGCGAGGCGGTCTTCACCGCCTTCACGCCGCCGAGCTCCTTGGCGAGCCGCTTCTTGCGGGTCTCGCCGAGGCCGGGGATGCCGTCGAGGGCCGAGGTGGTCATCCGCTTGCCGCGCAGCTCGCGGTGGAACGTGATGGCGAAGCGGTGGGACTCGTCGCGCAGCCGCTGGAGCATGTACAGCGCCTCGGACTGGCGCGGGATGCGGACGGGGTCGGCCAGTCCGGGGACGTAGACCTCCTCGAACCGCTTGGCCAGCGACGCGACCGGGATCTCCTCGTCGAGGCCGAGCTCGGCCAGCACCTTGATGGCCACGCCGAGCTGGCCCTTGCCGCCGTCGACCAGGAGCAGCTGCGGCGGGTACTGGAACCGGCCCCGCTCGCTGGGCGGCAGCTTCCGCTCGGCCAGGTAGGCGGTGAGGCGCCGGGTGAGGACCTCCTCCATGGCCCGGAAGTCGTCGTTGCCCTGGCCGCTCTTGATCTTGAAGCGGCGGTACTCGGACTTCTTCGGGAGGCCGTCCTCCATCACCACCATCGAACCGACGTAGTCGGTGCCCTGGAGGTGGCTCATGTCGTAGCACTCGATGCGCAGCGGCGGCTCGGGCAGGCCCAGCGCGTCCTGGAGCTCGTTGAGCGCCTTGGCCCGGCTGTTGTGGTCCTGCGCCCGCTTGAGGCGGTGGCGGACCAGCTCCTCCTTGGCGTTCTTGGTGACGGTCTCCTGGAGCGTGCGCTTGCCGCCGCGCTGGGGCACGCGGATCGTGACGGCCGAGCCCCGTTCGAGGCTGAGCCACTGCTGGTACAGCTCGAGGTCGTCGGGCTCCTCGGGCACCAGGACCTGCTTCGGCATGCCGATGCGCGGCGGCTCGTCGTAGAAGCCTTCGAGGATGCGGCCGGTGAGCTCGTGCGGGTCGAGGTCCTCGACCTTGTCCATGACGAAGCCCTTGCGGCCCACGACCCGTCCCTTGCGGATGTGGAACACCTGGACGGCGGCTTCGAGCTCGTCGTCGGCCACGCCGATCACGTCGATGTCCTCGTTGCGGTCCGCCACCATCTGCTGGCGCTCGATCGCCTTGCGCACGGAGGTGAGGCGGTCGCGGAGCCGGGCGGCCTTCTCGAACTCGAGCTCGTCGGCCGCCTCGCGCATCCCACCCTCGAGTCGGCGGACGACCTCGTCGGTGTCGCCCTCGAGGAACTGGAGCAGCTCGTCGACGTAGCGCTGGTACTGCTCGTGGTCGACCTCGCCGACGCACGGGCCCGAGCACTTCTCGATGTGGAACAGCAGGCACGGCCGGCCGAGGCGCTGGTGGTGGCCGAACTTGTTGTCCGAGCACGTCCGCACCGGGAACGTGCGCAGCAGCAGGTCGAGCGTCTCGCGGATGGCATAGGCCTGGCCGTAGGGCCCGAAGTACCGCACGCCCTTCTTGCGGGCGCCGCGCATCACCATCGGCCGGGGCCACTCGTCGGACACGGTGACGGCCAGGAACGGGTAGCTCTTGTCGTCGATCAGCCGGATGTTGAACCGCGGCTTGTACCGCTTGATGAGCGTGTTCTCGAGCAGCAGGGCCTCGACGTCGTTGCCGACCTGGATCCACTCGACGGTCTCCGCCGTGGCCACCATCTGGGCGGTGCGCAGCGGCAGGTTGGTCTGGAAGTAGTTCGACAGGCGCGAGCGGAGGCTCTTGGCCTTGCCGACGTAGATCACCCGGCCGTGCTTGTCTTTGAACTGGTACGAGCCGGGCGCGTCGGGGATGGTGCCGGCGGGAGGACGTTGGACCACCTCCACAGGTTGCCGGATCCGCTGATCGGTTCCGCACCATCTGCCAAGATCGGGCCATGGCGGCATCCGCGCATCCCGCCACCGACCGCACGGCCACGGACGACCCGCCCGCACCGGCGGCACGGAGCATCCGGGTGGGCGGCTGGGCGGCAGCGCTTCCGCCGATCCTCCTGGCCGGCCTGGCCGCCTGGGGCCTCGGGCGACGCGGGTTCTGGATCGACGAGGCCATCTCGGTGGGCGCCACCCACGAGCTCTGGTCGACGCTGAAGGGCACGAGCGGGACCATGGCCCTCTACTACGGCGCCCTCACCCCGTGGAGCTCGTTCTCCACCGACCGGGCCTGGCTGCGATCGCTGTCCGTGCTGTGCACCGCCGCCGCGCTGGCGGCCGTGTGGTCTGCGGTGCGACGGGCGTTCGGCCGTGAGGTGGCGCTCCTCGCCACGACCATCGCGGCGGCATCGTGGCTCGTCGTCCGCTACGCCCAGGAGGCCAGGTCCTTCGCCCTCGCGCTCCTCTTGACCTCGGTCGCCTGGTGCGCACTGGTGGCCACGGCGCGAGCCGAGGACGAAGACGGCCACCGGAGCGACCGGAGCCGCCGTTGGTGGGCGGTGTTCGCCGTCGCGTCGGTCGTCGCGCCGCTCGCCCACGGGCTGGCCGTGCTCCAGTTCTTCGGCCAGCTGGGCTTCCTGGCCTGGGCTCCGGACCGGAACCGCTGGCTCCGACGGGCGCGCCCGGTGATCGTCGGCGTCGTCGCGGTCAGCGCCGCGCTCGTGGCCGGAGGCGCCTCGGACATCGCTAGCTGGATCCCGCCCCTCGACCGCGACCAGCTCGCCGAGCTGCTCGCCGCGTTCACCGCGCCGTTCGGCTGGGGCCAAGCCGTGCTCGCCGCGCTCGTCCTCGTCGGCGCCGTCGCGTGCATCCGGCGGCACCGCGCCGCCACCGAACCGGTGGAGCGCTGGTTCGCGCTGCTCCCGCTGGCCTGGGCCTTCGTCCCCGTGGTCACGCTCGTGGTCATGTCGATCGTCCGGCCCTACCTGGTCGCCCGCTACGTCGCCGGATCCGCCCCCGGTGTCGCGCTCCTCCTGGCCTTCGCCATCGTCGGTCCGACGCTGCGGCCGTCGTGGCGCCGGGCGCTCCCGGTGGGGCTCGCCATCGCTGCGGTGCTCGCCGCCGGTCAGGTCCACCTCCACCGCGACACGAGTGACGACTGGGCCGGGGCGGCCGCCATCGTGGCATCGGGAGCACGGCCCGGCGATGCGCTGGTGCTCCCCAACCCGTCCCTGCGGTCGGCCTTCGACTACGGCTGGCTCGAGGTCGCCGACGCCGCCTCGCCGGCACCCCGCTCGATCTCGCCGGTCGAGCCGCTGGGCACGGTGCGGCGGTTCTACCGGGTGGTCGCCCCGGACGCCCTCGACGAGACGGTGGCCGGCCAGCCCGAAGGCCGCATCTGGGTGGTCGACCAGGCCCGGCGGGGCGACTCCGCACTCGACGGGCTCCTCGACGGCGACGCGGTCGCGAGCGCCTTCCGGGTGGTGCGGGACACCGAACTAGAGGGCGACGTCCGCGTGGTGCTGCTCGAGCGGAGGTAGCGGCGCACCTGCCTCACCTCGGGCCGCCTGTTCCGACCGCACGGCGGCCACGAGGTACCAGGCCGCCACGATCACGGTCGCCGCGTGGACGGCCATGCCGACCGGGCCCAGCAGCAGCGTCCACAGGGATTCGACCGGGCCGTTGTCCCGAAGGCCCTGGAGCTGGGCGATGACGGCGTAGTTCCCCGCCGCGGTGAGGTGATCGGCGATGACGGTCATCGACATGGCCAGGACGGACCAACGAACCGCGACCCATTGGAACCGGGGTGCGCGGTTCCAGGCTTCGGCCATGCCGATGATGAGGAACGGCAGCGCCGGGATGATGTAGCGAGGTCCCGGCGCCTCACCGCCCCACGGGTTCACCCACGCGGACTGGAGGACCAGGAAGGCGCCGAACACGCTCAAGCCGACGATGCCGTGACGACGGCGGTCACCGGCACCCGACCGGGCGAGCCGAACCAGGCCCCACACCGCGATCGCCACGACCGGCGAGAAGAGCAACAGGCCGCGGGACCCGAACAGGACCTCGAGGAGGCGCATCGGGTTGGGCCAACCGAGCACCAGGGGCTCCGCAGCGTGTTGCGGCTTCTCGCTGTAGGAGACGGTGAACGGGCTGCCGTACGCGGCCGCCTGGTACGCCATCAGGAGCGCAGCGAACGGGATGCCACCCGCGGCGAACGCGGCCAGCCGACTCCACGCCCGATCGACGGCGAGCACACCGGCGACCACGAGCACCACGATCGCGAGCGGGTACTCCGTGACCACGGCCGCGCCGCCCAGCGCACCGGCGAGGGCCGCGAGGACGAGGGGCCGCTCCTGGCTCGAGGCCCGGAGCGACCGATCCGCGAGCAGCCAGCACCCCCAGCCGACGAGCCCCGCGAGGACGTGCGCGTACAACTGGGTGCCGTAGGCGAGCAGGAGGGTTCCGGCGCAGATCGCGAGCGTGCCCTGGACGGCACTGGCCGGACCGAGGACCCGGCGGACGAGCCGGATGCCGAGCGCGGCGATCCCGAGCAGCGGGATGACGGTGCACCAGAGGGTCACCCACCACAGCCCGAGGTTGCCCTCCACGCGCAGGTGCTCGGCCGGCTCGAAGCCGACCGCCCGGGCGAGCCGGTACACGGGCATGGCCACCACCGGCTGGAGCGGCGCCTTGTCGCCGTAGATGTGGCCGTCGCGCACGACCTTGTCCACGCCCACCACCCGCTCGTAGGCATCGAGCTGGATCGTCCCCCGGTCCACCATCGCGGCGGTCTGGGCGTACCGGATCGCCGGCTGGGCCGTGAGGTCCTGGACGAAGGGGACCAGCGCGACGGCGAGCAGGACGATGGCCAGGGTGCCCGACCCGATCCGGGACGGGCGCGGCCCGGAGGCAGATGAGGGAGCAGCCACGCCTCCCCATCGGCACGGCATGCCGCTTCTCAAGCCGTATGCTGACCGCGCCGGCCTGGAATCCGGCCCCATATCCATCCCGTGCCGACATCCCCGTGGCGAGGCGTCCAGGCTGCCCCCACCGGCACCAAGCGGGATCCAGACCTCATCGGAGGCCACCAATGCTCAGGCTCCAGACCCCCCTCCCCGAGCGGTACCGAGACGCGACGCCCGAGGCGCTCGACGAGATGATCGGCACCGCGAAGGCGTCCCTCGGCGAGCGGCTCTTCATCCTCGGCCACCACTACCAGCGCGACGAGGTCATGAAGTGGGCCGACGCCCGCGGCGACTCGTACCGGCTGTCGGTGCTCGCCCAGGAGCGTCCCGACGCCGAGTACATCGTCTTCTGCGGCGTGCACTTCATGGCCGAGTCGGCCGACGTCCTCACCGGCGACCACCAGGCCGTCGTGCTCCCCGACCTGAACGCCGGCTGCTCGATGGCCGACATGGCCGACCTCGACGAGGTCACCGAGGCCTGGGAGGCGCTCGACGACGTCATCGACACGTCCGAGCTGATCCCGATCACCTACATGAACTCGTCGGCGGCGCTCAAGGCGTTCGTCGGCCGCCACGGCGGCGCGGTGTGCACCTCCACCAACGCCCGCGAGATCCTCGACTGGGCGTTCACCCAGGGAAGGAAGGTGCTGTTCTTCCCGGACCAGCACCTCGGCCGCAACACCGGCATCGCCATGGGCTACACCCACGACGACATGCGGGTCTGGAACCCGCGCTTCGAGTTGGGCGGCCTGAGCGAGGACGAGGTGCGCGACGCCACGTTCCTGCTGTGGAAGGGCCACTGCTCGGTGCACCAGCGGTTCAGCCCCTCGCACGTCGAGGCGTTCCGGGCCCAGCACCCCGACGGCATCGTGATCGCCCACCCGGAGTGCAGCCACGAGGTCTGCTCGATCGCCGACCAGGTCGGGTCCACGGACTTCATCATCAAAGCGGTGGCCGCCGCACCCGCCGGCTCCACCATCGCCATCGGCACCGAGATCCACCTCGTCAACCGGCTGCGCGACGAGACCCCCGACAAGACCATCGTCTCGCTGGACCCGCTCGTGTGCCCGTGCTCGACCATGTTCCGGATCGACGGCCCCCACCTGGCATGGGTGCTCGAGAACCTGGTCGAGGGCCGGATCATCAACCGCATCACGGTCGACCCCGACACCACCGAGTGGGCGAAGGTCGCGCTCCAGCGGATGCTCGACATCACCCAGGGCAACCCGGTCGACGCCGTCCGGGACCCGGCCACCGACAGCCGCCCGCTCCCCGTCTGACCACCTCCCTGCGGCCAAGATGGTCGTGATGGAGGGGAACCAGGCGTGAGCGGGCAGCCGGTCGTCGTGGCCGTGCAGGCCTCGATCGGCGCGACGCCGCACCACGGCGCCGTGCTGGCCGACGTGGCCGGCGAGCCCGCCCTCGGCCTGGTCCTGCGCCGGCTCGAGCCCCTGCGCGCCCTCACCGGGGCCGAGCTGGCCGTGGTGACCACCGACGCCGCAGCCGACGACGCCATCGCCGCGATCGCCGCCGAACGGGACGTGCGCGCGGTCCGCGGCCCGACCGGCGACCCGCTCCAGGGCCTGGCGATCGCCATGGTGCGGCTGGGCGCCGAGACGATGGTCCTCGTCGGCGCCGACGGGCCGTTCGCCGATCCGTACGTCGTCCAGGCGGCGCTGGCGCTCCACGCCGGTGCCGGCGCCGACCACACCTCCAACCTGCTCCCCCGCTCCTACCCGCGCGGGCTCGACGTGGAGGTCGTCTCGAAGCGGGCCCTCGGCGCGTGCGAGATCGAGATCACCGACCCCGTCGAGCGCCGGTCGCCCGGCGCGCACCTCCGCCGCCACCCGCAGCGGTTCCGGTTGGCGAACCTGCTCTCGGGCCACGGGCTCGCCGGGGAGCGGTGGGTCATCGACAGCACGGCCGACCTCCAGCGGGTGCGGGAGGTCGCCGGCCAGGTGCCCGACCTCCACACCGCGAGCTGGAACCGCATCCTCTCGGTGGCCGGGCGGGCCGCCAAGCCCCGCCCGGGCGAGCTCCGCCTCGAACCCGAACCGGCATCGGAGCCCGGGGCGTACCCGTGGACCTGCCGGTGGGCGGTCGTCGTGGACGGCGACCGGAAGGGCACGGCCACCGCCACCACCGCCGACGGGCAGGTCCGCCACGAGGTCGACGTCCCCGAGGCGTGGCGGGAGCCAGCGCGCGCCGCCCTGTACCGGCTGCTCCACGGCGACACCGACCCCCGCAGCTAGGGTCCCGCGCGGTGCGGGCACCGGCTCGGCGACCTCGGATCGGAGGGGCATGAAGGGATTGATCCTCGCTGGGGGCAAGGGCACGCGGCTGCGGCCGATCACGCACACCAGCGCGAAGCAGCTCGTCCCCGTCGCCAACAAGCCGATCCTCTTCTACGCCGTCGAGGCCGTCGCTGCCGCCGGGATCGACGACATCGCGATCATCGTCGGGGACACCGCCGAGGCCGTCCAGGCCGCGTGCGGCGACGGCAGCCGGTGGGGCGTGCACCTCACCTACCTGCCGCAGGAGCAGCCCCTGGGGCTCGCCCACTGCGTCCGCATCGCCCGGGAGTTCCTCGGCGACGACGACTTCGTGATGTACCTGGGCGACAACCTGCTCGAGCAGGACCTCGCCGGGTTCGCCGAGCGGTTCACCGAGGCCGGCCACCGGGCCAACGCACCGTCGTTCCACGACGACCACACCGCCCCGTCGGCCTGGCTCCTGCTCGCCGAGGTGCCCGATCCCCACCAGTTCGGCGTGGCCGAGCTGGGGCCCGACGGGCGCATCGTCCGCCTGGTCGAGAAGCCCGCCGACCCGCCCAGCGACCTGGCGATGGTCGGCGCCTCGTTCTTCACCCCGGCGATCCACGAGGCCGTGGCCGCCATCGAGCCGTCGGCCCGGGGCGAGCTGGAGATCGTCGATGCCATCCAGTGGCTCATCGACCACGGCCAGGTCGTGCGCCACGACGTGCTCACCGGCTGGTGGCTCGACACCGGGAAGAAGGACTCGGTGCTCGACGCCAACCGGCGCGTGCTCGAGACCCTGGACACCCGCGTCGAGGGCACGGTCGACGACGCCAGCAGCGTCGACGGCCGGGTCGTGATCGAGGCCGGTGCCACCGTGACCAACTCGACCATCCGGGGACCGGTCGCGATCGGCGCCGGAGCGGCGATCACCAACAGCTACGTCGGACCGTTCACCTCGATCGGGGAGCGGGTCCGGGTGATCGACTCCGAGGTCGAGGGCTCGGTGCTGCTCGAGGACGCCTCGCTGCGCGGCGTGCCCCGCCTCATCGACTCGCTGCTCGGGCGCGACGCCGAGGTCACCCGCTCCGACCGGGCACCCCGGGCCAACCGGCTGCTCGTCGGCGACCACTCGACCGTCGAGCTCCACACGTAGGCCGCCGTGCGCACGTTCGTCACCGGGGGCGCCGGGTTCATCGGCTCCAACTACGTCCGGCACCTCGTCGAGACCACGACCGACTCGGTCACCGTCTTCGACGCGCTCACCTATGCCGGGATCGAGGCCAACCTGGCCGACCTCCCCGCCGACCGCGTGCGGCTGGTGGTCGGCGACGTCGCCGACCGGGCCGCGGTGCGCGAGGCGCTGGCCGGCCACGACGCCGTCGTGCACTTCGCCGCCGAGACGCACGTCGACCGCTCCCTGCTCGGCCCCGACGTGTTCGTCCGCACGAACTGCGACGGCACCAACGTGCTGTGCGACGTCGCCGTCGAGGTGGGCATCGAGCGCCTCGTCCACGTGTCCACCGACGAGGTCTACGGCTCGATCGAGACCGGCTCGTTCACCGAGGACAGCCCGCTGCGCCCCCGATCGCCGTACTCCGCCAGCAAGGCCGGTTCCGACCTCATCGCCCTCGCCTACTGGGCCACCCACGGCCTGCCGGTGGTGGTCACCCGGTCGTCGAACCAGTTCGGGCCGTATCAGTTCCCCGAGAAGCTGATCCCGTTCTTCACGACCTCGCTCCTCCACGGCGAGAACGTCCCGCTCTACGGCGACGGGCTGCACGTCCGGGACTGGCTCGACGTGCGGGACAACTGCACGGCGATCGACCTGGTGCTGCGTTCGGGCGTCCCCGGCGAGGTCTACAACGTCGGAGCCGGCAACGAGCGCCCGAACCGGGAGGTCGTCGACGAGCTGCTCGACCTGCTCGGGCTCGATGCCTCGCGCATCGACCACGTGGAGGATCGACCAGGCCACGACCGGCGCTACTCGATCACCTCCGAGAAGGTGCGGGCGCTGGGCTGGGCGCCGGCCCGCAGCTTCTCGACCTCGCTCGCCGAGACGGTCCGCTGGTACCAGGACCACCCGTGGTGGTGGGAGCCCCTGCGCGCCCGGGTCAAGAACCGCTAGCTGTAGTGACCCGGTAGGTCGTTGACGCGGCTGATGGGTGGGCCGCCGATGGCGGTGTGGTGGCGGTGATGGTTGTAGAGGTGGAGCCAGTCGTCCAGTGCCGCTGTCCTGGTCTGGTTGTCGGGCCAGGGTCGGACGTAGGCCCACTCGTCGAGGAAGGTGCGGTTGAACCGTTCGACCTTGCCGTTGATCTGGGGTGAGTAGGGCGGGATCGACCAGTGCCGTGCGCCGGTGTCGGCGAGGGCGGTCTGGAACCGGGCGCAGAGGTAGGCCTTGGCGTTGTCGGTCATCACGCCGGTGACCGTGACGCCGTGGCCGGCGAAGAACGCGCTGGCACGCTGCCAGAACGCGACGCAGGTGTCGGCGCGCTCGTCGGGGTGGATCTCGCTGTAGGCGAGCCGGGTGTGGTCGTCGACGGCGGAGTGGATGAAGTCCCAGCCGGGTCCGCGCTTGCGGTTCGGGCGGTTCTGTCGGCCGTGGATGCGCCAGCCGCCGCCGTCGGGGACCCGGCCGAGCTTCTTGATGTCGACGTGCACCAGGTCGCCGGGCTGGTCGCGCTCGTAACGGCGGATCACCCGCCCGGTCGGCCGGTCCATCCACGCCAGCCGGTTCAGACCGAGCCGGCACAGCACCCGGTGGACCGTCGACGCCGGCACACCGAGCCGCGCGCCGATGCGCACCGGGCCGAGCTTGAGCGTCCGGCGAAGCTCGGCGATGGCCGCCTCGAGCTCGACAGAGCTGCGGTGCGGACACGACCGGGGCCGGCTCGAACGGTCGATGAGGCCGGCTTCGCCGTCGTCTTGCCACCGCCTCCACCACTTGTACGCCGTCGGACGGGAGACCCCCATCTCCGCCGCGACATGAGCAACCGGACGACCCGATTCGATCCGCATCACCAACGTGAGCCGACCGACCGGCGTGAGCCGAGCGTTACCGTGCACCTTCGAGCCTCCTGGTTCGAGCGTGAAGTCCTAGACAGCTCCACACTCGCCCAGGGGGCTCACTTCATCTCGGGACCAGTGTCAACAAGGTCCGTGGTCACTACAGCTAGCCCGCCCGCCGGAGGGGTGTCTGCCGGACGGGACCCGTCCCTTGGCATACTGAGTGCCACCTCCGGGGCCGGTCGCAGGCGGCGCCGGCCACCCCCGACGACAGGTAGCCATGTCCCCCTCGCCGATGCCTCGTGACGCCAAGATCATGGTCGCCGGACATCGCGGCCTGGTCGGGTCCGCCCTCCTGCGCCGGTTGGAGGCTGCGGGCCACACCAACCTCATCACCGCGACCCGCCACGAACTGGACCTCCGGGACCAGGCCGCGGTCGACGCGTGGTTCGAGGACGTGCGCCCCGAGTTCGTGTTCCTGTCCGCCGGCACCGTGGGCGGCGTGCTCGCCAACAGCACCCACCCGGCCCGCTTCATCTACGACAACCTCCTCATCCACGCCACCGTGGTCCACGCCGCCCACCAGGTCGGCGTGCGCAAGCTGCTCTACCTCGGCAGTTCGTGCATCTACCCCCGCCTGGCCAACCAGCCGATGCGCGAGGAGGAGCTGCTCACCGGGGCGCTCGAGCCCACCAACGAGTCCTACGCCATCGCCAAGATCGCCGGGATCAAGCTCTGCCAGGCCTACCGCACCGAGTACGGCGACGACTTCATCTCGGCGATGCCCACCAACCTCTACGGCATCAACGACAACTTCGACCTCACGTCGAGCCACCTCCTCCCGGCGCTCATCCGCAAGTTCCACGAGGCCAAGGAGGCCGGGGCTCCCAGCGCCGAGGTGTGGGGCACGGGGACGCCGCAGCGGGAGCTGCTCCACGTCGACGACCTCGCCGACGCCTGCGTCTTCCTCATGGAGCACTACTCCGACTCGCTCCACATCAACGTGGGCACCGGCGAGGACCTCAGCATCCTCGAGATCGCCGAGCTCACCCGCGACATCGTCTACCCCGAGTGCGAGATCGTGCTGGACCCGTCCAAGCCCGACGGCATGCCCCGCAAGCTCCTCGACGTCACCCGGCTGCACGACCTCGGCTGGAAGCACCGCATCGGGCTCGAGGAGGGCATCCGCACCACCTACGAGTGGTACCGCGACCACGCCCTCGAGCCGCAGCCGTCCTGACCGACCCGCCACGAGCGGTCAGCGGAGGCCGGCGCCGCCGTCGCCCCAGTGCCCTCGCCAGGCCTGGTACGAGAGCACGGTCCAGAGCGGGAAGCTCTGGTCGACCTGTCCGCTGAGGTGCGACGCCCACCGCTGGCGCACCGGTGCCGCCGCGAGACCGGCCGCTTCGAGCGCGGACGGGGCGAGGAGGTCCTCGGCCCAGTCCCGGAGCGGACCCCGCAGCCAGTCGCCGACCGGAGCGCCGAAGCCCTTCTTCGGGCGGTCCCACAGCTCCCGGGGCACGTGCTCGTCGAGCAGCGCGCGCAACGGCGCCTTCATCTGGGACTCGCTCGCGACGCTCGGCCGGGCGAAGCGACGGGACCACTCGATGATCCGGTGGTCGAGCAGCGGGACCCGCGCCTCGAGCGCCACGGCCATCGAGGTGCGGTCGACCTTCACGAGGATGTCGTCGGGGAGGTAGGTCAGCAGGTCGGCGCCCATCGCGGTGCGGACGAGGTCGCGCCGCAGCGGCCAGCGGCCCGGGCCGGTCAGCGCCGTCACCGGCTCGATGGCGTCGACCAGGTCGGACGGGCGCTCCCAGAGCGACAGCAGGCTCCGGTACAGCCCCTTGGTCCCGCCCTCGGAGATGCCGAGCCCGATCCGCTCGACCGTCCGCGCCCGCGCCGCCAGGCCGTGACGGCCTCCCACCGCCCGGGCCGTCCCGGCGAGCAGCCGCCCGGCGGCCGGCGGGAGGGCGGCGAGCGGCGCGCCGAGCTGCAGGCGGCGGTACCGCGTGTAGCCGCCGAACAGCTCGTCGCCGCCATCGCCTGACAGCGCCACCGTCACGTGCTGGCGGGTCAGGGCGGCGACCAGGGAGGTCGGGATGGCGCTCTGGTCGGCGAAGGGCTCGTCGAACATCGATGGCAGCGACGGGAGCACGCCGAGGGCATCGTCGCCGGTGACCTGGAGCTCGGTGTGGTCGGTGCCGAGGTGCTGGGCGATGGCACGGGCGTGGCCGGACTCGTCGAAGCGGCGGTCACCGAACCCGATGGTGAACGACCGGACGCTCGACGCCCGCTTGGTCATCAGCGCGACGACGAGCGACGAGTCGATGCCACCGGACAGGAACGCGCCGACGGGCACGTCGGCGACCATCCGACGGGCCACCGAGTCCTCCACCAGCGCCCGCAGCTCGTCGGTGTCGTGCTCGGTGACCGGGCCGTGGCCCAGCCCGGGGAGCACCCAGTACGGCTCCTCGGTGGTGGTGCACGGTTCGGGGCCGAACCAGCGGATGCACCCCGGCCGGACCTTCGTGATCCCCTCGTAGATCGAGGAGGGCGCGGGCACGAACCCGAACCGGAGGTAGAGCGCCAGCGCGCCGGGGTCGACCGCTGGGGGACGGACGCCGTCGACCCACAGCGCCTTGAGCTCCGAGGCGAACCGGACGAAGCCCGGGCCCTCCTGCACGAACAGCGGCTTCTCGCCGATCCGGTCCCGGGCGAGCCCGAGGCGCCGCGCCTCCCGGTCCCACACGGCGAGGGCGAACATCCCGTTGGCCCGATCGAGCGCCCGCCGCAGGCCCCAGCGCTCGATGCCCGCCAGGAGCACCTCGGTGTCCGAGGAGCCCCGGAAGCGGTGCCCGGCCTGCTCCAGCTCGTGCCGCAGGTCCTGGTGGTTGTAGATCTCGCCGTTGAACGCCAGCACGAACCGCCCGCCGGGCGAGGCCATGGGCTGGTGCCCGAGCGGCGACAGGTCGACGATGGACAACCGCCGATGGCCCAGCTCGATGCCGGCCTCGGGGTCGGTCCAGGTGCCGCGGTCGTCCGGGCCGCGGTGCGTGAGGCGGTCTGTGGCGGCCTCGATCCAACCCGCGGCGACGATCCCGCCGCGACGGAACTGGCCGACCAGCCCGCACATCAGCGACCACCGCCGGCCAGCCGCGGCGCGAGGAGCGCTTCGAGCCGGGCGCCGAGGGCTGGGACCGAGAACTCGTCGACCATGCGCGCCCGGGCCTCGGAGCCTCGGCGGGCCCGCTCCTCCGGCGACCAGCTGCACGCCACGGCGAGGACGCCCGCCAGCGCCTCGGGGTCCTCCGGCGGGGCGAGGAGCGCAGGGTCGCCGATCAGGGCGATGGTGTCGCCCACGTCGGTGCCGACGCACGGGACCGCACAGGCCATCGCCTCGCCGATCACGTTCGAGAAGCCCTCGCCGTAGGAGGACGACGACACCATCAGGTCCGCAGCCTCGTACGCGTCGGTGGGGTCCTCGACATCGCCCAACCATCGCACATCGTCCGCGACGCCCAGGTCGGCCGCGAGGGAGCACAGCTCGCGGGCATAGCCGTCGGGCCCGCCGCCGGCCACGACGAGGAGCGGCCGACGCCCATCTGGGCCCCGCTCCAGCCGGGCGACGGCGCGCAGCAGGGTGGGCAGGTCCTTGACCGGGTGGAGGCGGCCGACCCGGAGGACCACGATCCGGTCGTCGTCCACACCGAGCGCCTGGCGGGCGGCGGCGCGCCGCTGGGGACGGGGCCGCCACCGCTCGACGTCGATCCCGTTGGGCACGACCTCGATCGGTACGCGGAACCCGCGCTCGACGGCGTCGTCCCGACCGGTGGAGGCGTTGGCGACGGCCAGGTCCGCGAACCGCGATAGGACGGGCTCGATGCGCTGGACCGTGCGTCCGAGCCGGGTCTCGTCGGCCCCTCGGAGCGTGCCGGACCGGATGCCCCACACCACGAGCGGACGAGGCCGGACGACGCCGCTGAGCAGGGTCACCAGGTTGGGCCCGGCGAGGTACCCGAGCACGGCATCGGGTCGGGCGCTCCGGCACCAGCGGATGAAGCCGGGCACGGCGTCGCCGCGGCGCTTCCCCGCGAGCACGACCACCGGCACGGCCGGGCCGTCTGCGGGGGCCAGCACGTCTCGGTACGCGCTCCCCCCGTGGAAGGTCACCAGCTCGACGTCGTGGCCGCGGCGCGCCAGCTCGGCGGCGGTCACCGCCGCCTGGCGCTCGGCGCCGCCCCGCTCGAGCGCCCGCACGACGACCGCGACCTTCATGCCGGCACCACCGTCGGCGAGGGGATCGACCAACGAGCGAGGGTGCCGAACACGATGCACATCGTCGCCGAGGCGAGCGTGGTGCTGAGGGCGAGGCCCGGTGCACCGAGCCACGGCCCCAGCACCAGGTCGAACACGAGGTTGAGGACGGCCACGCCCAGGCTCACGACCATGATCGCCCGGTTGCGGTGCCGGGCGCTGAGGAGCCGGGCGTAGACCACGCCGAGGACCGAGAACGGCACCATCCAGGCCGCCACGACCTGGACGGCGGCGGCGTCGGCCACGTCGGCGTCGGTGAAGGCGCCCCGTCCGAACACCAGGTCGACGATCGGCACGCTCGCCACGCTCAGCACCAGCGCGCCGAGGGCCGTGGCCCCGAACACGAGGCGGGCCTTGGTGCGCATCGACGCCCGCAGCGTCGCCCAGTCCCGCTCCCCCACCAGCCGCGAGAACTGCGGCAGGACCACCATGCCGATGGCCGTCACGCCCACCGCAGACAAGAAGCCGGGGATGCGGATGCCGAAGTTGAGGATGGCGACGTCGCCGTCGTCGAGGTGGGTGGCCACCGCCTGGTCGGACACCGTCATCGAGGACAGGGCGAGCAGGCCGATGGCGATCGACCACAGCTCCCGGAAGAACAGCCGACGATCCGAGCGGGCGGCGTCCAGCTCGGACCTCCCCGGGAACGAGACCCGGACCCCGCGCAGCGCGGCGAGCGACGCAGCGACCACCAGCTCGGCGGCGTAGCCCGCGCAGAACGCCCAGGCGAGCGTCGTCGACCGGGGCTCCTCGGTCAGGAGGAGCACCGCGATCGCCGCCAGCGGGTTGGCCACCGACGGCAGGGTCGCGAAGACGAACCGGCCCTGCTCCTGGAGGCACGACGAGGCGACCGTCGCGGCCAGGCCGAAGGCGATGGTCGGGGCGAGGATCACGATCACGCCCTGGACCCGGTGCTGGTCGCTGCCGCCGAACCCGCCGGCCACCACCTTGGCCAGCACCGGCGCCGCCAGCGCCATGGCGACCGCGAGGCCCACCGCGACCGCGGCCAGCCCCGGCAGCACCGCCCCCAGCACCTTGGGCATCCGGTCGCCTCCGCGCCGGCGGTGGAACGTCGGGATCAGGGAGGAGGGCAGCCCGCCGACGACCGCGTCGATGGCGACCGACACGATGGCGAAGGCCACGAGGAAGGTCTCGAGGCTGCGGGCCGTGCCGAACTCGCGGGCGATGAGGACCTCGCGCACCCCGCCGTTGAGCCGGGCGAACGCGGTGACCGCGGTGACGGCGAGGGTGCTGCCGAGCAGCGGCCGCAGCTTCGCCGCCTGGCGCAACCGGGACCGGCGCGGCGTGCCCGCGGAGCCGCCCTGGGCGCCTTCGGGGCCGTGGGCGTCCGTGTGCTGGCTCACCGTCGGACCAGCTCGGCGTAGAGGTCGGCATAGGCCTCGACCGCTCGGTCGAGGGAGTAGCCCGACGCCACCCGGTCCCGTGCCCGACCACCGAGCTCGGCGCGCTCGTCCGCCCCGAGGTCCAGGATCCGTCCGAGCGCGGCGGCGAGCTCGTCGGGCCGGCCCGACGGCGGGGTCGCGCCCGTCTCGCCGACCAGCTCGGCCGTCGCTCCCCCGCTGGTGACGACCGCAGGCACACCGCACGCCATCGCCTCGCCGATGGCGTTGCTCAGGCCCTCGGTGATCGACGATGAGAGCGCCACGTCCCACGCCGACTGGAGGCGGGGCAGGTCGGCCCGCTCCCCCAGCAGGTGGACACCGGCCCCGACGCCGCTCGCCGCGATCTCGGCTCGGAGGCCGGCATCGTCGTCGACGCCCTTCCCGACGAGCACCAGGTGGACATCGGGCCGCCGGGCACGCAGCGCGGCCACGGCGCGCAGCGCGGTGGCGTGGTCCTTCTGGGGGTCGTGCCGGGCCACAAGGCCGATGAGGAGCGCGTCGGGAGCCAGGCCGAGCTCCTGGCGGACCGACGCCCGGGCACCGGGATCGGGGTGGAACCGCCCGAGGTCGAAGCCGTTGGGGATGACGCGCACCTTGTCGGCGGCGTACCCGACCCGCACGTGGTCCTCCGCCGCCTGCGCCGACACCGCGACGATCGCGCTGGGGATGGAGCGCGAGAGCCGGGCGCAGGTCCCGATCAGGCGGCCGTGGGTGGCCGGCGCGCCGTGCCCGAGCTGCTGGCGGAGGTTCCAGGCCACCGGCCGTCCGAGCGCCCGGCCCGCCAGGCCGCCGAGGAGGTCGCCGTGGTAGAGCCAGGTCTGCACGACGTCGGGCCGTGCCCCGCGCAGCAGCCGCACCAGCCGGGGCAGCGACCGGGGGGCGAAGCTCCCGCGCTCCAATCCGACCGCCTCGACGGCGATGCCGGCGGAGCGCAGCCCCGCGCCGTGCACGCCTTCGGTCCGCAGTGAGATGACGGTGCTCTCCACCCGGCCGTCGAGCGCGGGGGCGAGCCGGGCGAGGAACCCTTCGGCCCCGCCGCTCTCCAAGCCGCTGATCACGTGGGCGACCCGCAGCGGCGCGCTGCTCACCGTCCGAGCACCTGGTCGTACAGCGCCATGGTGTCGGCGGCCATCCGCTGCTCGTCGAACCGGTCGATGCCGGCACGCGCCGCCTCCGCCCGGGCGGCGGCCACGACGGGCGAGGCGAGGGCCTCGGCCGCTGCCGTCCCGAGCGCCGCGGGGTCGCCAGCCGGGACCAGCCAGCCCGAGGTGCCCGGGTCCACGACCTCGCGCACGCCGCCCACGTCGGTTGCCACCACGGGGATGCCGAGCGCCACCGCCTCCAGCACGGTGCGGGGCAGCCCCTCCCACCGGGAGCTC
Source organism: Acidimicrobiales bacterium (assembly GCA_035555395.1). Lineage (GTDB taxonomy): Bacteria > Actinomycetota > Acidimicrobiia > Acidimicrobiales > Iamiaceae > Aquihabitans. The sequence goes on from DATMGQ010000033.1 coordinate 22,171, forward strand.
AGGAGGTAGGCGTCGGCGCCGGCCAGCACGTCCAGGACGTCGGTGCGGACGCCCAGCAGCGCGATCGAGGCCCCCAACCCGAGCCGGTCGATGGCCGCCTCGACCTCGGCCCGGTCGGGTCCGTCGCCGATGACCGCCAAGCGGGCCTGGGGCCGTGCGGCGACGACGGCCGCGAACGCCTCGACCATCGTCTGCGGGTCCTTCTGCGGCGCCAGCCGGCCCACGGCCACGAGGCCCTCGTCGCCGTCGCCCCAACCCAGCGCGGCGCGCGCCGACGCCCGCTGGGCGGCCGTGCGCGGGGCCGGGATGGCGATGCCGCTGCGGATCAGGTGGTACTGCTCGGGGCGGCCGATCCCGGCCTCGCGCCCGATGCGCTCGTCGACGGGCGTCACCACGATGAGGGCCGCCGTCTTGGGTGCCAGGGCCCGTTCGATCGTGCGGTACGTGGTGCGCACCGCCGGGTGCTGCTCCCCGTGGAAGCTCCAGCCGTGGACCGTGTGGACCGCCGGCCGGCCGGCCTGGCGGGCCGCCAGCCGCCCGAGCACGCCGGCCTTGCTGGAGTGGGTGTGCACCAGCTCGGCGCCCGTGCCCTCCACGGCGCGGCGCACCGCCGGCACCGCGCGCACGTCGATGTGCGGGCGGATGGTCGAGACCAGGCCGTCGACGGTGACGACCTCGACGCCGGCGGCCCGAGCGTCGTCGGCCATCGACCCGCCGGAGCCCGCGTCGGGGCCGGCGAGGATCACCGGCCGGTAGCGGTCCCGGTCGAGCAGCGCGCACGTGCGCACGGCCGTCGCCTGGGCTCCGCCGACGTCGAGCCGGGTGATGACGTGGGCCACGGTGACGGGCCCGGACGAGATCGGGCTCACCGACCACCGCCCTCGGTCCCCACCACGCTGCGCACCGTGCGGCCCATGACCCGCAGGTCGAACCGCAGCCCCTGGTGGCGGAGGTAGAAGAACTCGTACTGGAGCTTCTCGAGGGCGTCGCGCTCGTCGCCGGCGTAGCCGTACTTCACCTGCGCCCAGCCGGTCAGGCCCGGTCGCACCAGGTGGCGCATGCCGTAGAACGGCAGTGATGCGCTGAGCTGCTCGACGTAGTGCGGCTGCTCGGGCCGGGGCCCGACCACCGACAGCTGGCCGCGGACGATGTTGAGCATCTGCGGGAGCTCGTCGAGGTGGGAGGTGCGCAGCAGCCGACCGAACCGGGTGATGCGCGGGTCGTCGACCTCGGTCCAGGCCGAGCCCTCCGACGAGGTGGCCGGTCCGTCGACCATCGTGCGGAACTTGAGGATCTCGAAGAGGTCGCCGTTGCGGCCGACGCGGACCTGCCGGTACAGCAGCGGCCCCCGGTTGGCGATGCGGTTGCCGATCCACACGACCGGGACCGCGAGGGCGAGCGGGATCAGCCCGATGGTGCCGACCACCACGTCGATGAGGCGCTTCAGCCGCCCGTAGCGGGCGCGGTGCACCTCGCCGATGTCGAAGAACAGCGACGCCCGCTCCAGCTCGCCCACCGGGAGCTTCCCGAGCCACTCCTCGTAGAACTGGAGGAGGGTGCGCACCCGCACGCCCGCCTCGTGCAGCGCCGCCGCCTGGGCCACCGCCTCGGCGTCCACCAGGGCCGACCGGTCGAGGACGACCAGCGACGCGCCTTCGGTCAGCACGAGGTCCACCAGCGGCTTGGCCCCGTCGCCGGCCTGGGCGCCGCCCGGGCCGAGGTGGCCGACGAGCACCGCCGGGCGCTCCGGGATGAGGCGCAGGTCGCCTTCGAGCCGGGCGAGCTCCTCCGCGGTGCCGACGAGCACCACCCGGTCGCGGTCCTCGCTCTGGCGGCGACCCTGGCGAGCCAGGGCGTTCATCCCGACGTCCCACGGGATCAGCAGCAGCGCCGAGCCGAACACCACGAAGCGGGGCAGGAGCGCATCGCCGACGACCAACTGCACCACGGAGATGCCGATGGCCGCCGACGCCGACGCCCCCACGCCAGCCAGGGCGGCGGCGCGCCACGAGCGGGGCAGGTCGGGCAGGCCGAACCCGTAGCCGGCCACGCTGAGCAGGACGATGTACGCGATCGCCCATGCGAACCGGAACGACCCGGTGAAGTCGTAGGGCGGATCGGCGATGGAGCTGGCGTGGACCTTGCTCAGGCCGAGCACGATGACGACCACCCCGCCGAACGTCAGCAGGCGTGCCAGTCGTCTCACTCCGCCATGGTACGGAGGCCGGCCGGGCCGGCCGGCGATGCCGGAGGGCGGCCCGACAGGGTCAGGCGACGACCGTCGCGTCGACCACCGCGGCCACCGGGATCGGGCCGTAGACGTGGGGGAACGCCTGGCCGGAGCCGTACGAGTCCTCCTCCACGAACCGCACGTCGCCCAGCGCGCCGCGATCGATCCGCAGCGCCAGCAGGCCGGTGACGTGGGCGAAGTGCTTGGTGACCGTGCCCCGGACCTGGTGGCCCCACGAGCAGTGGACGAACCCCTCGGTCTCCAGCGACGGGGGCACGATCACGCCCTCGTCTTGGTGGTCGGCCCACTCGGCCTCGGTGGCCAGGTGGTAGAGGGCGTGGAGGTCCAGGTCGTCGAGCGCCATGCGGCTCAGCCTTCCAGGCCGAGCAGCGGCCGCAGGAACTGGCCGGTGTAGGACTCCGGGGTGGCGGCCACCTCCTCGGGCGTGCCCTCCACCAGCACGGTGCCGCCGCCCGACCCGCCCTCGGGACCGAGGTCGATGATCCAGTCGGCGGTCTTGATGACGTCGAGGTTGTGCTCGATGACCAGCACCGTGTTCCCCTGGTCGACCAGGCGGCCGAGCACCGTGAGCAGCTTGCGGATGTCCTCGAAGTGGAGGCCGGTGGTGGGCTCGTCGAGCACGTAGATCGTGTGGCCGGTGGAGCGCTTGGAGAGCTCGGATGCCAGCTTGATGCGCTGGGCCTCGCCGCCCGACAGCGTGGGGGCGGGCTGGCCGAGCCGCACGTAGCCGAGGCCCACGTCGACCAGCGTCTGCATGTGACGGGCGATGACGGGCTGGTTGGCGAAGAACTCGAGCGCCTCCTCGCAGGGCATGTCGAGCACCTCGGCCACGTTCTTGCCCTTGAACTCGATGTCGAGCGTGTCCCGGTTGTAGCGAGCGCCCTTGCAGACCTCGCAGGGGACGTACACGTCCGGGAGGAAGTGCATCTCGATCTTGATGGTGCCGTCGCCGGCGCAGTTCTCGCAGCGCCCGCCCTTGACGTCGAAGCTGAACCGGCCGGGCAGGTAGCCGCGGACCTTGGCCTCGGTGGTGGCGGCGAACAGGGTGCGGATCTTGTCGAACACCCCGGTGTAGGTGGCCGGGTTGGAGCGCGGGGTGCGCCCGATCGGTGACTGGTCGAC
>DATMGQ010000034.1:0-34011 GCA_035555395.1 Acidimicrobiales bacterium
CGTCCACGGCATCGCCGCTCGCGACCGTGGCGTCGGGCCAGTCGAGCGGCTCCTGGAGGGTGCTGGACACGACCGTCGTGGGCAGGTGGCGCATCTTGGTGACCCAGTCGTCGCCGACGGTGGGCTCGTCGCCCGACCCGAGCAGGGCGATGAACTGCCGGTAGGTGTCGGCCCCGAACACCATCCGCTGCGGGACGTCGAACAGCGAGGCCCGGTGCGCCTCGAGCTCGGGCCCCTGCTTGCCCCAGTAGCCGCCCCAGTCGCCGGGCTCGTCGTAGGAGCCGAAGCCGTCGAGGCTGGAGAAGACGTCGAAGGTGTAGGTCGCGGTCATGGGAGTGCTCCTCGTCAGGTGGTCGGGCCGGCGCGGTGCCGGTCCCACCAACACCACGAACCGGATGCGCCCCGATCGACCGATCGGCCGAGATTCCTCCGACCTAGGGTGCGGAGCGATGGGAGCCGAAGCGGACAAGGTGGTCGTGCTGGTGGCCGCGGCGGACCGTGACCAGGCTCGCACGATCGCCGGCGCCCTGGTCGAGCGGCGACAGGCGGCGTGCGTCCAGCTTCTCCCCATCGAGAGCGTCTACCGCTGGGAGGGCCAGGTCCAGCACGACGACGAGGTGCTCCTGCTCGTGAAGAGCCGGACCGACCAGCTCGCCGCGATCGAGGCGACCGTCTGCTCGCTGCACACCTACGAGGTCCCGGAGGTCGTCGTCCTCGATGTGGCCGGCGGCCACGTCCCGTACCTCGGGTGGATCGACGCCTCGCTCGACGAGGCGCCCGACGCCGGCTGACCGGCCGGCAGGCTCCGAGCCGTCAGACGGCCTGGCTGGCCGAGGTGCGCATCTGGGCCAGCGCCGATCGCAGCAGCCGGGACACGTGGACCTGGCTGACGCCGACCCGGTCGGCGATCTCGCTCTGGCTGAGGTCCTCGAAGTAGCGCAGACCGATGATCGTGCGGTCCCGCTCCGACAGCTCGGCCAGCAGGTCGGTGAGCACGATGCGGTCCTCGGGACCGAAGGTGGCCTCGCCGTTCGTCCGCTCGATCGCATACGACGCGGCCATGCCGCCCTCGGTCGTGTCGGTGGACGTGGTCCGGTAGGCGGCGCCGGCGTCGAGGGCGTCGAGGACGTCGTCGATGCTGCACCCGAGGGCCTCGGCCAGCTCGGCCGGGTTGGGCGTGCGGCCCAGCTCGGACCGGAGGCGGTCGCCCACCGCCGGCAGGCGCACGTGCAGGTCCTTCGCCCGGCGGTGGACCTTCACGGCCCAGGTGCGGTCCCGGAAGTGGCGGCGGAGCTCACCGGTGATGGTGGGCACCGCGAAGCCGGCGAAGGGGATGCCCTTGCCCGGGTCGAACCGTTCCACCGCCTTGACCAGGCCGAGCATGGCGACCTGCTCGAGGTCGTCGAGCGGCTCGCCGCGGTTGGCGTAGCGGCGAGCCAGCGCGTCGGCGAGCGAGCGGTGCTCCTCGACGAGTGCGTTGCGCAGCGCCCGGTCGCCGGTGCTGCGGAACGTGGCGAAGCGGGCGGTCACCTCGGCCGGGTCGTCGGCGTCGTGCGTGGCGGCGCTGGTGGCGCTGGTGGCACGGCCCGTGGACGGGATGCTCCGCAGACCGGCCCGGCCCCTCGACGGCCGCCGACCCTGCTGGGCATCGGAACGGGGGTCGAGCGCAGGGTCAGCGAGCATCGCAGGTCCTCTCATCACAGGGGCGGGTACCGGCGGAGTACCCCACCTGCGGCGAAGCTCATACCCGGCTGGTGGACCCGGGGACGAGCGGGTCGTACCGTGCAGGCAGCGGGCTCGACGGCGCTGGCCTCGGGCGACCGACCGCTCCCACCAGGGAGGCACCGATGCCTGAGCAGGCGGGTGAGGATCCGAGCCGGAGGGCGCTCGACGCGCTCGTCCTGTACTTCGTGGGCGACTCCACGATGGACGAGGCCCTGGCGAAGCTGTGCGACGCCGCCCTCGCCGCCGTGCCGCCGGCGGTCATGGCGGGCATCTCGATGACCCTCGACGCCCGCGTCGGGACCTACGTGTTCACGCACCCGGAGGTCGTCGAGGTCGACCAGGCCCAGTACGACACCGGCGACGGGCCGTGCATCGAGGCGTTCCGGAGCGGCCAGGTCGTCTCGATCGGCTCGACGGCGGCGCCGGGGCCGTTCCCCCGGTTCCAGGCGGTGGCGGCCGAGCACGGCCTGGCCAGCGTGCTCTCGCTGCCGATGGTCGCGGACGACCACGCCGTCGGCGCCCTGAACCTCTACGCGCACCGCGAGCACGCGTTCGACGGTGCCGCGGTCCGCGCCGGCCAGGGGTTCGCGACGCAGGCGGCGTTCCTGCTCCTCAACCACCAGGCCTACTGGGACGCGGTGAGCCTCAGCGAGAACCTCCACGAGGCCATGCGCTCCCGGGCACAGATCGAGCAGGCGAAGGGCGTGATCATGGGGGCGACGAGCTGCTCCGCCGACGAGGCGTTCGCCCAGCTCCGCCGGCAGTCCCAGTTCGAGAACGTCAAGCTCCGCGACATCGCCCACGAGATCGTCCGCCGCACCGAGAAGCGCAGCCACTGACCGATGGGCCCGCGGGACCAGCCACGCTCAGGGGCCCAGCTGCGGGATGAGGCCGGTCTGCACCGCGACCGCCACCGCACCGGACCGGTTGTGCACCCCGAGCTTCCAGAGGACGCTCTGGACGTGGGAGCGCACCGTCGCCGCGCTCATCCCGAGCCGGTTGCCGATGCGCACGGTGGAATCGCCGTCGGCCAGGCACCCGAGCACCTCCAGCTCGCGAGGCGTGAGGTGACCGCCGTTGCGAGCGGCCCGCCTCACCACGGGGTGGGCGGCGGCCAGACGCCGTTCGACCTGGGCCACCAGATCCCCGCCGACGCTCGCCTTCGACACGATTGCGGTGGCGCCCTCGGCGAGGGCTTCGAGCCCCAGCTGGCTCGCCGGCGCTCCGGTCAGCACCACCACGTCGGTGCGCCGAGCGCACGAGCGCACGGCCTGCATCGCGGCGGTGATCCGCTCCGATCGAGGTGAGGCCACCTCGAGCACGCACACGTCCGGGCGGTGCTCGTCGACGAGCCGCACGAGCTCGGCCGGATCCGTGGTGGCCGCGACCACCGCGTGTCCGTGCTGTTCGAACAGCCGCGTCAGCGACTGCACGACGAAGTCGGGGCCATCGCCCAGGACGATCCGCATGGGCATCCTCTCACCGCCGTCCAGTGGGACCAAGGAGCTCCCTCCTCCTACCCACCTGGACGCCGCGGGCACCGGGGAACCGGCGTCCCCGAGCAGGAATGGCCCGCACGGGCTACCCCGGAACCACCTTTCCGGGGCCGTGCGCGCGCTGCGAGACCGTCCCAACGCGCTCGACGGTCGAGGGCCCGTCCGTCAGGCGGGCCTCGGGGCGAACATGATCACCCCCACGCCGATGAGGCAGATGGCGGCGCCCAGCAGGTCGTAGCGGTCCGGTCGAAACCCGTCGGCGACCACGCCCCACGCCAGCGAGCCGGCGACGAAGATGCCGCCGTACGCCGCGAGGATGCGCCCGAAGTTGGCGTCCTCCTGGAGCGTGGCGACGAAGCCGTACAGCGCCAGGGCCACGATCCCGGCGCCGATGAACGCCACGCCGCGCCGCTCACGGACCCCCTGCCAGATCAGCCAGGCCCCGCCGATCTCCGCGACCGCGGCGAGCAGGAACAAGACGATGGTGCGCACCACGGACATGGCCGGACGCTACGGGTTCGGGGACCCCTCCCGGCCCCGGTCAGGCGTGGGGTTCGTCCAGGAGGCGGCGCAGGGGGTCGAGCCGATCCGGGGCGACCCTCCAGTAGACCCAGCGCCCGCGCCGCTCACCGGTGATGAGCCCGGCTTCGGAGAGGACCTTGGTGTGGTGGCTCACCGTGGGCTGCGAACGGTCGAGCGGCCCTTGGAGGTCGCACGAGCAGATCTCGCCGGCGGCGGCGACGAGGCTGAACAGCCGCAGCCGCACCGGGTCGGCCAGCGCGGCGAACCCGGCGGCGAGGTCGGCTGCGTCCGACTCGCTGAGCGCGCCCGTGACCGGGGTCCCGCAGCAGTCGGCGCCGTCCGGTACCTGCTCGACCTGTGTTCGCATTGACAACCTTCGATCTGTGGTCCACGCTTCACATCGACAGCTGTGAATCTACCAGGGAGCCGATCCCATGAGCCGCCTCCAACTCGCCCTGAACGTCACCGACCTCGAGCAGGCCATCGCGTTCTACTCCACGCTCTTCGCGACGCCGCCGGCCAAGGTCGAGAAGGGCTACGCCAACTGGGAGGTCGTCGATCCCCCGCTGAAGCTGGTCGTCTTCGAGGCCGCGGAGGGCGGCACCCTCAACCACCTCGGCGTCGAGGCCGAGTCGGCCGACGAGGTCGTCGCCGCCGAGGCCCGGCTCCGCGACAGCGGGCTGACCACCACCGGGATCGACGACACGATCTGCTGCTTCGCCTCCAAGGTGGAGACCTGGGTCACCGATCCCGATGGCGCTCGCTGGGAGTGGTACGTGAAGACGGGCGACGAGGCGACGATGGGCGGCGAGGCGGACGACGCCTGCTGTTCCAGCGGCCCCGAGCCCGTCACGCTGGGCCGGCCGTGACCGGAGCGGCCTCGCCCCGTCGCCCGCCATCGTCGCCGGCGGTGTGGCGGGCAGCCGAGGTCGCCGACGCCGGGGCGTGGACCGTGGTGCTCGACGACGCCCAGCGCGAGGAGATCGTCCGGGCGGTTCGCAGCGCGGACGGCGACGACCTGGAGCTGCCGACCCTCGCCGACGAGGTCGCACGGTGGTCGGTCGAGCTCGCCGAGGGCCGCGGCTTCGTGCTGGTCCGGGGCTTCCCCGTGGACCGGCTCGCCCCCGACGAGATCGAGCGCGGGTACGTCGGCCTCGGCCGGCACCTCGGCGTCCCCGTCGGGCAGAACGCACAGGGCGACACGCTCACCCACGTCCGCGACGAGCGTCTGCCCGCCGCGTCCGGACCGGTGCGCCGCTACCGGACCCGGCTGCGCCAGGACTTCCACACCGATGGCGCCGATGTCGTCGGGTTGCTGTGCCTCCACCCCGCGCTGAGCGGCGGGGAGAGCCGGCTGGCGAGCGCGGGGGCGGTCTACACCGAGCTGCTCGAGCGCCGGCCCGACCTGCTCGAGGTGCTCTACCAGCCGTTCCACTGGGACCGGCAGGGCGACCACGAGCCGGGCGAGCAACCCTGGTTCGAGGGAGCACCGCTGAACGACCTGCCCGACGGGCCCCGGTTCTTCTACATCGGCTGGTACATCCGCGACGCGCAGCGCCACCCAGAGGTGCCCCGGCTCACCGTCGCGCAGCTCGAGGCCATGGAGCTCCTCGAGTCCATCGCCAACGATCCCGCGGTCCACGTCGAGATGGACTTCCGCCCGGGCGACATCCAGTGGCTGAACAACGCCCGGATCCTCCACGCCCGCGAGGCGTACACCGACGCCGAGGACCCCGCCGAGCGGCGGCACCTGCTCCGCCTGTGGCTCGCCACCCATCGCTTCGCCAGCGTCGAGGACCGGCTGCGAGCCGGCCTCGGCGGCACCGGATCATGACCACGCTCCCCCGCCGGCTGGCCGCCGAAACCGTCGGGACCGCGCTCCTCGTCGCGGCGATCGTCGGGTCCGGGATCATGGCGCAGCGCACCTCGACCGACCCCGGGCTGCAACTCCTCGAGAGCGCCGTCGCGACCGGCGGAGCGCTGGTCGCGCTGATCCTCTGCTTCGGCTGGCTCTCGGGAGCGCACTTCAACCCGGTCGTCACCCTCTGCGAGGTCCTGCTGGGGGGCCTCCCCCGCATCGAAGGGGTGGCCTACGCCGCGGTCCAGACCTTCGGCGCCTGCGTGGGCGCCGTCATCGCCAACCTCATGTTCGACCTGCCCGCCGTCACGGCCTCCACCCACGAGCGGACCGGGGCACCGCTCCTCCTGTCGGAGGCGGTCGCCACCTTCGGCCTGGTGCTCGTCATCCTCGGGGTCATCCGCTCGGGTCGCCCACAGGTCGCGGCCTTCGCGGTCGGCGGGTACATCGCCGCGGCGTACTGGTTCACCAGCTCCACCAGCTTCGCCAACCCGGCGGTCACGATCGGCCGGACCCTGACCGACACCTTCGCTGGCATCGCCCCTTCCTCGGCCCCTCCCTTCATCGCCGCCCAGGTGGCAGGCGGCCTCCTCGCTCTTGGGTTCGCTGCCCTCGCGTTCCACGAGGATCGGGGGAGCGAGCTGGTCGTGCCGCACCTCACGGCGGAGCAGGAGACCGCGTGACCGCCGAACGCCCCGACGTCGTGTTCCTCTGCGTCCACAACGCCGGCCGGTCCCAGATGGCACTCGGCTGGTTCGAGCACCTGGCCGCCGGACGGGCCAGCGCCTGGTCGGGCGGATCGGAGCCCGCCGCGGCCGTGAACCCCGTGGCCGTCGCGGCCATGGCCGAGGTCGGCATCGACATCGCACGAGCCCAGCCCCAGCGGTGGACAGCCGAGGGCCTGCGACGAGCCGACGTCGTCATCACGATGGGCTGCGGCGACGCGTGCCCGTTCTTCCCCGGTGTCCGCTACGAGGACTGGCCCCTCGACGACCCCGCCGGGCAGGGACTCGATGCCGTGCGCCCGATCCGAGACGAGATCCGCCTGCGGGTCATCGACCTCCTGGGCAGCCTCGGTCTGGCGGCTGCCGAGGTCCCCCGCCACTGATCTCCTCACGGTCCCGGCTCCGCTCGGAACCGGCCGACGCGGGCATCAGGGCTTCCGCATGCGGATGTCCACCGGCGTGGCGCACACACGGCTCGCGTGCGCGTTCGTCGACCCACCCATGCGCCAGTCCTCCCACGTGCCGGCGGAGCTCCGCCGGTCCCATCACACCTCGACGATCGAGCGATGACCCGATCCCCGCGATCCCGAGACGATGTCTACCAGCCCGCCCGGACCCGTGACGGTGAACCTCGGCCCTTGTGCATCCCGTCCCGAAGCAGGACGGTGGGACCGTTGACACCGCCGGTCGCGTCCGCGACGGTCCAACCACCCCGTGGGCGCACGTCTCTCCCCTCCGGCTGGAGCCGCCATGGCCATCACCCCCGCCCCGAGCTCCCTGGACGACCGGGCCGTCGAGCTCGTCCGCGCCTGGCTCGCCGACGCCTCAGGGCACCGGACCGCAGGCGCCGCCGCGCAGCTGGCGAAGGTCCTGAAGGACCCCGGTGGCCTGTCGTTCGCCGTCGGCTTCATCGACGGCGTCGTCCGCCCCGAGGACCCCGACGTCGCGGCGCGGAACCTCCGAGCCCTCGCCGCCACGGCGCCGGCCTTCCTCCCGCTGCCGCTGCGGACCCTCGTCCGGCTCAGCGGGTTCGCCGCGCCGCACGCCCCTCGCCTGGTCGTCCCGGCGGCGGTGCGGGTGCTGCGCGGCATGGTCGGCCACCTCGTCGTCGACGCGTCGGACCCCAAGCTCGGGCGGACCATCCGGCGCATCCGCACCGATGGCATCCGCCTCAACGTCAACCTGCTGGGCGAGGCCGTGCTCGGCGAGCGGGAGGGCGCCCGCAGGCTCGAGGGCACCCGCCGCCTCCTGGCCCGCGACGACGTCGACTACGTGTCGATCAAGGTGTCCTCCACGATCGCGCCGCACGCCCCGTGGGCGTTCGACGAGACCGTCGCCGACGTCGTCGAGCACCTCCGCCCGCTGTTCCGCCAGGCCGCGTCCACCACGCCCCACACGTTCGTCAACCTCGACATGGAGGAGTACAAGGACCTCGACCTCACCATCGCCGTCCTGACCCGGCTCCTCGACGAGCCGGCGCTCCTGCACCTCGAAGCCGGGATCGTGCTGCAGGCCTACCTCCCCGACGCGCGGGGTGCGATGGAGCACCTCCAGCGGTGGGCCGCCGCCCGCCGAGCCCGCGGCGGTGCCGGCATCAAGGTCCGGCTCGTCAAGGGCGCGAACCTGCCGATGGAGCGGACCGATGCCTCGCTCCACGGGTGGCCGCTCGCCACCTGGCCCACCAAGCAGGACACCGACACCCACTACAAGCAGGTGCTCGAGTGGGCGCTCACGCCCGAGCGGACCGCGCACGTCCGCATCGGAGTCGCCGGCCACAACCTCTTCGACGTCGCCCGGGCCTGGCTGCTCGCCGGGGACCGGGGCGTCCGCGACGCCGTCGACATCGAGATGCTCCTCGGGATGGCCCCCGGCCAGGCCCACGCGGTGCGGCGCACCGTCGGGTCGCTGCTGCTGTACACGCCGGTCGTGGACCCGTCCGAGTTCGACGTCGCCATCGCCTACCTGGTCCGGCGCCTCGATGAGGGCGCCAGTACGGACAACTTCCTGTCCGCCGTCTTCGACCTCGCCGACTCGCCCGAGCTGTTCGCCAGGGAAAAGCGCCGGTTCCGAGCATCCAGCGCCGCGGTGCCGACGTTGGCGGGCGGGCCCCACCGCGTCGCCGACCGCTACGCCGAGGTCGGCCGGCCCGGACCGGGGCGCTTCGTGAACACCCCCGACACCGATCCTTCGGTCGAGGCGAACCGAGCGTGGGCGCGTGCGGTCCTCCGTCGGGCCGCCACCTCCGCCGCGGGCAGCGCGACGATCGACGCTGCCCGGGTGGCTGATCCGGCCCGGCTCGACGAACTCGTCGCCACGACCCGCGCCGCGGGCGAGGCGTGGGGCTGCCGCTCCGCCGAGCAGCGGTCATCGGTCCTGCACGCGATCGGCGATGCGATCGAGGCCAGCCGCGGCGACCTGATCGAGGCGATGGCCGCCGAGACCGGCAAGACCTTCGACCAGGCCGACCCCGAGGTGTCCGAGGCCGTCGACTTCGCCCACTTCTACGCAGAGCAGGCCCTCCTGCTCGACGACGTCGACGGCGCCGCGTTCGAGCCCGTCGCCCTCACCCTGGTCACCCCGCCCTGGAACTTCCCGGTCGCCATCCCCGCCGGTTCCACGCTCGCGGCGCTCGCGGCGGGGTCGGGGGTGGTCCTCAAGCCAGCCACGCCCGCTGAGCGGTGCGGTGCGGTGCTGGCCGGCGCCATCCACGAGGCCCTCGTCGCCAACGCCATCCCCACCGAGGTCCTCGCGCTGGTCCAGGTCGCTGAGGAGGGCCTCGGTCCCGCCCTGGTCGGGCACCCCGAGGTCGACCAGGTGATCCTCACCGGCGCCTACGAGACCGCCGAACGGTTCGGTGCCTTCCGGCCCGGGCTGCGGCTCCTCGCCGAGACCAGCGGCAAGAACGCCATCATCGTCACGCCGTCTGCCGACCTCGACCTCGCCGTGCGCGACGTCGTGGCATCCGCGTACGGCCACGCCGGCCAGAAGTGCTCGGCGGCGTCGCTCGTCGTGCTCGTCGGCAGCGTCGGGTCGTCGACCCGGTTCCGTCGTCAGCTGGAGGACGCGGTGCGCTCGCTGGCCGTCGGCTACCCGACCGACGCCGCCACCCAGATGGGACCGGTGATCGAGCCGGCGGCCGGCAAGCTCCTCGAGGGGCTCACCACCCTCGGCCCCGGCGAGCGCTGGATCCTCCAGCCCACCAGGCTCGACGGCACCGGCCGCCTCTGGAGCCCCGGGCTCCGAGACGGCGTCCAGCGCGGCTCCGCCTTCCACCGGACCGAGTACTTCGGGCCGGTGCTCGGCATCCTGCGCGCCCCGACGCTCGACGAGGCGATCGAGATCGTCAACGACACCGACTACGGGCTCACGTCGGGGATCCACTCGCTCGACCCCGACGAGATCGCCACGTGGCTCGACCGGATCGACGCCGGCAACCTGTACGTCAACCGGGGCACGACCGGCGCGATCGTGCGGCGGCAGCCCTTCGGCGGCTGGAAGCGCTCCGCCGTCGGCCCCGGCGCCAAGGCCGGCGGGCCCGACCACCTGCTGGTCCTCGGCACCTGGCGCCCGACGCCTGCCGAGCACGTCGCAGCGCAGCCCAGCGCCGAGGTGCGCGCCCTCCTCGATGCGGCTGCCGAGCACCTCGCCCCCGAGGACCTCGCCTCCGTCCGCCGCGCCGCATCGTCCGACGCCCACCACTGGCGCCACACCTTCACGGCGACCACCGACGAGGCGGGCCTCCAGGCCGAACGCAACCTGTTCCGCTACCGCGCGCACCCCGGCCCGATCACGGTCCGGTGCCAGATCGGCCGGGCCGCCGACCTCCTGCGCACCATCGTCGCCGCCACCACCGCAGGGGTCGCCACCGAGGTGTCCGTCGCGCCCGAGGTCGAGCTCCCCGCCGGGCTCCGCCGTATCGTCGCTGCCGCTCCGGTGGTGCGGTCCCTCGCCGACGAGGACGACGACGGGCTCGCACGGAGGCTCGAGCGAACGGGCTCGCGCCGGGTCCGCCGCATCGGCACCGAACCGCTCCCGTCCGTCCCCGCGGACGTGGCCGTGTTCACCGGACCCGTCACCGAGGCCGGCCGCATCGAGCTGCTCCCGTTCGTGCGCGAGCAGGCGGTGAGCATCACCGCCCACCGCTTCGGCACCCCCGACCACCTCACCGATCGGATCATCGGGTGAGCCGGCCGGCGTGAGCCGAGGTCACGTCCCGGGGGTGCGCATCCAGGCCACCCCTGTCGGCACTCTGCCGGAGCCGACCACAGCCGCACGCGGTGGCCCCGGGGTTTGACTTCGCTCGCCCGAGGGAACCACCGCCGCACGACGCTCCGCCGGAGCGTCGAGGAACCGGAAGGATCTGCCATGACCATCGGAGCTGCACTCGCTGTCATCGTCGTCGGCGTTCTCATCGCCGCCTTCGCCAACTCGACGATCGGGCTGATCGTCGCCGCCATCGGCATCGTGGGCCTGATCCTGGCCGCGCTGAGCGGCCGCCGAGGCGCCGCGCTGTAGACCCACGGCGGACCCGGGCTCCGGCTCCGGTGTCCGCCGCACGGAGCGGTCCCCTGACGGCCCGCCAGGACCGAGCGACGGCGACATCGCACCGTCTTGGCGGGCTGTTCCGCGCCTCGGGTCAGGACGCGGCGTCGAGGCTGAGGGCCCACCGTTCCAGGTGGGGCAGGATCGACCGCAGGTCCCGCCCTACGACGCGCACATCGGCCTGGGCCGCCGCTGCGTCGTCGGCGTTGAAGGCGATGGCGAGGCCGGCCGCCTCGAACAGGGGCAGGTCCGAGCGGCTGTCGCCGACGGCCGCGCACACCGATCGGGACAGGCCGAGGCGGTCGGCGACGGCCAGCGCGAAGTCCCGCTTGTCGAACTCGTCGAAGTGGCGCTCGACCTCCCCGGTGTACTGGCCTCCGACCGCCACGAGGGTCGGGCCGCACGACCCCTCGAAGCCGAACGCCGTGCCGAGGTGCGCCCCGACCGGAGCCCAGGCCAGGGTGGCGAGGTACGGAGCAAGCGCCAGTTCGCGGCAGCGCTCGAGCACCTCCGGGATGCCCTCGACGACCGGGAGGTCGTGCAGCCACGAGGCCACCTCGTCCTCACGGCGACCGGCCCAGCCCCGGGCGTCGAGGTCCGAGACCCACTGGTTGTCCCGCTCACCCCGGGCGTACTCCTCCTCGGCAGCGGCGAGCGCCTCGAGGTGCCCGAGCCGCTCCCCCAGGAACTGGGACGAGCTCGTACCCGGGACGAGCGTCCCATCGATGTCGAAGAAGACGGCGCCGACGACCATGCGAGCACCGTAGGGGCAGGGGCCGCGCCGACCGCCCCTCGTTGCAGACGACCGGTTGGCAGATACCCCCTAGGGGTATATGGTCGAGGTCGGAGGTCCGACCGATGGAACCAACCCACGCCGGCCACGAGGGCCACGCCGCCCACGTGGCCCACGACAAGCACGCCGGCCACGACCCCGAGATGTTCCGACGGCGCTTCTGGGTGAGCCTCGTCCTCACGCTCCCGCTGGTCGCCTCCAGCCACATGGTCATGGACTGGTTCGACTACACGCTCGACCTGCCCGCCATGGGTTGGTACGGCCCGGTGCTCGGGTCGATCGTGTTCTGGTGGGGCGGCTGGCCGTTCCTGGCAGGCGCAGCCGCCGAGATCCGGGACCGCCAGCCCGGGATGATGCTCCTCATCTCGATGGCGATCACCGTCGCCTACACCGCGTCGCTGGCCACCAGCGCCGGCTGGCTCGACCTCGAGTTCTGGTGGGAGCTCGCCGCCCTCGTCACGATCATGCTCCTCGGCCACTGGCAGGAGATGAAGGCGATCGGCCAGGCCCGCAACGCCCTCGCCGCGCTGGCGGCGCTCCTGCCCGACGAGGCGGAGCTCGTCGCTGGTGACGGATCGCTCCGCACCGTCGCGGCCACCGACCTCGCGGTCGGCGACACCGTCCTGGTCCGTCCCGGCGCTCGGGTTCCGGCGGACGGCACCATCGTCGACGGTGCGGCGGAGCTCGACGAGTCCATGATCACCGGCGAGTCGCGCCCGGTGCCCCGGGACGTGGGCGACCGCGTCGTCGCCGGCACCGTGTCGACCGACAGCTCCATCAGGATCCGCGTCGACGCCGTCGGCGACGACACCGCGCTCGCCGGGATCCAGCGCCTCGTCGCCGACGCCCAGGCCGGCTCCACCCGGGCCCAGGTCCTCGCCGACCGCTTCGCCGCCCTCCTCTTCTACGTCGCCACCGCGGCGGGCGTCATCACCTTCTTCGCCTGGTGGGCCGTCGGGAGCATCGACGACGCGATCGTCCGGACGGTCACCGTGCTCGTCATCGCCTGCCCCCACGCCCTCGGCCTGGCCATCCCGCTGGTGATCTCGTTGTCGACGGCGGTGGCGGCCCGCAACGGCATCCTCGTCAAGGACCGCCTCGCCCTCGAACGCATGCGGACCGTCGACACCGTCCTGTTCGACAAGACCGGCACCCTGACCAAGGGCGCCCACGTCGTCACCGGCACCGCTGCCGCCGACGGCTGGACCGAGGCCGAGGTCACCCAGGTCGCCGCGGCCGTCGAGTCCGAGAGCGAGCACCCCCTCGCCCGGGCCATCGCCGCCGCCGCTGGCCCCGACGGCCGCCGTACCGCCACCGGGTTCCGATCCCTTCCCGGCCGGGGCGTCAGCGCCGTGGTCGACGGCACCGAGTACCTCGTCGGCGGGCCCGGGCTCCTCCGGGACCGGTCGCTGGAGGCCGCCGGCGGCCTCGCTGGCACCACGGAGACGTGGAAGGCACGCGGCGCGGCGGTCCTCTACCTCGTCGGCGGCGACCGCATCCTCGGGGCCTTCGCCGTCGAGGACGAGGTCCGCCCCGAAGCCCGCGAGGCCGTCGGCGAGCTCCAGCGGATGGGGGTCGACGTCGCCATGATCACTGGCGACGCCCAGCAGGTCGCCGACGCGGTCGCCGCCGACCTCGGCATCACCACGGTGTTCGCCGAGGTCCTCCCCGAGGACAAGGACCGAGCCGTCGCCGACCTGCAAGCGGGTGGGCAGACGGTGGCCATGGTCGGCGACGGCGTGAACGACGCCCCTGCCCTGGCCCGGGCCGACATCGGCCTCGCCATCGGCGCCGGGACCGACGTCGCCGTCGAGTCCGCCGGTGTCGTCCTCGCCTCCAGCGATCCCCGCAGCGTCGCAGGGGTCGTCCGCCTCTCACGAGCGACGTACCGCAAGATGGTCCAGAACCTCGGGTGGGCCGCGGGCTACAACGTCGTCGCCATCCCGCTCGCGGCCGGCGCCCTGTCCTGGGCCGGCATCACCCTCTCCCCTGCGGTCGGCGCCATCTTGATGAGCCTGTCGACGATCGTGGTCGCCCTCAACGCCCAGCTCCTCCGGCGGGTCCAGCTCCGGGCCGACGCCGACCCGGAGGATGGCCCGACCCGCTCGGCTCGCGCCGGTGCCGCTCCCCTGACGACCGCACCGGCGGGGCGGACCGCGGGCAGATGAGGCGCCTGCTCCTGGTCCTCGTCGCCCTCGTGGCGGTCGGGTCGATGCACGGCGGGGTCGCGTCGGCCCACGCCTGCGCCGGTGCCACCACTGCTGACGCCAGCCACGTCCGCCACGCCGACCCCGTGGCCGGAACCGCGGCGGCCGGCGCCCGGCATGCCCATCACCAAGAGGAGCACGACCCGACGGCCGCGCACGGCGCCAGCCCGGCCTGCGCGGCGATCGTGCTGGCGGCGACGGGAGGGCCGCTGGTCGTCGAACCCGCAGCGGCTCCCGTCGCCCACGCCCTCGCCCAGGTGCCACCCAGCACGACATCGCCACCTGACCCCCCGGTCCCCCGCCCAGCCCCGCACCCCTGACCTGGCGGGCACGACCGTGCCCGCCGACACGAACGCAAGGAGCACACCATGGAGCACCGACGCGCGCGCCGCGCGATCCCCGTCGCCCTCGTCCTCGCCCTCGTCCTCACGCTCGCCGCCTGCGGCAGCGACGGCAGCGACGCCGGCGGCAACGCCGCCCGCACCATCGAGATCACGATGGCCGACAACACCTACGCCCCCGGCGACGTCACCGTCCCCGCAGGTGAGGAGGTCACCTTCACCTTCACCAACGACGGCACCGTCGACCACGAGGCCCTCATCGGCTCCGCGGCCGACCAGGCGGCCCACGAGGAGGAGATGGAGGGAGGCGAGATGGACGGCATGGACCACGGAGACATGGGCGCCGCCTCCGAGGCCGTGACCGTGGCACCGGGCGCGACCCGTTCGATGTCGATGACCTTCGACGACCCCGGCACCTACCTCATCGGGTGCCACGTCCCCGGCCACTACGCCGCCGGCATGAAGGCCACCATCACCGTCACCTGAGGGCCCCGAGTCGGCCGTCCCCGGCAGCGGGACGGCCGACTCCCGGGCACCGACTCACCGACCGCCGCTCACCACGACGCCGGGCCGCCGATCGGGTTCGTCGGGGTGCCCCCTCGTCCGAGCGAGCGCAGCTGCGCCGGGAGGCGGCGGACGGAGCCGGGCAGGTGTTCGAGCCGGTAGAAGCAGGCGAACGCCACGCCGGCCAACGGGAACGGGAACACCACGAACAGGAGGGCCGCGATCGCTGCGTGCATCGTCCAGGCCAGAACCGTCCACGTGGTCCGGAGGCGGCCGCCGACGAGCGCGACCGGTGCCGCCAGCTCGATGAGCACGGCCAGGACGGCGAACGGCCGGAGCCAGCTGCCGAGCTGGACGACCGAGCGGCTCAGCGGGGACGACGCCTCGCCGAAGAGCTCGAGGCGAGCGGCGGAGTAGGCGATGTGGTTGCGCAGGGTGTCGCCCAGCATCCAGTCCAGGCCACCGACCCGGAGCTTCGTCACGCCGGCGAGCACGTAGGTCGCGACGGTGACGAGCGCTGCGAGGCGGACCGGCCAGCCGTAGGCGGCGCTCGGTTCGGTCGGGGGACGCTCGGTCCGCCGGCTGGCCGCCCACGCGTCAGCGTTCGCAGAGAAGGCGACGATGAGCAGTTGCAGGACCATGAGGTTCTCGAGCCAGAGCACCTGACCCCACGAGCTGCGGTAGGTCGCCGCCAGGGCCACCCCGACCGCGAAGCACGGTCCGCTCGCACGGGGTGCGACCCCGGCGGTGAAGGCGACGCCGACCACCAGCATGGCGATCACCCACGCCACCACGAGGCCCGACGAGAGCGGCTCGGCGAGCCACCAGAGGAGCCCGACCGGATCCAGCTGGCCCTGCCGCTCGGCCAGCGCCAGGAAGACGGGCAGCCGGACGGCGAGGTAGGTCACCGAGAACGCCCCCACCAGGATCCGAAGGACGGCGAGGCGTTCGGCCGGGGCAGGCTCGAACAGCCACGAGTCGATCCGAACGCCCAGCGCGAGGTCTCGACCCGTCACGTCAGCTCACCCCGTCGGCTCGCACGTTGCGTGGACCGCCCGGTCGACGAGCGACCCGTGACCACCCACCAGATGGACCACGTCGTGGCGCTCGGTCACGACCTCGATGCGGGTGACGGCCTCGGGGACTCGCCCGGCGACGTCCGCGCACAAGGCGCCGGCTCGCCCCTCGTCGATCGCCTGGTCGACCCTCGCCTGGCCGATGAGCGCATCGTCGGTGCGGGCGATGGCCTGCAGCGACAGCCGCACCCGCCGCCCGTCGGCTTCGCGGCCGACCACGGTCGGGAACGCCACGACGTCGGGCCGCGTCGAGGCGTACATGGGGTAGGTGGAGAGCGGGAAGCTGTCGCGGTCACGCAACACCGGCGACACCACAGCAAGCAGCACGACCGCCGTCACCAGCCGGCGCCGGAGACGGACCGAGGTCCTGTCGTCACGCCCCACGAGCGCACGCTACCGCCCGGGGTCAGCGCCGGCTCCGAGCGGCGGACCGAGCTGTTCAGCTCGTTTTCATTCCTTGTTCTGCATATTTGCTTAATAATCGGACATTTTCGATCTTTTCTTGATTTCCCGTTGCATCCGAACACCCGTTCGGTAGTCTGCCGAGGTGACCCCTCCTCCTCCGCACCAGTTCCCCGACGGCGCGGGACCGTCGTTGGCGGCGCAGCTCCGGCGGGTGGCCGACCTGATCGAGGTCGACCCGGTCGACTGCCCCGACGCGGTGAAGCGCCAGCGCCTCCAGGTCCTCTGCGGAGCGTCCGGCCAGTTGGATGCCGCGCTCGCCCGCGAGATGTCGGTCTTCGACGCCAACACGGTGTGGGCCGGCGATGGCGTGCGCAGCGCGGCCGCGTGGACGGCCTCGCGCACCGAGCTCTCCCCCACCCACGCCCGAGCCGTGGTGAGGACCGCCCGGGACGTTCGGGCGATGCCGGTCGTGGACGCGGCATGGCGGTCGGGACGGATCGGCACCGCCAAGGTCGCGGCGCTGGTGCGAGCACGCGGGGTGCACCCCGAGCTCTTCCGCGAGTGCGAGGCCAGCCTCGTCGACGAGGTCGAGGACCTCACCGTCACCAGGGCCGAACAGCACCTCGCTCGCTGGTCTGCCGTCGCCGAGGCGTCGCGCGAGGCGCAGGAGGCCGAGGACGCCGGTGCCGACCCCGAGGCCTCGCTCGCCGACGACCCGATGGCCGGCAACTCGCTCCACCTCTCCCAGACGCTCGACGGCCGCTGGCTCAGCGACGGCTCCTACGACCCCGTCACCGGCGCCGAGCGCCACCACGCGATCCAGGCCCGCATCGACGCCAAGTTCGCCGCCGGCGCCTACCGCAGCGACGACGGGCTCACCCCTGCGCAGCGCCGAGCCGAGTGCGAGCACGAACTGGTCATGGCCGGCGCCAACCCCACCCAGACGAAGCACGGCGAGGTTCGGCCGTCGGTCTCCGTCGAGATCGACGCCAAGACGCTCCTCGGCCTCCCCATCGTCGACGCCGACGACGCCAAGACCCGCCGGTGCCAGCTCGATGACGGCACCCCCATCGCTCGCTCCACCGTCGAGCGCCTCCTCTGCCGCTGCAAGCTCACCGCCATCGCCACCAAGCTCGCCCTCGGCGGCGAGATCGAGGTGGTCGGCATCACCGACTGGGTGCGCGACGCCACCGCCAAGCAGCGCAAGGCCCTCAAGCGGCGAGACGTCGGCTGCGTCTTCACCGGTTGCACCGCGCCGTTCGAGTGGTGCGACGCCCACCACCTCTGGCAGTACGAGCTGGGCGGCCCCACGCTCCTCGACGGTCTGGTCCTGCTGTGCAAGCACCACCACCACCTCGTCCACCAGGGCGGCTGGCAGCTCTGGCGGGCACGGGAGGACGGCCGCCTCTACCTCCGCAAGCCGGACGGCACCCCGGTTCCCGTCGTCCCCCACGGCGAGAAGGTCCCTGACGGACCGCCTCCGGCCCAGCCACCCCCGCCCCTCCGCAACGGCCCGCCCCGCCACCTCACCCGCGGCGAGCTGGCCGCGCTCGAGGCCCGCCGTGCACGACGACGCCGCCACGAACCCGACTAGGGCCCCGGCGCCGCAACACCGAGCGCCGGTCAGGTCCCTGGCTTGCGCATCCGGACGTTCACCGGCGTGGCGCACGGCGAGCCCCACGTGGCATCGGGGGTGGCGGCGCACGCGGCCGTGAGGGTGATGGTGGCGGCGCCGGACCGGCCCGCCGAGTCGGCGGCCCAGCGGGCCGCGTAGTCACCGCGCACGACATCGACCTGGTAGTCGCCGATCGGCAGGTTCGGCAGCTCGAAGCGGCCGTCCGTGCCGGTGGTGACCGTGACCGAGGCCGAGATCGCGTCCTTCGCCCAGATCCGCACCGTCGCCCCCGCGAGCGGCGCCCCGGATGCGACCGACGTGATCGTGCCCTTCATCCCTGTGGAGGCAGGCTGGGCGGCGAGCTGGCGGTCGATCGTCAGCGTCGTGGACACCAACCCCGAGAACGACGCGCTCGCGGTGCCGGTGACGTAGCCGACCGCGATCGCCCGCAGCGTGTAGCTCCCGTTGGGGATGCCGGCCATCTCGTAGGTGCCCGACGCATCGGTCTTGACCGCAGTGCCCGTGTTGGCCAGCACCGTCGCCCCGCCGATCGGCGAACCGTCCGGTCCGGTGAGCGTGCCGCGGATCACGTGGCCGGGGGCGAGGGCCATGTCCGCCGCGAGGCGGTCACCGTGGACCACCGTCACCGGGGTGGCCCGGGCGATGTCGTTCGTGGCCGGATACCAGCGCTGCAGGTAGGTGCCCCACTTGGTGGCGGAGATCTTGTAGCTCCCGTCGTCGACCAGCGCGAACACGTAGCTGCCGTCCGTCCCGGTCGTGGTCGTCGCGACCTGGGCGCCGGTCGATGCCTTGAACAGCCCGACCTGCACCCCCGGTGCCGCCTGGCCGGTCGCGGCGTTGGTCACCATGCCGTGGATCGACCCCGGGTCGGTCGACGGATCGCGGCTGATGCGCACCGTCACCTCGGCGCTTGCCGTGTTGCCAGCCCGGTCGGTGACCGACCGCGTCACCACGTGGACGCCCTCGCCCGAGACGTCGACGTCGGCCGGGCAGGACACGACCCCCGAGAGGGCGTCGTCGCAGGTCCAGCGGACCGTGACGGTGCCGTGGTGGGTGCCGTCACCGTTCGCCGGCTGCACCGCCGCACCCGAGATGGTCGGGAGCACGGTGTCGAGCGACACCGTCGCCCCCGACGTCGACGCCGTGTTCCCCGCGCCGTCGACCGCCTCGCCCGACACCGGCTGATCGGCGCCGTCACCGGCGATCACCATCGGGTCAGGACACGTCGCGATCCCCGAACCACCCGTGTCGGCACACGTGAACGGCACCTGCACCGGCACGTTGAACCAGCCGTCCGCGTTCGCGACCGGGAGGTTCGCGACCACGACCGGCGCAGTCAGGTCGATCCGCACCGACCGCTGCGCACTGGCGGTGTTCCCCGCCCCGTCCGCGACCGTCCCCGTCACGGTCGTGTCCACCTCGTCGGTGAAGGACTGCTCCGGCGGGCAGAACGCCACACCCGAGCCGCCGTCCTCATCACCGCAGAGGAAGGTCACCGTCACGGGCCCGTTGTTCCATCCCGCCGTGTTCGGGGCCGGCGAGACCGACGCCGAGATCGACGGCGCCTGCACATCGATCCGCACCTCCACCGTCTGCGCCACCTCGACGTTGCCGGCCACGTCCGTGGACCAGAACTCGACCTGGTGCGCACCCTGACCCGACACCACCGGCGCCGTCCCCGACTGCACCGCGCCGCCGTCGATCCGGAAGCTCGTCGACGCCACCCCCGACAGCCCGTCGGTCGGCGACAAGGTCAGCGTCACATCGTCCTTCGACCACGTCGACGGCGACGACACCCCCGTCGACGGCTTCGTCGTGTCGACCTTCACCGACTCCGACGACGCCGTCACCTGGTTGCCCGCCCGATCCGACACCGAAGCCGACAGCGACACCGCCGACCCCTCACCGGTGGTCGTCGAGCTCGCCGGGCACGAGCCCGGAGAGATCCCGGACAGCGCATCGGAGCACGTCCACGCCATCGTGACCGGAGCGTTGTACCAACCGGCCGCGTTCGCTGCGGTCGTCGCCACACCCGCCAGCGAAGGCAGGGTCCGGTCGATGCTGATGCCAGACACCGTGGCGAAGGCTGCCTGCCCGCCCGTGTCGGTGACCGTGCCCGTCACGGACTGGTCCGCCCCGTCCGCGCTCACCGTGACCGGCGACGTGCACGATTCGAGTGCCGCGCTCTCGCACGCGAACGACACCACCACCGGCTCGTTGTTCCAACCCGCCGCGTTCGCCGCCGGCGACCGCGAACCCGAGATCGTCGGGGCCGGGGGAGGTGATGCCCACGTGGAGCCGCCGACCACCTTGTTGGGGACCCGCATGTCGAGGTGGCCCAGCAGCCCCGTCGAGGCCATCCCCCAGCAGGACAGGGCGCCAGCCGTGATCGCGCACGTGTGCGAGCTCCCAGGGTCGATGGCGGTCACGTCCGAGGTGAGGCCCGAGACCTGCGCCGGGGACAGCGCAGCCGCGGTGCTCCCGGTGCCGAGTCCCCCGGACGTGCTGGTGCCCCAGCACATCGCCGAACCCGACACGACGGCGCACGTGGTGAGGCCACCGCCCGAGATGGCCGTCACCCCCGACGTCAGGCCGACGACCTGCACGGGGACGAGCCGAGTGGTCGCCGCGGCATCGCCCAGCTGACCCGAGGTGCCGACGCCCCAGCACCGTGCACCGCCATCGACGATGGCGCACGAGTGGCCGCCACCTGCGGTCACCGCCGTGACGTCGGAGGTCAGCCCCTGGACCTGGACCGGGTTGCGGGCGGTCTCGATCGTGTTGCTCCCGAGGGCGCGGCCGAACCCCCAGCACTTCGCGCTGCCGTCGACCACGGCGCAGGTGTGGTCCGAACCGGCGGCGATCGACGTCACACCCGAGGTGAGGCCCGTCGGCTGGACCGGCGTGGAGGAGGTCAGCGACGTGCCGTCGCCCAACTGCCCGCTGTCGTTCGAACCCCAGCACTTCGCGGCGCCCGAGCCGATCGCGCAGGCGTGCCGGTTGCCGATGGTGACATCCGTCGCGGCCCCGATGCCGGAGACCGCCACCGGCTCCAAGGCAGGCGACGCAGCATCGGACCCCAGCTGGCCCTGCGAGTTCGAGCCCCAGCACTTGACCACCGATGCCTGGACGGCACAGGAGGAGGTCGATCCGGCCGCGACCGCCGTCACCCCCGACCCGAGGCCCGAAACCGGCACCGGGCTGGTCGACGAGACCGTCGTCCCGTCACCGAGCTGGCCCGACGAGTTGCCTCCCCAGCACCAGGCGCCACCCGCGATGACCGCGCACGTGTGACCCGTGCCGACCGACAGGTTCGTCGCCGACGTCCCGGTGCCGAAGACCGGCAGCGGTGCCAGGGAGACGGGGCCCACGCCGTCGCCCGCTGGCCGACGGTGTTGCTCGGGCCCCAGCAGTACGCCTCGCCGTCGACGAGGGCGCACGTGTTGCTGCCGCCCAGCGCCTGGCTGCTCGCGGAGATCTGGCGGACGCCTTCGGAGAGGCCCGACACCGCGACGGGCTGCAGCGCCACGGTGGGTGCACCCCGCGAGCCGTCCCCGAGGTGGCCGCCCGAGTAGCCCCAGCACTTCGCGGCACCCGAGACCACCGCGCACGCGTGGCTGTAGCCGACCGCGACCGCGGTGGCGCCCGAGCTGATGCCCTGGACGTCGACGGGCACCAGGGACGTGGACCGGACCGCCGGGTCGGTGACGTTGCCGAGCTGAGCCGACTGGTTGGCACCCCAGCACTTCACCGCGCCGTGCACGACCGCGCAGGTGTTCGCGGACCCGACCGAGATCGCCGTCACCCCCGACGTGAGTCCCACCACCTGGACGGGCGACGCCGAGCTCGCCAGGGCGTTGTTGCCGAGTTGCCCGCTGCCGTTCGCACCCCAGCACTTCGCGGCACCCGCCACCACGGCACAGGTGTGCTGGTCGGCGGCGCTGATGCCCGTGACGGAGGCGGCGAGGCCGCTCACCTGCACCGGGACCGTCGATGCCTCGGCCGCAGACCCGGTGCCCAGACGCCCGCCGTCGAGGCCCCAGCACTTCGCCGCACCCGAGGCGATCGCGCACGCGTGCGAGATGCCGACGGTGATGCCGGTCGCTCCGCCGCCGAGGCCGGTGACGTCCACCGGCACGCTCGAGGACGTGGTCGAGCCGTTCCCCAGCTGGCCCACACCGTTGTTGCCCCAGCACTTCACGGCACCCGAGACCACCGCACACGTGGTGGTGTTGCCCGCGGCGATCGCGGTGACGCCCGAGGTCAGGCCCTCGACCTGCACCGGGGAGGCGGAGTCGGTGGTGGTCCCGTTGCCCAGCTGGCCGATCGAGTTGAACCCCCAGCACTTGGCCGCGCCCCCAGCCGTGATGCCGCAGGCGTGGCTCCCGCCGACCGTGATCGACGCCAGGCCGCTGTCGCCGAGGGCCGCCGCGGGGGCCGGCGCCGTCGCGGCCGCAGCCAGCGAGAGCGTCCCCGCCAGCAGTCCGACGACCGCGAGCAGCCACCGGACCCCTCCAGCGTGCCGGCCCGTCCCCGTGCGCGTCGTTCCCATCACGATGGCCTCCCCGGCACTGTGGCGCCGCCGCCCACCTCCCGTCTCACCTCGACGGTTGGCAGGGTGCCGGCGCTCCCTCGTCTCCGGACGAGTTCCTAGCATTGCCTGACACGCGTGTCATAACCACGACCGGTCCGGGAACGACGAAGGCCCAGGTCGCTGACCTGGGCCTTTGCTCGTACTTCTTGGTGTCGGAGGGGGGACTTGAACCCCCACGCCCCTAAGGGCACTAGCCCCTCAAGCTAGCGCGTCTGCCAATTCCGCCACTCCGACGTGGCTTGGCCGGGCGAACCGGCCGGAGGGTCACCTTAGCCGACCCGGTGGGGCGGCCAAGAACCCAGATCTCCGTCAGCTCGGGGTCGAGAGGAACAGCCCCAGGGAGAGGGTGGTGAAGGTGAACACCGAAGCGGCGATCACCGTGGCCCGGTCGAGGTTCTTCTCCACGACCGTGGAACCCTGCGCCGCTGCGCCCATGCCGCCACCGAACATGTCGGACAGGCCGCCGCCCTTGCCGCTGTGGAGCAGCACGAGCAGGAGCAGGACCAAGCAGTCGACGACGTGGAGTCCGACGAGGAACCATTTCAGCGGGGTCATCACAAGCCTCTCGAGCGAATGCCCCTGTCTCCAGGGGCCGGATCATGGTAGCCGGACCGTGGCACCGGCCCGAATCAGTCGGGGCTGATCAGGGGGCGGTGGCCGACGAGCCCAGCAGGACCGGCGTCTCGACGGGATGGTGGCAGGCGAAGGCGTGCTCGGCGTCGCCGGTGAGCGGCGGCTCCTCCGTGGCGCAGATCTCGGTGGCCTTCCAGCAGCGGGTGCGGAAGTGGCAGCCGCTGGGCGGGTCGATCGGGCTGGGCACGTCACCCTCGAGGATGATCCGCTTGCGGCGGCGCTCCAGGGTGGGGTCCGGGATCGGCACCGCCGACATCAGCGCCCGGGTGTACGGGTGCCGGGCCTCGGCGTAGATCGCGTTCCGGGTGCCGATCTCGACGATCTTGCCCAGGTACATCACCGCCACCCGGTCCGAGATGTGCTTCACCACGGACAGGTCGTGGGCGATGAAGAAGTACGCCATCCCCCGCTCCTGCTGCAGCTTCTTCAGCAGGTTCACGACGCCGGCCTGGATCGACACGTCGAGCGCGGAGACCGGCTCGTCGAGCACGACGACGTCGGGGTTGAGGGCGAGGGCCCGGGCGATGCCGACGCGCTGGCGCTGGCCGCCGGAGAACTCGTGCGGGTAGCGACCGGCGTGCTCGGGCGAGAGGCCCACCACCGACAGGAGCTCCGACACCTGCGACTGGGCGTCCTTGCGCTTGATGCCGTCGTGCACGAGGAACGGCTCGGCCAGCACCTCACCCACGGTCATGCGGGGGTTGAGCGACGCGTACGGGTCCTGGAACACCATCTGCATCCGCCGGCGCAGCGCCTTCTTGTCCCGCTTCTCGAGCAGCGCGGTGTCCTCGCCTTCGAGCAGGACCTGGCCGCGGGTGGCGGGCAGGAGCCGCATGACGACGCGACCGAGGGTGGACTTGCCGCAGCCCGACTCCCCCACCACGCCCAGCGTCTCGCCGCGGTCCAGGGTGAACGACACCCCGTTCACGGCGTGCACCTTGAGGTGGCTGATCCCGAGCGGGTCCTTGCGGGGGCCCTTGAACTCCTTGACCACGTCGACCGCTTCGATCAGGTGGCTCACGACTCGACCTCCACTCGGCGCACCAGGTTGCCCGCCGCCAGCAGTTCCTCGGACCGGTGGCAGGCGGCGAACTGCCCACCCGGCTTGACCTCGAGCTCCGGCATGACCGACATGCAGCCCGCCTCCTCCTTGGCGAACAGGCACCGGGGGTGGAACGAGCACCCGGCCGGCGGGTTCAGCATCGACGGCGGCTGGCCGCCGATGGGGACGAGCGGCTGGTCGATGTCGCCGTGCAGCCGCGGCAGCGAGGCCAGCAGCCCCGCCGTGTAGGGGTGCGACGTGGAGTCGAACGTGTCGTCGACGGTGCCCGTCTCGACCACCCGGCCGGCGTACATCACCGCGATGTGATCGGCCATGCCCGCCACGACGCCCAGGTCGTGGGTGATGAGGACCACGGCCACCGACAGGCGGTGGGCCAGGTCGGCGAGCACCTCCAGCACCTGGGCCTGGACGGTCACGTCGAGGGCGGTGGTGGGCTCGTCGGCGATGATCAGCTTCGGGTTGCACGACAAGGCCATGGCGATCATCGCCCGCTGCCGCATGCCGCCCGAGAACTCGTGCGTGTACTGGTCGACCCGCTTGTTGGCCTGCGGGATCCCGACCAGGTCGAGCATCTCGATGGCCCGGGCCCGCGCCTGCTTCTTCGACATCTTCTCGTGGACGAGGATCATCTCGACGATCTGGTCGCCCACCCGGTACACCGGGTTCAGGGCGGTGAGCGGGTCCTGGAAGATCATGGCGATCTCCGCGCCCCGCACCTGCTGCATCCGCTCCTTCGACGCGGCGAGCAGGTCCTCGCCCTGCCAGCGGACCGTGCCGCCGACCCGCGCGGACGGCGGCAGCAGCTTGAGCAGGCTCATCGCGGTGACCGACTTGCCCGAACCGGACTCGCCCACGACGGCGAGGACCTCGCCGGCGGACACGCTGAAGTCGACGCCGCGGACCGCGTGGACCTCGCCGTCGTCGGTGCGGAAGTCGACGGTGAGGTCCGACACCTCGAGGATCGGCGCACCGAGCGGCTCACCGGTGGCGCCGTGGCGGATCTCGCCGATGTGCGGGGCGTGGTCGCCCTCGGCCTCGGCGTCGAGGATCGCCTCGTCGACGAGGAGGGTGGGGTCGGCCATGGTGTCGGGCAGCGGGCCCTCGGACGCCACCGGGACCTCGGCGATCGGGACCTCCCTGACCGGCACGTCGGCCGGCGCCAGATCGGGATCCGGCGCAGCGGGCCCGCCGGTGGTGTTCGGCTCCTGGGGAGTGGTGTCGTCGGCCATCACGCGTCCTTCACGTCGAGCGCGTCGCGCAGGCCGTCACCGACCAGCAGGAAGCCCAGCACGGTGAGGGCGATCGCCACGCCCGGGAAGATCAGCAGGTGCGGGGCCGAGGCGAACGACGACTCCGATTCGGAGATCATCAGGCCCAGCGACGGGGCCGGCGCCTTCACGCCGACGCCCAGGAAGCTGAGGGCCGCCTCGGCGAGGATCGCCGTGCCCACGCCGACCGCAGCCAGCACCACGACGGGCTGGAACACGTTCGGGAGGATGTGGCGGAACATGATCCGCCGCGACGACACGCCCACGGCCTTGGCGGCCTCGACGTACTCCGTCTCGCGGGCCTGGAGGAAGCCGGCCCGCACGTTGCGGGCGGTCTGCAGCCAGGCCGTGGCGGCCAGGGTGAGCACCACGGCGGTGACGCCGCGCCCGATCACGGTGACCATGGCGAGCGCCAGGACCAGGTACGGGATGCCGAGCAGGATGTCGACGATGCGCATCAGCAAGCTGTCGACCCAGCCTCGGCGCCAGCCGGCGACGGCGCCGACGAGGATGCCGATGATCGTCTCGATCAGCGTCACGACGATGCCGATGAACAGCGACAGGCGGATGCCGTAGACGATCCGCGAGAGCATGTCCCGGCCGAGGCGGTCGGTGCCGAACCAGTGCTGGTTGGTGGGCGGCTCCTTCGGGATCGGCCCCTGGTGGAGCGGGTCCTGCACGAGCAGCGGCCCGATCAGCGAGACCAGCGCCAGGAACACCACGAGCACCAGGCCGAACATGGCCAGCTTGTTGCGGCGGAAGCGCTTCCACGCGTCACCGGCGAGCGACCGGCTGGGGCCGACGTCGGCCAGCGAGGCGTCGACGTCGGGTGCCGGTGGGAGGGTGGGGATCAGGTCGGTCATCAGTCATCCCCCAGCTTCACGCGAGGATCGAAGTACGCATAGGAGATGTCGACGGCCATCGAGGCGAGGCCGTAGACGAGGGTCACGACGATGGTCAGCCCCATCACGACCGGGGCGTCGAAGGCCTTGGCCCCGGCGACGATCGTGCTGCCGAGGCCGGGCAGGTTGAACACCGTCTCGGTGAGGATGGCGGCGCCGACGAGGGTGCCGAAGTCGATGCCGATCACGGTCACGACCGGGATCATCGCGTTGCGGCGCACGTGGCGCTTCATCACCCGCTTCTCGGTGAGGCCCTTGGCCCGAGCGGTGCGCACGTGGTCGAGCCGCATGGTCTCGAGCATCGAGGTGCGGGTGATGCGGGCGAGGATGGCCGTGCCGACCGACGCCAGCACGAACACCGGCTGGACCATGTACTTCCACGTGCCGTTGATGGGGATGATCCCGAGGAAGTACTCGTCGGGGCCGTACCCGATGGTCGGGAAGCTCGCCCACGACGGCCAGTCGTGTTGGTAGGCGTACACGCCCGTCACCTGTTTGATCAGGTACGCGAGCACGAACACGGGGATGGCGCTCAAGATCACCGCGGTCAACGTGGTGACCCAGTCACCCACCGAGTTGCGCTTGCGGGCCGAGAGCGCGCCGGCCGAGATGCCGACGGCGGACTCGACCACGATCGCCCAGAAGGCGAGGCGCAGGCTCGGCGGCAGCTTCTCCTTGATGATGTCGGAGACCGGTTCGCTGTTGACGTACGAGTTGCCGAAGTCGCCGTGGAGCAGGCCCGTCATGTAGTCGACGTACTGCTCGGGCACCGGCTTGTCGATGCCGAACTTCTTCTCGAGGTTCTCGACGACCTGGGGGTCGGGGTTCCGGTTGCCGTTACCGGATGCGAACCGCTCCGCCGGGTTGGTGGGGAGCGCGTTGAAGATGATGAAGAGGAGGGTGGCGCCACCCCACAGCACGAGCAGGAGCTGCAGGGTGCGACGCAAGAGGAACGAACCCATCGGGCCTCGGATCGCTGGACACGGAAAACGGGGAGAGGTGCCGGCTGCGCCGGCGGCTTCGTGGAGGCAACAAGAGGGGGCCGGGCAGCGCCGCCCGGCCCCCTCTCGTTACCCAACTACCTGGAGATCAGCCGCCAGCGGCGTCGCCGACCGAGATCCGCTCCCAGAGCATGATCCCGAGCGGGGGCTGGTCGTAGTTCTGCACGTTGTCGCGGAACACCTGGCTGCCCGTGTACCAGACGAGCGGCACGGCCGCGGTCTGCTCGTTGAGCATGTACGACTCGGCCTGGTTGTAGAGCTCACCGCGCTTGGCGTCGTCGGGCTCGGCCTGGGCCTCGGCGATCAGCTTCTCGAACTTCGGATCGTCGAAGCGACCGAAGTTGTTGCCGCCGATGGAGGCGGCGCCGAAGAGATCGACCATGAAGTTGCCGTACGTCGGGTAGTCGGCGTACCAGCCGGAGCGGCAGAAGTTGCAGCCACCCGGCTCGGCCACGACCTTGAAGTAGTCCTCGGCCACGCCGGCGAGCTCGGCGTCGATGCCCAGGTTGTCCTTCAGGTTCGACTGGATGATGGCGGCGACGTCACCGTGGCTGCCACCCTCGTTGAAGTTGATCTTGACGGGCTTGGTGAGCTTGCCGCCCTCGTCCTGCCACTCCTGGTAGAGCTTCTTCGCCTGCTCGACGTCGAGCTTGCAGAAGTCGCAGAGGCCTTCCTTGTAGCCCGGGGTGCCCGGGGGGACGAGGCCGGTCGAGATGGTGCGGGTGTCCTCGTACACCTTCGTGTTGAGCTCGTCGCGGTCGATGGCGAGCGAGATCGCCTGGCGGAGCTTCACGTTGTCGGGGCCGCCCAGCTGCGGGTCGTCCTCGCCGAAGTCGAAGTAGTACGAGCCGAGGTTCGGATCGACGATCGAGTTGTTCGGGTACGTGGCCAGGGCGTCCTGGTACTTGCCCGACGGGACCGGGGCGTCGTCGCCCTCGCCGGCTTCGAACGCCTGGAAGGCGGTCTCGACGTCGATGGTCTGCTTGAAGACCAGCTTGTCCAGCTTGACCTCGGTGTCGCCGTAGACGTTGCCCGTCCACTTGTCGTTCGGGGTCAGCACGACCTCCTGGTCGTTCGCCGTGTCGAGCACGAACGGGCCGTTGCCGATGGTGAGGCCCTTGTCGCCCCAGCCGGTGGTGTTGCCGATCTTCTCGAGGTCCTTGGTGTTGGCCGGCGAGAAGAACGGGTGGCTGACGATCGACGGGAAGTCGGCGTTGGGGGCCGACAGCGTGACCTCGAGGGTCATCGCGTCGTCATCGGCGACCACGCCCTCGAGCTCGTCGGTGGTGCCTTCCTGCAGCTCGGCGCCGCCCTTGATGTAGGTGACGAGGTAGCCGTAGGCCGAGGCCAGCTCGGCGGAGCCGTTGCGCTCCCAGGCGGCCTTGAAGTTCGACGGGAGCACCGGGGTGCCGTCGGAGAAGACCTGGTCGTCCTTGATCTTGAAGGTGAAGACGCTGGCGTCGTCGTTTGCTTCCCAGCTCTCCGCGACCTGGCCCTTGAGCTCCGGGGCGCACTTCTCGGTGAAGTCGAAGTCGGTCAGGCCGTCGAAGAGGGCCGTGGTGATCTGCGACTCGGACAGCGTCTGCACGGCGCCGGGGTCGAAGCTGGTGTTGGTGCCGGAATCCGAGAGGTACGCGTAGTCGGTGAAGGTGCCACCGCTCGGCGCGTCCTTCTCGTACTCGAGGGAACCGCAGTCCGTCTTCGCCAGCTCACCCGACGTCTTGGAGCTGTCGGGCTTGGTGGTCGAACTCGAGTCCTCCTTCGAGTCACCGCAGCCGCTGGCGATGAGCGCCAAGGCCAGGGTGCCGGCCAACAGGCCGGTACGGAGCGAACGTCGTGCCATGGATTGCCTCCGAAGTGTGGAGGCGGAGCGTGCACCGGTTCCAGTGCCCGCCCCGCTGATGGTGGGGAGAGACGGTGACGCAGGTCACCCTGCGTTCACCGGAAGACGACCATAACGCCTTCCCCACGTTGCCGTGTGAAACGCGTGTGTCGGCCCGGTGACCCGTTTGGCACGTTTGTTCGCTGCGCGCACCCCCTGACCTGGGAAGACGCGAAAGTGACAGAAGCGTCAGCTGTGGTTCTGAAAATCCACGATTCCGGCGAAATCCTCCGCGACGAGCGAGGCGCCGCCGACGAGCGCGCCGTCGATGTCGGGCTGCGCCATCAGCTCGGCCGCGTTGGCCGGCTTCACCGAACCGCCGTACTGGATGCGCACCGATGCGGCGGCCTCGGCGCCGGCCACCTCCTCGACGATCGAGCGGACGAGCTTGCACGTCTCCTGCGCGTCCTCGGCGCTCGCGGTCTTGCCGGTGCCGATGGCCCAGATGGGCTCGTAGGCGATGACCATCGAGGCGACCTGCTCGGGCGTCAGCCCCGCGAGCCCGGCGCGCACCTGTCCGGCGACCTTCTCCTCGGTGCCGCCCGCCTCGCGCTCCTCGTCGGTCTCGCCGCAGCACAGGATCGGGGTCATCCCCCACTTGAAGATGGCGTGCACCTTCTTGTTGATGAGCTCGTCGGTCTCGCCGAAGATCTCCCGGCGCTCGGAGTGACCGGCGATCACGTACTCGACGTTGAGCTTGGCGAGCATCGCCGGCGAGACCTCGCCGGTGAACGCACCCTTCTCCTCGATGTAGCAGTGCTGCGCCCCGATGCTGATGGGCGTGTCGTCGGCCTCGAGCACCGTCTGCACCGAGCGGATGTCGGTGAAGGGCGGGTGCACCGACACGTCGACGGTCTCGTAGGTGTCCTTGTGGAGGAGGTACGCCAGCTTCTGGACCGTCTGGATGGCCTCGAAGTGGTTGTGGTGCATCTTCCAGTTGCCCGAGATGAGCGGCGTGCGGGTGGACTTGGCCATGGTGACTCCTGGTCGCTGGACGGAATCAGGTCACTCGTGCCCCGTCATGCGGCTCAGGTGACCCGATTCAGGCTGGTGGTGAAGACGATCATCGGAACCGGGTCACGCGTGCCGCGTGGTGCGGCTCAGGTGACCCGAAACCGGGTGGTCAGGATGCGTTGGGGGCGCTGCGGAGGGCGGCGAGGCCGGGGAGGTCGCCCTGCTCGATGAGCTCGAGGGACGCACCGCCGCCGGTGGAGACGTGGTCGATCTGGTCGGCCAGGCTGAACTGGGCGGCGGCCGCCGCGCTGTCGCCGCCGCCGATGACGGTGAAGCCGCGGCAGTCGGCCACGGCCTCGGCCACCGTGCGGGTGCCGGCCTCGAAGCGGGGATCCTCGAACACGCCCATGGGGCCGTTCCAGAGGACCTGGCGGGCCTCGCCGATGACGTCGGAGAACTCGGCGGCGGTGCCGGGGCCGATGTCGAGGCCCATCCAGCCGTCGGGCAGGTCCTTGCCGAACTGGCGCACCTCGCCCCCGGCCGACGGGTCGCCGATCTTGCCGCCGGGGCCGAGCCCGGTGATGTCGTGCGGGAGGTGGATGGTGGCGCCGCTGGCGAGCAGCTCCTTGCACGTGTCGACCTGGTCGTCCTCGCACAGCGAGGCGCCGATCGAGTGGCCCTGCGCCTTGAGGAAGGTGAAGCACATGCCGCCGCCGATGATGAGGCCGTCGCACACGTCGAGCAGGGCGTTGATGACGCCGAGCTTGTCGGACACCTTGGAGCCGCCGAGGACGGCGATGAACGGCCGGCGGGGGTCGTTGCGGGCGCCGAGGAGGACCTCGACCTCCTTCTCGAGCAGGCGCCCGGCCGCCGACGGCAGCGTCTGGGGCGGCCCGACGATGGAGGCGTGCGAGCGGTGGGACGCCCCGAAGGCGTCGTTCACGTAGAGGTCCTGGCCCTCGGTGAGCTTGGCCACGAAGGCGGGGTCGTTGCCCGTCTCCCCCGCATCGAAGCGGAGGTTCTCGAGCAGCTCGACGCCCGGTGCGAGCTCGGCGAGGCGAGCCCGCACCGGGTCCATCGAGTACTGCGGGTCCGGGGCCCCCTTGGGGCGCCCGAGGTGGCTGCACGCCGTGACCGTGGCCCCGTGCTCCTGCAGCCACCGCAGGGTTGGCAGGGCGGCACGGATGCGGAGGTCGTCGGTGATCTGGCCGTCACGGATCGGCACGTTGAAGTCGCAACGCACCAGGACCCGCTTGCCGGCGACGTCGCCGAGGTCTTCCAACTGGGGAACGCCGTTGATCACGGATGCAGCCTGTTCTGTCGTGTCGAGCGAATCGAAGGGATCGAGTCGGTCGGTGGACTACTTGTTGGCGGCGCCGACGATCTTGGTCAGGTCGACGAGGCGGTTCGAGTAGCCCCACTCGTTGTCGTACCAGCCGAGGATCTTGACCAGGTTGCCCATGGCCATGGTGAGGCCGGAGTCGAAGGTGACCGAGTACGGCGTGCCGACGATGTCGGAGCTGACCAGCGGCTCCTCGGAGTAGGCGAGGATGCCCTTGAGCCGGCCCTCGGAAGCCGCCTGCTTGAAGGCCTCGTTCACGGCCTCGACCGTGGTCTCGGTCTTGAGGATGCCGGTGAAGTCGGTGATGGAGCCGGTGGGGACCGGGACGCGCAGCGACGTGCCGTCGAGCTTGCCCTGCATGGCCTGCAGCACGAGGCCGGTGGCCCGGGCGGCGCCCGTGGAGGTGGGCACGATGTTGATGGCGGCGGCGCGGGCCCGGCGCAGATCCGAGTGCGGGCCGTCGACCAGCTGCTGGTCACCCGTGTAGGCGTGGATGGTGTTCATGAGGCCCTTCTCGACGCCGAACGCGTCGTCGAGGACCTTGATCATGGGCACGAAGCAGTTGGTGGTGCAGGAGGCGTTCGAGACGACGAGGTCGGTCTCCGGGTTGAACGTGTCCTCGTTGACGCCCACCACGAAGGTGTTGTCGGCGTTGGTGGCCGGAGCCGAGACGATGACGCGGGGCGCACCGGCCTCGAGGTGGGCCGAGGCCTTCTCCTTGGAGGTGAAGAAGCCGGTGGACTCGATCACCACGTCGACGCCGAGGTCGCCCCAGGGGAGCTTGGCGGGATCGCGCTCGGCGAGGATCTTGATGACGTCGCCGTCGACCTCGATGCCGTCGGCGTGCTCCTTGACCTCGCCGTCGAAGCGGCCCATGACGGAGTCGTTCTTCAGCAGGTGGGCCATGGTGCCCACCGAGCCGAGGTCGTTGGCGGCGACGAAGTCGATGTCCGCCCCCTGCTCCTTGACGGCCCGGAAGAAGTTCCGGCCGATGCGCCCGAAGCCGTTGATGCCGACACGGATGGTCATGGGTGATGCAACCTCGCTGTTGTGGTCCCGGCGCGGCGGGCCCGATCGGCCCGATCCTGCGCGCCTGTCGTGCTTCGGAACCTACCCGACGGGTCTGACGCCGACCCAACGGAGACCGGCGTCACAGCACCGGAACCTGACGGATCGTCAGGCGATCAGGTCGGCCAGGGCGCCGGCGAGCAGGACCGGATCGTGCACCCGCTTCGGCGGCGCGGCGACGGGCCTGGCCACGACGGGGATCTGCGGGTCCGCGGGCAGGTCGCCGAGCGGGCGGTCCGGGTCGGCGACGACCACGTCGACGGGGATGCCGTGGCGGGCCAGCGCGGCCAGCTCGTCGGCCACCGAGAACCCCTCGGTCTCGGGGAGCTGCGGGCCCAGGTTGGCCACGAAGACCCGTTGGGCCGAGGTGGCCTCCAGCGCGTCCCGGACGGCCGGCACCACGGCGGCGGCGAGCACGCTGGTGAACAGCGAGCCCGGCCCGATCACGACCTGGTCGGCGGCCCGGATGGCTTCGGGCACCTCAGGCGACGACGCCGGGGCCGCCGGCTCCAGGCACACCTCGAACACACCCGACGCGTTCTGCACCGCGACCTGGCCCTCGACCCGGGCCACCGGTGCGTCGGCGGCGCTCGGCTGGGACCGCCAGCCGCGCAGGTCGACCGGGCCGATGGTGGCGGGCAGCACCCGGCCCACCGCCCCGACGCGCCGGCCGACCTCGTCGACCGCGGCCGAGAAGGAGCCCATCTCCTGGCAGAGGGCCACGAGCAGCAGGTTGCCGAGGGCGTGGCCCTCGAGGTCGCCCTCGCCGAAGCGGTGCTCGAGGACCCGGCCGAACGCCGACCCCTCCTCCGCCAGCGCGCCGAGGCACTTGCGGACGTCGCCGGGGGCGGGCAGGTCCGGCATCACCGCCCGCAGGGCACCGGACGAGCCGCCGTCGTCGGCCACCGACACGATCGCGGTGACCGAGCCGGCGTAGCGCCGCGCCGCGCGCAGCGAGGCCGAGAGGCCGTGGCCGCCGCCGAGGGCGACGACCGCCGGGCCCGGTCCGGGCGCGTCGGGGCGGAGCGGCTCCACGGGCGGTCAGCCGCCCTTGGCGATGTCGCGGTGCTGGACCCCGGGGGCCAGGCCCCGTGCGCGGAGGCGCTTGGCCACCTCCTCGGAGATGGCCACCGAGCGGTGGCGCCCGCCGGTGCAGCCGAACGCGAGGGTCAGGTAGGCCTTGCCCTCCTGCTGGAAGGCAGGGAGCAGCACGTCGAGGAGGCCGTCGACCTTGGTGAGGAACTCCTCGGCCAGATCCGAGCCCAGCACGTAGTCCCGGACCGGGGCGTCGGTGCCGTTCTGCGGCCGCAGCTCGTCGACCCAGTGCGGGTTCGGCAGGAACCGGCAGTCGAGGACCATGTCGACGTCGCTCGGCAGGCCGTGCTTGAAGCCGAACGAGGTGACCGTGACCTGCATGCCGGGCGAGCGGTGCTCGTCGTCGAACAGCTCCACCATGCGGTCCCGCAGCTGGTGG
>DATMGQ010000035.1:0-13257 GCA_035555395.1 Acidimicrobiales bacterium
ATCCCGATCGGGATGCCCAGGAGCCGGCGCCGCAGCAGCCGCCGCTTCCGGGTGCACAGCATCAGCACCACCAGGACGACCACCGCGCCCACCACCGAGTGCAGGAACTTCGGGCCGCCGGTCAGGCCCTCGCCGATGGGCAGGATCGCCCCGAGCACGACCGTGCGGTAGTCGACGCCCGGGCTCTTGAAGACGATGGCGACGAGCAGGACCGAGAGGACCGCGAACCAGATCAGCACCGCGACGGACCGGTCAGGGGACGAGGATGCGGCCGCACTCGTCGCAGTGGCCGACCTCGCCGTCGGGGAGCTTGCGCATCCGCGCCGCCTCCATGGCCGACAGCGTCAGGTGGCAGGCGCCGCACTGCGATCCGGTGAAGCGGGCCACGCCGATGCCGCCGCGGCCGCCCCGCAGCGAGGTGTACTCGGCGAGGAGCTCTGCCGGGATCGGCGCCACCGCGCCCTGGCGACGCTCGGTCTCGGCGTCGATCTCGCTCAGGACCTCGGCCTCGGCCGCCGTGAGGCGCAGCTCGGCGTCGGCCAGGACCGTGCGCCGCTGCTCGACCGTGCCCTGGAGCTGGACGAGGCTGGCCTCGACCGGCTCGACCTGCTCCATGATCTCGATCTCGTCGTCCTCGAGCGCCGAGATGCGGCGGCTCAGGGCGTCGATCTCCTTCTGGAGGTCCTGGAGCTCACCGGGGCTGGTGACGGTGCCGCCGTAGAGCCGGGCGTCGAAGCCCGCCCGCTTCTCCTTGAGCAGCTCGACCTCGTCGTCGACCTTCTTCTGCTGGCGCGCGAGGTCGTCTCGCTGCGCCGTGTCCGTGGCCAGCTGGGCCTCCGCCTCGCGGACCGCCACCGCCGCCGCATCGCGCTCCTCGCGGGCGGGCAGCGTCTCGTGGTGGTGGTGGAGCTGATCCAACCGGGTGTCGTGCGCCTGCACGTCGAGCAGGGCGAGCAACGCCGGGTGGTCGGTCATTCGCCAGCTCCTTGGCCGTCGTCGTCGTTCCCGCCCCCGAAGCCGGGGCCTGCGGGCACCGTAGTGGGCGTCGTGGTGGGCGATGCCGCTCCGCCACCACCGCCGCCACCACCACCGCCGCCTCGGCTGCCGCCGCTGCGCCGCGACCCACCGCCACCGATCTCGTTCGGGACCTTGCCGACGGACTTGCCCCGGCGGGTCTCGTCGGGCGGGATGAAGCCGACCTCGGGCTGGCCCTGCATGAGCATCGAGTAGTAGCGGCCCCAGGTGGTGGCCGGGTAGCGCCCGCCGGTGGCGCCGCCGAGGCCGGCCTGGGCGAGGCTGATGCGGTCGATGGGGGCGCCCATCCAGATCGCCGTGGCGAGCTGCGGGGTGTACCCGACGAACCACACGTCGGCGGAGTCGTTGGTGGTGCCGGTCTTGCCGGCCGCGGGCTGGCCGCCGTCGATCTGGGCGTTCTTGCCGGTGCCGCCGGTGACGTTGGCCTCGAGGGTCTGGTTCACGAGGCGGGCGGTCTGCGCGTCGATCACCCGGATCGGGTTCAGCTGGTGCTGGTAGAGCACCTTGCCGTTCTTGTCCTCGATGCGCTCGACGTAATAGGGCTCGTTGCGCATGCCGTCGTTGGCGAAGGTGGCGTAGGCCGAGGCCATGTCGATGGGCGTGATGTCGTTGACGCCGAGCGGCAGCGACACCACGGGCTCGAGCGGGCTGCGCACGCCGAGGCGCTTGGCCATGTCGACGACCTTGTCGGTGCCCACGACCTGGCCCAGGCGGAGGAAGGCGCAGTTGTTCGACGCCTGCGTCTGCCGGGTGATCGTGTTGGTGCCGCCCTTGCCGGACACCGAGTAGTTCTCGGACTGGCCGGGCACGTCGAAGGTGCAGCTCGAGCCGCTGACCGTGTCGGTCGGGACGAAGCCGTTCTCGAACAGGGCGGCGAGCACGAACGTCTTCATCGACGATCCGGGCTGGCGGCCGGGCAGGTGGGTGGCGAGGTTGTACTGGTACCGCTCGAAGCCGGGACCGCCGACCATGGCCCGCACGGCGCCGGTGGACGGCTCGATCGAGGCGATGGCCTGGGTGCCGTAGGTGACCTGGCCGGTCTTCGGGTTGTTGACGTCGAACGTGCCGTCGCCCTTGTGGTTGGGCAGGGTGTCGTTGCGGGCCTGGATCGCCTTGGCCTGCATGTCCGGGTTGAACGTGGTGAACACCCGGATGCCGCCCTCGAAGACGGTGCGGTTGCGGGCGGCCGGCGTGGCGCCGAGGCCGAAGCGGGGGTCGTCGAGCAGCTGCTGCTTGACCTCCTCGACGAAGTAGTCGCTCGGCGGCAGCGGGACGTTCGGCGTCTCCGGCAGCGGCACCTGCGAGTAGAGCTTGATCTCGTCCTCGGTGAGCCGGTGCGTGGCGAGGAGGCGCTTGAAGACGATGTCCCGGCGCTTCTTGGCGACGCCGGGGTTCTTGAACGGGTCGTAGTAGCTGGGGCTGCGGATGAGCGCGGCGAGCAGTGCACCCTCGGACCAGTTGAGGTCGCCCACGTTCTTGTTGAAGTAGTACTCCGACGCCGCCTGCACGCCGTAGGCGCCGCCACCGAAGTAGACGCTGTTCAGGTAGCGCTCGAGGATCTTGTCCTTGCCCTTGCGGCAGTCGTCCTTGATGGGCTTCGGGCAGTACTCCTCGTTCATCTGCTTCTCGAGCTCGACGGAGAGGAACGCCTCACGGATCTTGCGGCTCAGGTCCTGCTCGCTGCCCACGAGCGAGTTCTTCACGACCTGCTGGGTGATGGTGGAGCCGCCCTGGCTGGCTTCGCCCGACTGCAGGTTGGCGTCGACCGCACGGCCGATGGACCGGATATTGACGCCCTTGTGCTCGTAGAAGCTCTGGTCCTCGGCGGCCAGCACGGAGCCGACGACGGTCTCGGGGACGTCCTCCAGGTCGACCGCCACCCGGTTGCCCTCGGCGTTGATGAGCGTGCCCTGCAGGTTGCCGGCGCTGTCGTAGATGTACGACCGCTCGGCGAGGTCGCCGAGCTTGATGCGCTCGTGGTCCGAGCGGTGCGCACCCACGAGCTCGATGACCTGGGGGCCGATCACGGCCGCCGAGGCGGTCAGCACCGCCACGAACAGGACCATGACGAGCGTGAAGCGAAGGATGCGAGACAGGTAGACCACGGCCTGACGAGCGTACTGGCCCGGCCCCCTCCGCCGATGGCGCCTCGTGGGCGGTAGTGTTCGCACCCCGTTCACCGATCGGTCCGGAGGCCCGCCCCATGCTGCATCCGCTCCGCTCGGCCCGGGTCGATGGCTCCCGCGCGGGCGGCGCGCCGTGACCGACGGCGGGGACCGGGTCGACGAGGGGGCCCTGCAGGACCACCAGCCCCTGCACGCCACCGACCGGCGGTTGGACCGGGCCTTCACGGCGCTCACCACCACCCCGCCCGACGCGTTCCTGCACTGCCTCCAGAGCGACGTGGGGGCGATCGAGCTGCCTTCGATGCTGAGCGAGCGACTGCCTGCGGCCCGGTGGATCCCCACCGACACGCACGCGCTCACCTTCATCGACCCCAGCGACCACCTCACCGTGCACCAGGCCTGGCTCGAGGCGTGCCACGGCCCGGATCGCATCGGCCGCGCCACCGTCCGCACGGTGCAGCCGCTCGAGATCGAAGGCGAGCCGGTGGGGCCCATCGGCCTCTACGACATCACGCTCATCGACCTGGTCGGCACCGAGGGGATCGACGCCGTGGTCGTCACCCTCACCCCGGTGGCCGCCTCGGACCAGGCCGATCGGATGATCCCCCCGCCGCCTCGGGGCGCGGCTTCGTTCCGCGTCCGGCTCGACATCTCGGGCCGGGTCATCGGCGGCACCTCGAGCGTCGCCTCGCTGCTCGGCCGGTCCCTGGGCGACCTGCTCGGCTCGCCCATCGCACCGCTGATCCACCCCGACGACCTCGAGGCCGCCACCGGCACCTGGGACGACGTGCTGGCCAAGCCCGACCAGTCCCAGACCGTCCGGATCCGCCTCCAGCACGGCGACGGCTCGTGGCGCTGGTTCCACGACACCGCCTGGAACGCGCTCAACGACCCCGACGCGCCCGGCATCCTCTCGGAGTTCCACGACATCCACGCCCTGGTCGAGGCCGAGCAGGCGCTCCACGCCAGCGAACTGGGCTTCCGGACGCTCGCTGAGTCGCTCCCCGTCGGCGTGACCGTGCTCGACCAGGACGGCCGGGTGCACTTCGCCAACCACCGGCTGGTCACCATCCTCACCGCCGCCGGGCTCTCCGGACCGGACTCCCCCACCAGCCCCACACCGGAGCCGGCCGCGGGTCCCGGGTTCGTGACGTCGTGGACCGACCTGGTCGACCCGCACTTCGCCGAGGAGATCGCCGACCTGGTGCGGCCCCGCAACCCGTCTCGTGACGCCCTGGTGTCCCGGCAGGTCTCGGTCACCCGGCCCGACGGCGAGACCGTCCACCTGCTCGTGCAGGCGGTCACCATCTGGAACCACGACGGCCGCAGCGTCATCGTCAGCGTCCAGGACGTGTCCGAGGAGGTGCACACGAGCCAGGCCCACGCCCGGCTGATCCAGGTGGTCGACGAGGTCGACGACGTCGTGATCGTGTGCCGGGTCGACGACACCATCGCCTACCTGAACCAGGCGGCCCGCCGGTACCTGGGCGACGACGCCGTCGGCCAGCTGCTGAAGGAGTTCATGCCC
This sequence comes from Acidimicrobiales bacterium, assembly GCA_035555395.1. GTDB lineage: Bacteria > Actinomycetota > Acidimicrobiia > Acidimicrobiales > Iamiaceae > Aquihabitans. The sequence continues at coordinate 4,690 of DATMGQ010000035.1, forward strand.
GCGCCGGTGCGGGAGCTGACCGAGGGCGCCATCGAGCCGCGGATCGAGGACAACCTCGGCTGGAAGGGCGACCTCGAGATCCCCGACCTCCAGGGCCGCATCCGCACGATGGACACCACCGTCCGTCCGGTGGTCGACCCGTCGTCGCTGGAGCTCCACGTCGGCATCACCATGCGCGACGTCACCGCGCAGCGCGCCCACGAGCGCGACCTCGCCCACCAGGCCCGCCACGACACGCTGACCGGGCTCCCGAACCGGTTCGCCCTCATGGAGCTGCTCGACGCCCAGCGACTCGAGGGCGACCCCGACGAGGACGTCGCCGTCTTCTTCATCGACCTCGACAACCTCAAGATCGTCAACGACGGCCTCGGGCACAGCGCCGGCGACCGCCTGCTCGTCGCGGTGTCCGACGAGCTCCAGCGGGCGGCGCGCGACGGCGACACGGTCGCTCGCTTCGGCGGCGACGAGTTCGTCGTGGTCTGCCACGGCATCGGCGCCGGCGTCCTCGACCGGGCGCACCGCTTCCTCGACGCGGTGCAGCGGGCCGAGGTCCGGGGCGTGTCGAACCACGTGTCGGCCAGCATCGGCGTGGCCACCGCCACCCGCGCCGGGTCCGACGCCGAGCGGTTGATCCGCGACGCCGACGCCGCCATGTACGCCGCCAAGCGGGCCGGGCGGGCCCGGTGCGCGGTGTTCGACGAGCCGCTGCGCGAGCGGGTGTCGCGCCGCTTCCAGCTCGAGGCCGCCCTCCGCAGCACCATCGAGGACGACGCCCTCGGCGTCTGGTTCCAACCGATCGTCGGCGTGGCCGACGGGGCCATCACCGGCGTCGAGGCCCTCTGCCGGTGGGACCAGGGCTCGCCGGCGGACTTCATCCCCATCGCCGAGGAGTCCGGCCTCATCCTCCCGCTCGGCGCCCAGGTGCTGGCCACATCGCTGCGCAGCGCCGTCGACCTCCGCCACGCCCACCCGCACCTCGACGAGCTGCGGGTTGGCATCAACGTCTCGGCCCGCGAGCTGGATCAGCCCGACTACGCCGACCGGACCCTCGAGATCATCGGCGCCAGCGGGATGCCCGTCGAACAGGTCGTGCTGGAGCTCACCGAGTCGGTCCTCATCGACCCGCGCGACGAGGTCGCGGCCACGCTGCGGACCCTGCGCGACGCCGGGGTGTCGCTCGCCCTCGACGACTTCGGCAGCGGCTACTCGTCGCTCACCTACCTGCGCCGCTACCCGCTCGACGTGCTCAAGCTCGACATCTCGTACACGCAGGCGATGGTCCACGACCCCGAGACGCGCGTGATCGTCGAGATGCTCGTGGCCATGGCCAACCGCCTCGGCCTGCGGGTCGTGGCCGAGGGCGTCGAGACCCAGGAGCAGCTCGACCTGGTCGAGCAGCTCGAGGTGACGTGGGTCCAGGGCTACCTGGTGGGCCGGCCCGCCCCCGTCGACCAGCTGATGCAGACGGGCCTCCCGCCCGTCGCCCTCCTCAGCCCGCCGGGCTGATCACCAGCACGCGGGCGCTCGGCGCCAGCGCCTCCGGCCACGTCAGGCCGCCAGCCGCCAGCTCGGCACCGGTCCGCTCGATGGCGCGGCCCCGCTCCGACGACCCGGGCGTGGCGTCCTCGACCACGTACCGGCGGTCGGGGTCGAGCCCCGGGAGCGGCACGGGGACCGCATCGGCCTCGTCGTCCTCGAGCCGGTAGGCGAACACGGCGGCGCACGGCGCGTCGGCATCGGTCGCGTCGGCGAGGTTCGGATCGAGGTACGCCAGCGCACCGAGTGGTCCGTCGACGGGAGACACGAGGCGGTGGAGGTCGCCGAACTGGACGAGGCCGCGGATGCGCTTCGCGGTCTCGGCGGCTTGGACCGCAGCGGTCCGCTCGTCCTCGGTGAGCGTCCGAGGGTCGAGGTCGAAGCCGAAGCGTCCGCTGAGCGCGACGGCGCAGCCGAACGCCACCGGCTTCTCGCCCCACCGCGTGACGTGGGCGCCCAGCACCGAGGCGGGGAGCAGGTGCGACGCGCCCCACTGGATCCGCACCCGGTCCACCGGGTCGGTGTTGTCGGAGGTCCACAGCTCGTGGAACCACTGGAGGGTCTCGAGGTTCGACCGGCCGCCGCCCGAGGCGCAGAGCATCAGCTCGACATCGGGGTGGCGGCGGGCGACCTCGGCCATGATCTCGTTCGTCGCCCGGACCCGGTCGACGGCGAGGTGCGACTGCCGGTCAGCGGGGAGCGCCGGGGATCCCGCCTCGAACACGTCGCGGTTGGCGTCCCATTTGAGGTAGCTGATGCCCGGGTGCAGCGCGAGGGCCCGATCGACCACGTCGACCACGAACGAGCGGACCTCGGGCTGGAGGACGTCGAGCACCAGCTGCTGGCGCTCCTCGCGCCGCTCGCGGCCCGGCTCGTGGATCACCCAGTCCGGGTGCTGCTCGTAGAGCTCCGACGTCGGGTTCACCATCTCGGGCTCGACCCAGAGGCCGAAGCGCAGCCCGGACGCCAGCGCGTGGTCGACGACCGGGGTGAGCCCGTCGGGGAACTTCGCCGGGTCGACGCTCCAGTCGCCCAGGCCCTGCTGGTCGTCGTCGCGGGGGTACCGGTCCCCGAACCAGCCGTCGTCGAGGAGGAACAGCTCGGCGCCCAGGTCCGCCGCCCCGTCGACCACGGCGTCGACCTTCGGCACGTCGAGGTCGAAGAACATCGTCTCCCAGTTGTTGAACACGAGCGCGCGTGGGCGGTCGCCGTCGCGGACCCGGTGGTCCCGCGCCCAGCGGTGCAGCGAGCGGCTGGTGGGCCCGACGCCGTCGTCGGACCAGAGCAGCGCGGCCGGCGGCGTCGTGAACCGCTCCCCCGGCTCGAGCACCCGCTCGGCGCCGCGGTGCTGGATGCCGGCGATGAGGCGGCAGTGCCGGTGCATCGCCATCTCCGCGTCGAACCGGGTGTCACCGCCCCAGACCAGCGTGGCGGCGAGGACCGCACCGGTGGTCTCGGTGGCCCGGCCGCTCCCGGCGAACAGCGCCACCGGCGGCCGGTGGAGCGACGGCCGCACGCCACCGGCCGACGCCACCGACTTGGTCCCGGGCGTGACCGGCTCGGTGGTCTCGGCCCACTCGTGGGCCCAGCCGCCGCCCCAGTGCGTGAACCACGGGTCGTCGCCCGGCATCGCCGGCGCGGCCGACGCGGCCTGGTGCATGGTCGCCGGCGCGTCGCCGGTGTTGATGACCTCGACCCACTGCTCGACCAGGTCGTAGGCCGGCCACGTCCGCCAGCACAGCGTGACCACGAGCGGCGCCACCCGGTCGACCAGCTCGACGCGGTGGACGCGCCCGTGCGGGTGCAGCTGCTCGGACCACCCGTCGACCACGAGCCGCGTCGACGGCGACCCGGTGCCGTGGGTGACGCGCAGGGCCGGTTCCCGCAGGACCTCCTCGCCGAAGGTCGGGTACGCCAGCGGGTACAGCAGCGTCGGGAACGCCTGCTCGGCAGCCCGGGCGTCAGGGCCGCCGAGGGCCAGCTGGTGGAGCCGCCGGTCCTCGCCGATCCCGAGCACCAGCCCGGTCCGCCCGCCGTCGATCTCGATCCGTTCCCCCGTCATGGCGGGCCAACCTAGGTCCCCCGCCGAGCCCTGCCGGCCGGGTCGCTACCCATTCCAGCCGTCGCGCTCGTACCGCCAGCCGTCGTCGGACATCCAGAGCCGGTGGCGGGCCCCTTCGGCCTCGGGGTCGCCGCCGCCGTAGGCGGCGTCGCCGTCGTACATCGCGACGGCGTGCTCGCCGATCAGCGCGATCTGGGTGGCGAAGTGCTCGGCTGCTCGCGCTCGGAACGCGCCCAGGGCCGCGTCGACGGTGTCGTGCCGGGCGAGCTCCTCGTGGGTGATCCATGTCGGCGGGCTGAGCTCGATCTCGTGCGCGTCCCGGCGGGCCATGGCCGTGCGGGGCCGCATCCACGCGTGGTCGTGGATCTCGCCGCCGTCGATCGTCACCACCAGGTCCGCCGAGGGCGCAGCCGTCGCGAAGAAGTAGGTCGAGAAGCGCTTGGGCGAGATCGGCGGCGGCGTCCAGTGGGAGAACCACACGAGGGCGTCGGCGTCGAGCTCGAGGCCCGCTTCCTCGGCGGCTTCGCGGGCCGCGGCGCGCCGCGCCGCTTCCTCGGCGTCGTCGGCTGCGAGGTCGGCGCGATCGGTGTCATCGACCCGGCCGCCGGGAAACACCCACATGCCGCCGGCGAACTCGAGCTTGGAGTTCCGTCGGACCATCAGCGCTTCGACGCCGCCGTCGACGTGGTCCCGCAGCACGACCACCGTGGCCGCCGGGATGAGCGGCGCCACCTCGCGCGGCTCTTGCGCAGCGTGCTCCTCGTATCGGCGCGGCCAGCTCACCCGGCGATCGTAGGACGATGTCGCCGCACCGCCTGGCTGCTGGGCGCGCCGACGACCCGGCGGGAAGCCGGGTGGACGACGGATGAGGCGGAAGCGGGCGAGCCGGATCCGCGCGGGACCAGGGTCAGCGCGCCCGGGGACCCGCCCACGTGGGGTCGAGGTGGGCGCTGGCGAGGGGCCCGTTCGGATCCGGCGCCGCCTCGCGGGGCCGCCGTCCGGCGACCGCAGGCGGCGGTTCGGCGACCGCGTCGCCCTCCTCGGGCCCCGCACCGGGGGCATCGACGTCCGCGGGGTCGGGTCCGTCGGGGCGGAGGTAGAAGCCGTGGCGGTCGAGTCGCTCCCCGGTGGGTCCGAGGTACGGCCGGGCCGTGACGCCGAGGAGCGCGGCAGCGTCGGCGAGGTGCTCGACGGGCGAGACGTCGGCCGGACGAGGCGCGGGCCGGATGGGCGAGCCGACCGGGTCCAGCGCGTGACCCCACGCATCGGTGAACACGACCCCCGGCGCGGTGTGGCGCGGCAGGTCGGCGTTGCCCTCGATGCCGAGCGCGCCCCGGTGGTGGCAGGCGTGGTGGTAGGCGCAGAGGGCCACGAGGTTCCACGTCTCGGTGGGGCCGCCGTCCTCCCAGTGCCAGATGTGGTGGATCTCGAGGCCGTGGGTGCGACCGCATCCGGGCACCGAGCAGCCGCCGTCGCGGTGCTCGATCGCCCGACGCATCCGCCGGTTGATGGCTCGCGTGGTGCGGCCGGAGCCCAGCGGGGCGCCGGTCTCGTCGTGGACCAGGCCGCGCAGCTTGGCGTCGCAGAGGATGTGGCGTCGCTGGCCCTCGGGGAGCGGGATGCCGAGGTGGCTCATCAGCTCGAGGCCGTGCGGGCCGGCCTCGAGGTGGGCGTGCACGAGGTACCGGTCGGTGCCGGGCCGAGCGGCCTCCCCGGCCTGGAGGGCCGTCTCGGCCAGGGCGACGAGGGCATCGGCCAGGCTCACGGGCTGCGGGTCCGATCCCTCCGGAGCGTCGGCCTTCGCCTGGCGCTTCAGGTCCTCGAGCATCGCCTTGAGCGCCTGGTCGACCACCGCGCCCAGCGACTCCGGGAGGCGGGCGGTGCAGAAGTAGCCGTGCTCGTCGTAGCCCGAGGTGACGTGCGCGGCGTCGTCGGCGGCACCCGGCTTCGCCTCGGACTCGGGCTTGGGGTCGCGGAACCACGGGAGCGCCTTGCGGAGCTGGCGGACGGTGCAGCAGGAGGCCACCCGGGCCGCCGACTGGTCGTAGCGAGCCGGCACGTGGCGAGCGACCAGTGCCGCCTGGTCGAGGCTGAGCTCGCCAGCGCTGAGCGCGGCGACCGTGTGCGGCAGCTCGTCGGACCGCTTCGCCAGGCGCACGAGATCGGCAGCGCGGCCGGGAGCCATGCCCGCCCGCCACTCCAGCCACTGGGCCGGCGACAGGTTCGTGCCGCCCGACACGCCGATCTCGATGGCCCGCTTGGTGAGCTCGACCACCCGCGCCTCGGTGGCGTTGAGCGTGCCCTGTAGCTGATCGAGCTCCAGGACGATCGCGTCGTACTCGTCGACCTCAGGCAGCGAACCCCCCGCCGAGGCGGCGTCGAAGTCACGTGGCGGGGTCATGCACCCCATGGTAGCTCGGCCCGACCCCAGAAGCGAACATATGTTCGATCTATTCCGAGGTTCTTTCCGATGGCTTCGGCCCTTCCTGACGCTCGCATCGATACCGGACATCGGGGTCAGCTGCTGGCGGTGAGGTCGTAGAGGGTGACCCCGTCGACGGTGGTGGCGGTGAAGTTCGCCTCCACCCAGGAGCGGATCTCGCTGGAGGCGTTGCTGCCGCCCGTGCCCCCGCCCATGCCTCCGAAGCCACCGCCGCTGACGAAGTAGTGGATCTGGCCGTCGGCGACGTACTGCTGGAACTGCTCGAGGGTCGGGCTGGGGTCGGAGCCGTTGAAGCCGCCGATGGCCATGACCGGCTCGTCCGAGGCGAGCTGGAAGCCGGAGGCCGAGTTGGAGCCGACCGCGGCGGCCACCCACGTGTAGTCGCCGGCGTCGGCCTGGAGCAGCGCCGTGACCTGGTCGGACGAGGTGCTGCCGGTGAGGAGTCCGCCGGCGTTGCCCTGACCCCCACCGGTGCGCTGTCCGCCGCCGGTTCCGCCACCCGGGAACGTCGGGAGCTGGCCGTTGCCGCCGCCGGGGAAGCCGCCCCGCATGCCGCCGAAGCCGCCCATCCCGCCGGGTCGGCCGAAGCCGCCGGAGGCCGAGGGCCCGGCGCTCGGGAGCGAGCCCGAGTGCGTGGTGGCGGCGGTCTGCAGGCTGTAGGCCGTCGGCCCGGCGAGGCCGACCACGATCGCACTGATGGCGAGGGCGGTGCCGACCCGGCCGGTGAGCGTGGGGGCGGCGATCAGCAGGGCCCCGACGGCGAGGCCACCGACGAGGACGGCCGTCTGCAGGCCGGGCGCCCAGTCCGGTGCCCGGTGCATCAGCTGGTAGGACCACCACGCCGAGCCGGCAGTCGTGAGCCCCATCGAGGCCCGGGCCCACCAGGCGGTCCGCCGGCGCCACAGGTCGACGGCGCCCATGCCGACGAGCGCACCGATCGCCGGGGCGAGGGCGACGGCGTAGTACGGGTGGATGATCCCCTTGCCGAAGCTGAAGGCGACGGTCGTGACCGCCAGCCAGCCGCCCCACACGAGGTAGGCCGCACGGGACCGATCGGTCCGAGCGGCCCGGCCCCGGAGCACCAGCCCGATGGCGAGCAGGGCGAACGCCGCCGGCAGCAGCCACGACGCCTGGGACCCGAACTCGCCGTTGAACATGCGGTTCCAGCCGGTCTCGCCCCACATCCCGGTGCCGCCGCCACCACCGACGCTGCCGGTCTCGTTGCCGGTCAGCCGGCCCAGGCCGTTGTACCCGAGCACCAGTTCGAGGATGCTGTTCTCCTGCGAACCGCCGATGTACGGGCGGGACGAGGCCGGCCACAGCTCGACGATCGCGATCCACCAGCCGGCGGACACCACCAGGGCGATGAAGGCGTGCACCGACTGGACGAAGCGTCGGCGGAACGGCGTCGGCGCGCACACCAGGTAGACGAGGGCGAAGGCCGGCGCCACGAGGAGCGCCTGGAGCATCTTCGTGAGGAACGCGGTGCCGACCAGCGACCAGGCGAGCAGCAGCCAACGCGTGCTCGCCGCCTCCAGCGACCGCAGCAGGGCGTACGCCGCGCCGATCAGGAGCAGGACGAGCACCGCGTCGGGGTTGTTGAAGCGGAACATCAGCGTGGCGACCGGGGTGAGCGCCAGCACCGCGCCGGCGATCAGCCCGGCGGCGGCGCCGTACCACCGCTTCACCGCGGCGAATAGCAGGCCGACCGATGCCACCCCGGCGAGCGCCTGCGGGACGAGGATGCTCCACGCGTTGACCCCGAAGATCCGGGCCGAGATCCCCATCGCCCAGAGCGAGACGGGCGGCTTGTCGACCGTGATCGAGTTCGAGGCGTCCGACGACCCGAAGAAGAGCGCCTTCCAGCTGTGCGTCCCGGCCTGGACGGCCGCCGAGTAGAAGCTGTTGGCCCAGCCCGAGGCTCCGAGGCCCCACAGGTAGAGCACGGCGGCGGCGCCGAGGAGCACGAACAGCGCCGGCCGGGCCCAGCGGGGATCGTCGTCTGGCCCGCGCCAGAGGCGGTGCACCCGCCCTCGGCCTGCGGGCCGACTCGCACCCTGCGCGTGGGGCGGGCCCTCGGGGGTGGGCGGACCGCTGACGCCGGCGGCGCCCAGCGGGCCGCTGGAGGTGGCGACGTCGGCGGCGGTGGGGGGATCCATGGTCGTGGCCATGCGGGGCATGCTGCGCCCGCTTCCTGGGAATCTCCTGGGTCCGTTGTGGGAAGTCCCGCCAACCCCTCGGCGCCCGGCCACCTCCCGGACCCCCGGCGATCACCTGCGGTCCACCTCGGCCCCATAGGGTGTCCCGGTCACCAAGGGGGAGAACCGCATGATCCGCTCTTCACGCCTGGTCGGCCGCGCCGCGGCCGCCGGACTGGCGCTGCTCACCGCCGTCGGCGCACTCGCGCTGGTCCCGGCCCAGCCGGCCGGGGCCGCCGGGGTCACCACCCACGCCTGGATGGCCGCCGAGGCCATCGAGAAGGTCACCAGCCCGGACCTGAAGGCGCTGCTGAAGGCGAACAAGGCCT
>DATMGQ010000036.1:0-24306 GCA_035555395.1 Acidimicrobiales bacterium
ACCCTCTACACCGGGCCGCTGCGCCACGCCGTCAAGCTCACCGCCACCACCTGCCCCTGGCCCGGCTGCCACACCACCGTCAGCCACTGCCAGATCGACCACCTCATCCCCCGGAGAACCGGCGGCAGAACCGACAGCGGCAACGGGGCACCCCTCTGCGGGCGGCACAACCGGCTCAAAGAACACGGCTTCACCGTCTACCGAGACCCACGCGGCCGCCTCCACGTCCTCCGCCCCGACGGCACCGAGATCGACTGACCGCACCCCGGCCCCCGCCGGGACCGCGGCGCGCACCCGCCGCACCTGAGAGCCGGAAACGACAGAAGCCGGCTCTTTCGGACCGGCTTCTCGTGGCTCGGAGGGTGGGGCTCCAACCCACCACAACCCCACCTGATGAACAGTCAGCTGCTGTCGGACGCAGTCCGACACCTGAGAGCCGGAAACGACAGAAGCCGGCCCTTTCGGACCGGCTTCTCGTGGCTCGGAGGGTGGGGCTCCAACCCACCACAACCCCACCTGATGAACAGTCAGCTGCTGTCGGACGCAGTCCGACACCTGAGAGCCGGAAACGTCACAAGCCGGCCCCGAAGGACCGGCTTGATCTGGCTCGGAGGGTGGGGCTCCAACCCACCACAACCCCACCTGATGAACAGTCAGCTGCTGTCGGACGCAGTCCGACATCTGAGAGCCGGAAACGACAGAAGCCGGCCCTTTCGGACCGGCTTCTCGTGGCTCGGAGGGTGGGGCTCGAACCCACGACCCGCTGATTAACAGTCAGCTGCTCTGCCAGCTGAGCTACCTCCGAAGGCGAGGGGTCAACCTAGCAGCGGCGACCACCCCGGACGAACCCGCGATTCGGGGCCGATCGCGCACCTGGGCGGCTGGGGACGCGCCGAAACCGGGGCTGACCAGGCGGAACGACGTGAGGGGCGTCAGTCGCCGTCGAGGTAGTCGCGGAGCTTCTGGCTGCGGTTCGGGTTGCGGAGCTTCGCGAGGGTCTTGGCCTCGATCTGGCGGATCCGCTCCCGGGTCACGCCGAACTCCTTGCCCACTTCCTCGAGGGTGCGGGCCTGGCCGTCGTCGAGGCCGAAGCGGAGCCGCACGACCTCCTTCTCCCGGTCGCTCAGCTCCGACAGCGCCTCGACCACGGCCTTGCCCAGCATGTTGCGAGCGGCCATCTCGGCGGGGGCGTCGGCCTGGGTGTCCTCGATGAAGTCGGACAGCTGCGAGTCGTCGGTCTCGCCGACGGGCGAGTCGAGCGAGAGCGGGTCCTGGGAGATCCGCATGATCTCCCTCACCCGATCGGGGGTCATGTCGACCTTGTTGGCCAGCTCCTCGATCGTGGGCTCCCGCTCGAGCTCTTGCATCATCTGGCGCTGGATCCGGTGGACCTTGTTGATCGACTCGACCATGTGCACCGGGATGCGGATGGTGCGGGCCTGGTCGGCGATGGCCCGGGTGATGGCCTGGCGGATCCACCACGTGGCGTACGTGGAGAACTTGAAGCCCTTCGTGTAGTCGAACTTCTCGACCGCACGCATCAGGCCGAGGTTGCCCTCCTGGATCAGGTCCAGCAGGTGCATGCCCCGGCCGACGTAGCGCTTGGCGATGGAGACGACGAGCCGCAGGTTGGCCTGGATCAGGTCGCTCTTGGCCCGTTCGCCGTCACGGGAGGTGCGCTCGAGGCGGCGGCGGGCGGCGACGTCGAGCTCGTCGATGCGGCCGGCGGCTTCCAGCTCGGCGAGGCGCACGGCGGCTTGGCCGCCCGCCTCGATCCGCTTGGCGAGGGAGACCTCCTCCATGCCGGTGAGCAGCGGGACCCGGCCGATCTCCTTGAGGTACACCCGGACCGGGTCGGCGCTGCCGGAACCGGAGCGGTCGGCGGTGGCCCGGGTGCTCTTCACCAGCCGGAGGCGGCGGCGCGAGGCTTCGTCGTCGGTGGCGATGTCGATGCCGCCCAGCGGGTCGGCCAGCACCTCGTTCACGTGGACGATGGCGTCGCGCTCGGCTTGGGCCTCGAGCTCGGCGGCCAGGGCGGCGACGTCGATCTCCTCGTCGAGGGTGATGCCGTGCTCGCCGAGGATCCGCCGGATGGCCTCGATCTCCTGGTCGAGCTTCTCCACGTCGATGTCGACGACCTCGAGCAGTTCCGCCTGCGAGATCGTGAGCGAGCCGTCGGCCTTCGCTCGCTGGATCAGTTCATCCCAGGCAGTCGGGTCGGTGGTGGGAGCAGCAGCCATGTCGTTCATGCGGATCCCTCCCCCCTCTGTGCGAGCCACGCTAGCAACTCATCTTCGCCGATCGGATCGTGCGGCGCGTCGGGACCGATGGATTCGAGCCGGTGCTTCAGCCACGCATGCTGCTCGACGATGAGCCGGTAGTCGTCGCTGCGGAAGTCGCCGGTCCACCCGTTCAGATCGCGGCCCAGGTCAGCGAGGACGCGCGCCCCCAGATCGCGCAGCAAGAAGCGCCGCACGTCGATCGGATCGGCCGGCGTCTCCTCCACCGCGAGGCGAGACAGGAGCTCGCCGACGAGGGGGTCCGCGTCCTCGACGGCGAGGTGCAGATCGCCGCCGGAGGCGTCGAGCGCGGCGAGGGCGGCCCGTTGGAGCGGGTCCTCGAACAGGGCCGGGTGCAGCAGCGGCAGCATCGTCTCCGGGTCGGCGATGGCCAGGCGCAGGGCCTCGGTCTGCGGGGTGACCGCCCGCGCCGGCCTCCGCACCTCCCGCTCGACGCGCACCCTCGGCCGGGTCCCGCCCGACCGCAGCGAGGCACGGAGGCGGTCCGGGTCGAGGCGGCACCGCTCGGCGATGGTCATCACGTACTGGTCGCGCACGAACTCGTTCGGGTGCTCGGCCACCGCAGCGAGCGCCACCTCGGCCACCTTGCCGCGGCCCTCGGGGGTGCGCAGGTCGGCGGCGGCCAGGATGCGGTCGATGCGGAAGCCGAGGAACGGCTGGGCGTTCTCGATCGATGCCCGCAGCGCCGCCGGGTCGGACCGGGCCAGGTCGGCGGGGTCGCCACCGGGCGGGAGGGCGGCGACCGCGACCTCGACCTCGTGCTTGCGCTCCCACTCGTACACCCGGTCGGCGGCGGCCTGGCCGGCGGCGTCGGGGTCGAAGGCCAGGACCAGCTTCGGAGCGAAGCGCTGGAGGGTGCGGACGTGGTCGTCGGTGAGCGCGGTGCCGCAGGTGGCGACCGCGCGGTGGAGGCCGACCTCGGCGAAGCCGATCACGTCGGTGTAGCCCTCGCAGATGATGACCTCGTTCTCCCGCACGGCCTCGTCCTTGGCCCAGTTCAGGCCGTAGAGCACCTTGCTCTTGCGGTAGAGCGACGTCTCGGGGGTGTTCTGGTACTTGGGGGGCCGGCCGCCGGGCATCATGCGGCCGCCGAAGCCGATGGGGTCGCCCTGCACGTCGAAGATCGGGAACAGGACCCGGGCCCGGAAGAAGTCGTTGGTGCCGCCGACCTTGCTCTCGCGGCCGAGCCCGGCGTCCCGCAGGACCTTCGCGGAGAACGGGAGGGCCTTCACCAGCTGGTCCCAGTCGTCGGGGGCCCACCCGATCTTGTACTGGCGCACCCGGTCCCCGTCGAAGCCGCGGTCGCGCAGGTAGCGGCGAGCAGCGCCGGAGTCGGCGCCGGTGAGGAGCCGCTGGTGGTACCACTCCACCGCCGCCGCCATCGCCTCCCGGAGCTTGCCCCGGGCCTCGCGCCGGTCGCCCTCGGCCCGGTCGGTGTAGCGGAGGGTGATGCCCGACTTGGCGGCCAGGAACTCGACGGCGCCCGCGAAGTCGAGGTGGTCGATGTCGCGGACGAACGAGATGACGTCGCCCTTGGCCTGGCACCCGAAGCAGTAGAAGACGCCCTTGTCGGCGTTGACCGAGAACGACGGGCTCTTCTCGCCGTGGAACGGGCAGAGCCCGCTCCAGTTGGCGCCCTGCTTCTTCAGCTGCGTGTGGGCGGAGATGACCGCCACGATGTCGGCGGTGTCGCGGACCCGTTGGATGTCCTCGTCGACGATGCCCATCAGCGCAGGCGTGCAGGGGGCCGGATCATCCGGCGGACGGTACCAGCGACGCTGCTGGCACCGTCCTTCGGATCAGGTGATCAGGCCTTCCGGCCCAGTCAGGTGTTCGGGTCGGCGTCGTCCTGGCCGAGGACCCCGACCTCCTCCATGGGGTCGGGCTCGCCGTCGCCGTCGAGGTCGTCGCCGCGCTGCTTGCGCTCGGTCAGCGTGGCGTGACCGGGCATGTGCGCCTCGATGGTCCTCGGGTCGCGCTTCTCGGCCCACAGCGACGCCACGATCGTGATGACGAGGATGCCGAAGATCACGCCGAGCGAGACGAACGTCGGGAAGTGGAAGTCCTTCGACGGCCACTCGAACTGGGCGGCGGCGAAGGTGATCAGCATCTTCACGCCGACGAAGCCGAGGATGGCGCCCAGGCCGTAGTGGAGGTAGCGGAACTTGTCCTGCATCCCGCCGAGCAGGAAGTACAGGGCCCGCAGGCCGAGGATGGCGAAGGCGTTCGAGCTGAACACGATGAACTGCTCGCGGGACACGCTGAAGATGGCCGGGACGGAGTCGACGGCGAACACGACGTCGGTGGTCTCGACCATGACCAGCACCGCGAACAGCGGGGTGGCCAGGCGCTTGCCGTTCTGGACGGTGAAGAGCTTCTGCCCGTCGAGCTTGTCCGTGGATGGCACGACCTTCCGGACGGCCCGCAGCACGATCGACTTCTCGGGGTCGACCTCGGTCTCCTCCTGGAACGCCAGCTTGTAGGCCGTGTAGAGGAGGATGGCGCCGAAGACGGCGAGGGTCACGGTGAAGCGCTCGATGAGCGCCGAGCCGGCGAAGATGAAGCCGGCACGCAGCACCAGGGCACCGAAGATGCCCCAGAAGAGCACCCGGAACTGGTACATCTTCGGCACGGCGAAGTACGTGAAGATCACGGCCCAGACGAAGACGTTGTCGACGCTGAGCGACTTCTCGAGCAGGAAGCCCGAGATGTACTCGCCGGCGGCCTTGGCGCCCACGTCGATGCCGTGGGTGCCGTCGGGAGCGACGCCCGACGTCTTGCCGATGTAGTAGATGACGCCGGTGAACGCGAGGCCGATCGAGATCCAGATGGCGGACTCGATCGCCGCCTCCTTGAAGTGGATCTCGTGGGGCCGGCGGTGCACCAGGAGCAGGTCCAGCATCAACAGGAGCGTGATGAACCCGATGAGGGCCACCCACTCCCAGATGTGGATGTCGAGGTTGACGAACGTGTTGTTGGCGTCGGTTGCGGCCAACAGGAGGGATGACAAAGAAGTACTCCGGCTGTGCGGTGGATCAGGGTCCTACAGCCGGAAGTCTCTCCGCTCCCGAAGGAACTGGCCACCCCGGGTGCCGTGAGGGCACCGTGCTGACGTGATGGCCACGAGGGATACTCCCTCCCGGTCTGCGCAGTCTACGAGCACCACTGCCCTCCCCCTCGCATCCGAATCCCGCCCGCAGGCCAGGGGCGCGGTGACGAACGGGACCGGGGCAGATGGTCAAGGTCTGGCCCAAACCTCCGATGACAACCCTGGAGGAGGGCGACGTCGCTCATGCAGCTGTACCAACTGGCGATGGAGCTCGACGAGCGGTCGCCCGATGTGGCCGAGCGGGCCGAAGCCCTGGGCCTGGGGTCGGTCGGCCCGACCAGCGACCTCACGCCCGAGCAGGTCGCGACGCTCCGAGCGTCGTACCACAAGGGCGAGCCGGCCGGTCCGCCCATCCCCGACATGGGGCCGTTCACCCGCCCGACCGAGCCCCAGGAGCCGGCCGCCAAGCCGCCGAAGGCGCCCCGGACCGCCTCCCCGCGCGCCCGCAAGGCGGTCGCGGTGGCAGCAGCAGTCATCGGCCTCGGAGGCGCCGTGGCGTTCTTCGCCATGCAGGCGACCCCCGCCGAGGAGCGGCAGCGCCAGCTGTCCGAGGACCTCGCGGCCTGGAACGCGGCGCCGCCGGCGACCGTCGCACCCGACGTCGAGGCCGCCGTCACCTACCCCTCCAACGTGCCGCGCGACCTCGAGACCCTGTGCACGAACTGGTCCAAGGCTGCCGAGGAGGAGCGGAGCAGCCCCCCGATCGAGCGCAGCCAGCGCGACTTCACCGAGTTCCGGGCGTGGGCGGCCGACCGCAGCGCCTGGGGCGACGCGATGGCCGAGATGATCCACGCCGGGCCCTCGGACGGCGTCCCCGACATCACGGACTACCGGAACGTGCGGGCCCGCTACTACGGGATCCTCAGCCAGGCCTCGGACGCCGACCTGCGTGCACTGGCCGACGGCATCGGCCTGCACGACCTCGAGGACTACGACCGAGACGTCGCCGCCGCGCGGCACGACATGGATCCGTACGTCCTCCCCCACTGCGGGGGCGGCTGATCAGAGGCCGAGCTTGGTGCGGACGTGCTCCACGATCTGGTCGAGCGGGACCCGGTCCTGCTCCATCGTGTCCCGGTCTCGCACGGTGACGGCCTGGTCGTCGACCGACTCGAAGTCGAAGGTGATGCACAGCGGCGTGCCCAGCTCGTCCTGGCGGCGGTAGCGCTTGCCGATGTTCTGGGTCTCGTCGTAGTCGCACATGAAGTGCGGCTGCAGCCGGGCCAGCAGCTCCTGCGCCGGGCCGGTGAGCTCGGGCTTCTTCGACAGCGGCAGCACCGCCACCTTGTAGGGGGCGAGGCGGGGGTGCAGGTGCAGGACCGTGCGGGTCTCGCCCCGGACCTCCTCCTCGTCGTACGCGGCCATCAGGAACGCCATCATCGTGCGGGTGGCGCCCGCCGCCGGCTCGATGACGTGCGGCGTGTACCGCTCGTTGGTCTGCGGGTCGAAGTAGTCGAGCTTCTCCCCCGACGCGTTGGCGTGGGCGGTGAGGTCGTAGCTGCCGCGGTTGGCGATGCCCTCGAGCTCGTCCCAGCCCCACGGGAACAGGAACTCCACGTCGGCGGTGCCCGACGAGTAGTGGCTGAGCTCGTCGGCGTCGTGGTCCCGGAGGCGCAGCTTGTCGGCTGGCATGCCCAGGTCCAGGTACCACTGGAAGCGCTCGTTGCGCCAGTACTGGTACCACTCCTCCGCCTCGGCGGGCGGCACGAAGAACTCCATCTCCATCTGCTCGAACTCACGGGTCCGGAACACGAAGTTGCCGGGCGTGATCTCGTTGCGGAACGACTTGCCGATCTGGGCGATGCCGAACGGCGGCTTCTTGCGGCTCGTCTGCAGCACGTTGGCGAAGTTGGTGAACATGCCCTGCGCCGTCTCGGGCCGGAGGAAGACCTCGGCGCCCTTGCCCTCGACGGGGCCGGCGTAGGTCTTGAACATCAGGTTGAAGTTGCGGGCCTCGGTGAACGAGTCCTTCTCGCCGCAGTTCGGGCAGGTGTGCGGGTCGTCGAGCTTGTCGAGGCGGAACCGCTCCTTGCAGTTCTTGCAGTCGACGAGCGGGTCGGTGAAGTTCGCCAGGTGGCCGGACGCCTCCCACACCGCGGGCGGCGAGAGGATGGCGGCGTCGAGGCCGAGGACGTCGTGGCGCAGCTGCACCATCGAGCGCCACCAGGCGTCCTTCACGTTGCGGAGGAGCAGGACGCCGATGGGCCCGTAGTCGTACGTGGACCGGAAGCCGCCGTAGATCTCCGACGAGGGGAAGACGAAGCCGCGTCGCTTGGTCAGGTTGACGACCTTGTCGAAGAGCGTGGGATCGGGGGCAGGGGAAGACATAGCTGGCCACGATACCGGGCGGCACCAACCCCTCCGGAGTGCGTTCGACAGGGGCATCCGCGCCACTCACTAGGGTTCGGTCGGTGACGGCACCCTCCGCACTCCTGGTCGACCCGACGCGCGTCGAGGCCCGTCGGATCTGCGCCTGGACCATCGACCTGCTGTTCTTCCTGGCGCTCGCGGCCGGGACCCTCATGGCCACCGGCGGCGTCGACATCAGCCAGAAGCAGTTCGCCACCACCCAGGAGGCGATCGAGTACTGCAACGGGATCGACCAGGACGGCGGCCGCCGGGCCTGCAGCCCCTACCAGGACGAAGCGGTCGTCGTGTGGGTCAAGGGCTCGTTCGACGGCGTGTGGCTGGCCAACGCCGTCTTCTACGTCCTGCTCCAGGGCCTCACCGGGGGCAGCATCGGCAAGCTCCTGCTGGGCCTGCGGGTCGTCGACGTGCACGGCAACCGCGCGGGCGTGTGGAAGTCGTTCACCCGGACGTTCCTGTGGCTGGTCGACGCCATCACCTGCGGGCTCCCCGCGGTCGGCGGGACCCTGATGGTGACCCGCCCCGGCCACCAGCGCTTCGGCGACCGGGTCGCCGGCACCTTCGTGGTGCGCAAGGAGTTCGTGGGCTCCCCCATCGTGATCCCGGCCCCGCAGCCGCCGGCGCCCTACGTCTTCCACCTGCCGCCGCCGGGGTACGCCCCGCCCCCGGGCTACGCCCCGCCGCCCCCGCCGCCCGGCTACGGGCCGCCGGCCTCCTACGGCCCGCCGAGCTACCCGCCGGCCTACCCGCCGGCCCACCAGCCGGCGCCTCCGCAGAGCGACGGCCCCCACTGGGACGACGACCGGGACACGTACATCCAGTACGACCGGGCCGTCGAGATGTGGGTCCAGTGGGACGAGAAGCACGAGCACTGGCGGCCGATCGACACGTGAACCGGCGGAGGAGACAGCGATGACCGCGTTCGGTGGAGCGCTCACCGACCCGACGAAGATCATGGGCAGCCGCATCGGCGCCTACATCGTCGACCTCATCATCGGCACCGTCGTCGTGGTGGGGGTCTTCCTCCTGTTCGGCGCGAGCCACTTCGACGAGGTGCCCGCCGGCTCCCCCGCGGCCGCGCGACAGCTCTGCGACGGCATCAACGACGTGTCCGACGGGTCGAGCCGCAGCCACGTCTGCATCGCGTGGGGCGACTCCGCCCGCGTCGCATCGGGCGACGACCTCCGGGCCGTCCAGGTCCAGTTCTGGGCGGCCTCGATCGGGTTCGGCCTCCTCAACTACGTGGTGCTCTCCGCCATCGCCGGCGGCACCGCGGGCAAGCTCATCTTCGGCCTGCGGGTCGTCACCGCCCGGGGGCAGCGGGCCGGGCTGGGCCGCAACCTCGTGCGGTGGCTGCTCCTCGTCGTCGACACGGCGTGCTGCTTCCTCCCCGGCCTGCTCACCTCGTTCAACAGCAAGGGCCACCGCCGCGTCGGCGACATGGTGGCCGGCACCTACGTCGTGCACCGCAGCGCCGAGGGCCGGCTCCTCCACATCCCCGGGCACCTGCACGTCAAGAACCGCGACCCGTACGCCGTGCCCGGTGCAGCGCCCGCCGTGCCCGCGGCGGCAGGCAGCGCCGGCATCGACGCGCCGGTGTTCGACCCGGCCCGCAACACCTACGTCCGCTACGACCAGGCGAGCGGCACCTGGTTCCAGTGGGACGACGCCCAGCAGGCCTGGGTCCCCGCGCGATGAGCCGACGGGCCCGCTACTCGAGCAGGCCCACCGACCGCAGCCGCCGCTCCAGGTGGTGCTCCATCACCCGCGTGGCCAGCTGATCGACCTCGTGGGTGCCGGGCGAGGCGGGCCGCTCGAGCGCCGTGGCCAAGCGGCCGCCCAGGATCTCCTGGAGCATCGCCACCGCCTCCGGCGAGACGCGGGTCCCCTGGCGGTGGTCGGTGCAGAGGAGGCCGCCGACGTCGGGGTCGAAGGCCACCAGCCCGTCCTCTCGCTCGCACGCCGCGCAGTGCTCGACGACCGGCCGGAACCCCTCCAGGGCGAGCAGCTTCCAGTGGAAGCCGGCCACGAGCAGGGCGCTGTTGCGCTCGGCGATGGCCTTCAGGCCGCCGAGGAGCATCTTGTACAGCTCGGGGTTCGGCTCCCGCTCGAGCGAGAGCTGGTCGACGGCCTCCAGCATCGTGACCGCCCGGGTCAGCCGGTCGAGGTCCTCGCGGATCGCGCGGAAGTGGTCGATCGACTCGGCCTGGGTGACGATGTCGAGCTCACGGCCCTCGTACAGCTGGAGCGCGACGTGGGTGGGCGGCTCGAGGCGGGCCCCGAACTTCGACTTGGTCTTGCGCACGCCCTTGGCCACCGCCCGGACCTTGCCGTGGCGCTCGGTCATGAACGACACGATGCGGTCGGCCTCGCCCAGCTTGTAGGTGCGCAGCACGATGCCCTGGTCGCGGTAGAGGGCCACGGCCGCCGCTCCCCTACGAGGTGACCGCGCCGAAGCGCCGCTCGCGCGCCTGGTACTCGCGGATGGCGTCGGCGAGGTGCTGCTTGCGGAAGTCGGGCCAGAGGACGTCGGTGAACACCAGCTCGCTGTAGGCCAGCTCCCACAGCAGGTAGTTCGAGATGCGGAACTCGCCCGACGTGCGGACCATCAGCTCCGGATCGGGCATGCGGGGGTCGTACAGGCGCTCGCGGATCGTCTTCTCGTTGATCTTGTCGGGCTTGACCCCGTCGGCCACGAGCTGCTTCACCGCGTCGATGATCTCGGCCCGGCCGCCGTAGTTGAAGGCGATGGTGAACGTGAGGCCGGTGTTGTCCTTGGTGAGGTCGGTGGCCCAGTCGATGCGGCCGGCGACGCCCCGCGGCACCCGCCAGTCGCGGCGGCCGATGAACTGGATCCGCACGTTGCGGGAGTGGAGGTCCTCGGCGTGGCGGTCGAGGATGCCCTTGTTGAAGCCCATGAGGTAGCGGACCTCGTCGGTGGGCCGCTTCCAGTTCTCGGTGCTGAAGGCGTAGACGGTGAACCAGTCGAGGCCGAGTTCGATGGCGCCGTCGAGCGTGTCGAACAGCGCCTCCTCGCCGGCGGCGTGGCCCTCGGTGCGCTTGAGCCCCCGCTGGGTCGCCCAGCGCCCGTTGCCGTCCATGACCGCGGCGACGTGGCGCGGGATGTTGTTCATGTCGATGCCCGTGAGGTCCACGTTTCGCAACCTACCGTTCCGTGCCGACGGTCTCGGTGACGGGGGCCGCGGGTAGTCCCTGTGCGGTCGGAAGGAGCACCACCCATGATGGAGAAGCTGCGGCGGCTGGGTGGCCGGTGGCCCTGGCTGGGCCGCCTGCTCGACGTGCACGAGCGCGTCGGCGAGATCAACGGCGGGTTCGCGGCCTCGGCCATCACCGTCACGATCTTCCTGTCGATCTTCCCGCTGCTCCTCGTCGCCATCTCCGTGGTCGGCTTCCTGAACGCCGGCAACGAGGACCTGGCCGGCGACGTCGTCGACAAGCTCGGCCTCACCGGGCAGGGCGCCCAGGCCATGACGGACGCGCTGCAGAAGGCGTCGGACAGCCGGCAGGCCGCCAGCATCATCGGCCTCCTCGGCCTCGCGTGGGCGGGGTCGGCGGTGGCCGTCGCCCTCCAGGCCGGGGTCCGACTGCCGTGGCAGGAGCGCTCGAACGGCATCAAGGACCGCCTGCTCGGGATGGCGTGGCTCGTGGCGCTGGCCCTCGGCTTCGCCCTGCTCGTGTTCCTGAGCGGCGTCCTGCGGTACCTGCCCGATTGGGCACCCGCACCGGTGGCGACCGTGTTGTCGATCCTCTTCAGCGTGGCCATCGCCACCGTCGTCTTCGTCTGGATGTTCTGGGGCCTGGGGACCCGACGGGTGCCGTGGCGCGACCTCCTCCCCGGTGCGGTGATGGCCGCGATCGGCTTCGAGGTCCTCGTCCTCGTCGGGGCCGTCTACGTCCCGCAGATGATCAGCAAGTCGTCCGCGCTGTACGGCTCGATCGGCATCGTCTTCGGCTTGCTGGCCTGGCTCGCCCTGTTCGCCCGGCTCCTCGTGTACTCCTCGACGCTCAACGCCGTGCTGTTCGAGGCCCGCGAGGGGACCCTGCAGGTCCCCATCCACGTCCCGAACCTGCCGGGCGTCCAGCCCGTCGGCGCCACCCGGGGCGGTGTGATCATCGACCCCGGCGACCCTGCTCCCGCCGTGCCCACCTGACGCTAGGTTCGGCCGGTGGCCGCTTCGAACCGCTCCGTCGCTGCGCTGGCGAAGCTGGCCGAGGCCGTGCCGGGCGGCGAGCGGCGCCAGCCCCAGGAGGAGATGGCGACCGAGGTGGCCGAGGCCATCTCGAGGCAGCGCCACCTGCTCGCCCAGGCGGGCACCGGCACCGGCAAGAGCTGGGCGTACCTGGTGCCCGCGATCCTCGCCGGCAAGAAGACCGTCGTCGCCACCGCCACCAAGGCGCTCCAGGACCAGTTGGCCGGCAAGGACCTGCCGTTCCTGCAGGAGCACCTCGACCGCCCGTTCGAGTTCGCCGTGCTGAAGGGCCGCTCGAACTACGTGTGCGTGCAGCGCATCGCCGAGATCTCCGGGGCCGGCCAGCTCGCGCTCGACGGCCTGGCGGACCGGGCGTCGCCCTCGGAGCTGAGCGCCCTCAAGCTCTGGGCGGCCAGCACGCCGACGGGGGATCGGGCCGAGCTGCTGGCCGAGCCGTCGCCCCAGGCGTGGGCTGCGGTGAGCGTGTCGGCGCAGGAGTGCCCCGGCGCCCGGAAGTGCCCCTCGGGCGACGCCTGCTTCGCCGAGGCCGCCCGGCGCAAGGCCGGCGAGGCCGACGTGACGGTCGTGAACCTCCACCTGCTCGGCCTCGACCTGTCGAGCGACGGTGCCATCCTCCCCGAGCACGACCTGGTCGTCGTCGACGAGGCCCACCAGCTCGAGGACATCGTCTCGGACACCTGCGGCTTCGAGCTGTCCGCCGGCCGCTTCCACAACCTGGCCCGCTCGGTCCGGGCGATCCTCGACGACCCCGCGTCGGTCGACGACGTGGAGTCGTCCGCCAGCCTGCTGTCGGCCAACCTCGCCGACCACGTCGGGCGGCGGCTCAAGGGCAGCCTCCCCGAGGAGGTGGCGGCGACGCTCGACATCGTGCGCAACCGCCTCGACAAGCTCGCCGGCGCGCTGCGCAAGATCCCGGACAGCGCCTCCGAGGAGGTCAAGAACCGCAAGGACCGAGCGGTCCAGCTCAACGGGCACCTCCAGGCCGACGTCTCGCTGGCGCGGAACGTCCCCGAGGGCTCGGTGGCCTGGGTCGAGGGGCCCGACAGCAACCCGCGGCTCCGGGTCGCACCCCTCGACGTCGCCGACCTGTTGCGCGAGCGGCTGTGGGACGCCGGGCCCGTCGTGCTCACCAGCGCCACCCTGCCGCCCGGGGTCTCCGAGCGGCTCGGGCTCGAGGGCGACGACCACAAGGCCATCGACGTCGGCAGCCCGTTCGACTACGAGCACCACGGCCTCCTGTACTGCGCCACCCACGTGCCCGATCCCCGCAACGCCGGGTACGAGGCGGCGGTCCACGAGGAGCTGCGCGCCCTCATCACCGCCGCCGGCGGCCGCACGCTCGGCTTGTTCACGAGCTACCGCGCCATGGACGCCGCCGTCGCCGCACTGAAGGACGACCTGCCCGGGCCGCTGCTCAGCCAGCGCGACCTGCCCAAGCCGGCGCTCGTCGCCGCCTTCGCCGAGGACCCGACCGCCAGCCTGTTCGCGACCATGGGCTTCTGGCAGGGCATCGACGTGCCAGGACCGACGCTGTCGCTCGTCACCATCGACAAGCTGCCGTTCCCCCGCCCCGACGAGCCGCTGCTCCAGGCCCGGCGGGAGCAGGCCAAGGCCGAGGCGTTCCGCACCATCGACCTGCCCCGCACCGCCACGATGCTCGCCCAGGGCGCCGGGCGCCTGATCCGCTCGCAGACCGACCGAGGCGTGGTGGCCGTCCTCGACCCGCGCCTGGCCAAGGCCAAGAGCTACCGCTGGACCCTCCTCGACGCCCTCCCCCCGTTCCCGAGGACCAAGGACCGCGCCGAGGTCGAGGCCTACCTCAAGGCCCTCGACGCCGAGGCCGGCTGACCGTCAGTAGCCGAGTCGCTCGAGGGCCCGGGACTTGCGCTGCCAGTCCTTGTCGACCTTGACGAAGAGCTCGACGTAGGCGCCGGGCGGGAGCTGCTTGCGGACGTTGGTGCCCACCTCCTTGAGCACGCTCCCCTTCTTCCCGATGACGATCCCCTTCTGGGAGTCGCGCTCGACGAGGATCTCGACGCGGATCCGGGGCCACTCCCACTCGGTGACGCGGGCAGCGACCGAGTGCGGGACCTCGTCGCGGGTGACGGCGAGGAGCTGCTCGCGCACCAGCTCGGCCACCCAGAAGGCCTCGGGGACGTCGGTGACCATGTCGTCGGGGTAGTACTGCGGACCCTCGGGGAGCCGGTCGAGGATGGCCGCCAGCAGCTCGGGCACGCCCTCTCCGGTGCGCGCCGAGATCGGGAAGTACTCGTTGCCGCCGGCGAGCTGCTCGGCGGCGGCGTGGAGCTGGGTGAGGACCTGGGTGGGCTCGGCCTTGTCGGTCTTGTTGACCACGACGATGGCGTTGGCGGGCACCCGCTGCGCGATCCACTTGTCGCCCGGTCCGATGGGCATGGTGGCGTCGACCAGCAGGCACACCACGTCGACGTCGCCGATGGCCGCGTCGGCGGCGTCGTTGAGCCGCTCGCCGAGCAGCGTGCGGGGCTTGTGGATGCCGGGCGTGTCGACGAACACCACCTGGGCATCGGGCCGGGTCAGCACACCGCGCACCTGGGTGCGGGTCGTCTGCGGCTTGTCCGAGACGATGGTGACCTTCTGGCCGAGGATGTGGTTGAGCAGCGTGCTCTTGCCGACGTTGGGCCGGCCGACGAGCGTGACGAAGCCCGACTTCACGACGCGCTCCGGTCCGCGGTGTCGGCCGACTCGTCGCTGGTCGTGCTGGGCTCGGCCACGTCGGCCTGGTCCGTCGTCTCGACCTCCTCGATCCGGACGCGCATGATGCGACGGCCCTGGACCCGCTCGACGGTGATGCGGGCCCCGGGCACCTCGACGGCGTCGCCGGAGACGGCCATGCGGCCCAGCTCCGACAGGACCAGGCCGCTCACCGTGTCCCAGTCGCCCTCGGGGAGGTCGCAGGTGAGGAGGTCGTTGGCGTCGTCGATGGAGAGGCTGCCGCTGACGCGCATCCCGCCCGACGGCACGTGCTCGAAGCGGGCGTCCTCGGTGTCGAACTCGTCGACGATCTCGCCGACGAGCTCCTCGATCAGGTCCTCGAGCGTGACCACGCCGGCGGTGCCGCCGTACTCGTCGATCACGACCGCCATGTGGAACTGGTCGGCCTGCATCTCGCGCAGCAGCTCGGCGACCGGCTTGGTCTCCGGGACCGCCCGGGCCGGGCGGGCGAAGTTGGCGACCGGCTCGTTCTCCCGGCCGTCGCGCTCGGCGCGCATCAGGTCCTTGGCGTAGACGAGCCCGATGACGTCGTCGATGCCCTCGCCGAGCACCGGGATGCGGCTGTAGCCGTTGAGGATCACGACCTCCATCACGTCGGCGACGCGGAAGTCGTGGTTGACCGTGACCATGTCGGGCCGCGGCACCATGACCTCGCGGGCGACGGTGTCGCCGAACTCGATGATCGACTCGATCAGCTGGCGCTCGTCCTTGTCGATGGCAGCCGACTCGTGCGCCTCGGCGGCGACGGCGAGCAGCTCCTCCTCGGACACGTACGGCCCCTCCTTCAGGCCCTTGCCCGGGAGGATGACGTTCGTGATGACGATGAAGAACTTGGCGAGGCCGCGCAGCGGTGCGAAGTCGGCCAGCCACTTCACCGGCCGGGCGGCGCCCAGGGCGGCCCGCTCGGTGTGCTGGATCGCCCACGTCTTGGGCGCGGTCTCGGCGAACACGTACATGACCGTGACGTTGAGCGTGGTGGCGATGATGACGCCCCACGCACCGAACAGGTTGCCGAACAGCACACC
The DNA here is from genome assembly GCA_035555395.1 of Acidimicrobiales bacterium. Taxonomy (GTDB): domain Bacteria; phylum Actinomycetota; class Acidimicrobiia; order Acidimicrobiales; family Iamiaceae; genus Aquihabitans. The sequence goes on from DATMGQ010000036.1 coordinate 15,788, forward strand.
GGTGAGCGACGCCTGCACGATCTGGCAGATCAGCACCACCAGGAGCAGGGCGTTGAGCCACCGCTCGGGCTGCTCGACGAGGTAGGCCAGGGCCTTGCCGCCCGGACGCCCCTCGTCGGCGAGTGCCGAGGCCTTGGCCCGGCTGATGCGCACCAGCGCGGTCTCGGCCACCGCGGTGGCGATCGAGATGAGGATCAACACGATGATGGCGACGGCCATCGCGATGTCGACCGAGGTCAGCTCTGGCATCGACCGCTCCCACCAACAGGGACGGCCCCCCACGCGTGCGCGTGCGGGGCCTGGGGACTGCCGGGATCGTCGTCGGGGGTGTTCACGTTGCCTTCCTGTGGAACTTCTCGAGCAGGTCGCGTTCGCGGCCTTGCATGATCTGGGTCTCGTCCGGCTCGGCGTGGTCGTGGCCGAGCACGTGAAGGATGCCATGCACGACCAGCAGGGCGATCTCGTCGTCGTAGGTGCCGGCGTGCGACGGGGCGTTGCGGGCGGCGACCGCGGGGCACACCACGACGTCGCCCAGCAGCAGCGGGATGTCGTCGACGGGGCCGCGGTCGGGTCCGCTGGACGAGCCGTCCGGGGAGCGCCCGATCACGACGTCGTCGTCGTCGATCGGGAACGCGAGCACGTCGGTGGGGCCCTCGTGGCCCATGAACTTCTCGTTGAGCTCGGCGATCGACGGCTCGTCGACGAACAGGAGCGCCAGCTCGACGTCACCCGACACGCCCTCCTCGACGAGGACGTTGCGGGCCAGCGCCTCCCAGCGCTCGACCTCGACGGGCTGGGCCGACTGCTCGTCGGCCACGAACACCTCGATGTCGCCTTCGCCGCCGCGCGTGCGGCGCCGGCCGCTCTTGGGCGGTGCCGGTCGGATCACGGCTGCACCGGACCCGGGTTGGCCACGGCGTCGCGCTCGTAGGCGTCGACGATGTCGGCGACGATGCGGTGGCGCACGACGTCGCGCCCGCTCAGCCGCACGAAGGCGAGGCCGTCGATGTCGCCGAGGATCCGCTCCATGTGGATCAGCCCGGAGCGCCCGCCGGCGACGTCGACCTGGGTGCTGTCGCCGGTGATGACGGCCTTGGACCCGAAGCCGATGCGGGTCAGGAACATCTTCATCTGCTCGGGCGTGGTGTTCTGCGCCTCGTCGAGGATGATGAAGCTGTTGTTGAGCGTGCGGCCGCGCATGAAGGCGAGCGGCGCGACCTCGACGGTGCCGCGCTCGAGCATGCGGGCCGCGGCCTCGGCGTCGACCATGTCGTGGAGGGCGTCGTAGAGCGGGCGCAGGTACGGGTCCACCTTGGCCATGAGGTCGCCCGGCAGGAAGCCGAGCCGCTCGCCGGCCTCGACGGCCGGCCGGGTCAGGATGATCCGGTCGACCTCCTTGGCCTGGAGCGCCTGGACGGCCATGGCGACCGCCAGCCAGCTCTTGCCGGTGCCGGCGGGGCCGATGCCGAACGTGATGATGTTGTCGGCGATGGCGTCGATGTAGCGCTTCTGGCCGCTGGTCTTGGGGCGCACCCGACGGCCCTTGGCTGCCTTGAGCACCTCGGTCGTGAACACCTCGGCGGGGTGCTCGTCGGCCTTGATCATGTCGATCGTGCGGGCCAGCAGGGCGGGGTCGATCTCCTGGCCGGCCTGGAGCAGCGTGACGAGCTCGCCGAAGAGGCGCCCGACGCGCTCGGCGTCGTCGCCGCCGACCACGATCTCGTTGCCGCGGACGTGCACGGTGGCGCTGGGGAAGGCCCCCTCGACCATGCGGAGCAGCTCGTCGCGCTCGCCGAGCAACGGCCGCATGAGGTGGTTGCCGGGGACGTGGATGGTGAGTTGCGTGGTCGTCAAAGCTGGCCTTCTGGGATGGTGCGTCAAGCGTACTGCCGCGAACCCGTGCTCCCGTGGGGTTTCGCCCGCCGCCACAGTCATGGCGCATCCCTTCCGCCCGGGGCCGGCACCGCCCTACCCTCCCGGCCCGTGGCCGAGATGACCGACGACAGCACCGACGGCCCGACCGACCAGGCCCTCTGGGACCTGCTCGACGCCGAGCGCCACCGGGCGCAGGTCGAGGATCGACGGCGCCGCCGGAACCGGCGCCAGCAGGCCGACGAGTCGGTCTCGTTCGCCGAGGTCCTCGGTGCCCTGGCCGCCCACGGCACCGTGGTCGACGTGGCCACCGCGACCGGGACCCTGGCGGCGGTCGTGGTCTGCGAGGTGGGCCGGGACTACGTCGCCGTCCGTTCGGGCGACGGCCTCGTCCGCCTGGTCCCGTTCCCGGCGGTCGCCTCGGCCGCCGCCGTCGGCCGGGCCCGGAGCGGTCCGTCCACCGGGCTGGTCGGGCCGACGCCGCTCCACCTCGCCGAGCGGCTGCGCGAGCTGGCGGGCTGGCGCACCTCGGTGCAGGTGACCACCGCCTGGTCCGTGGTCTCGGGCCAGCTGCGCCGCGTGGGCGCTGACGTCATCGTGGTCGAGCAGGCCGACGGCGGCGACGCGTTCGTGGCCCTCCCAGCCGTGGTCGAGGTGGGGGTGGAGCCGTGAAGCTCAGTCCTCGGCGTCGCCGCCCTTGTCCCCGGAGCCCACGACCTCGGGGTAGAGGTGCTCGAGCGTGCCGGGGGTGATGCGGCTGGCCTCGATGAACAGGTCGACGTCGTCCTGCTTGAGGCGGATCACCCGTCCGAAGCGGTAGCCGGCGATCTGCCCCTCATCGATGAACCGGTAGAGCGTGCGTGGGGTGATGCCGAGGTACTTGGCCGCCTCGGCAGTGCTCAGCCATTGGATTGGGGTGGACATGGGGTGCATCGTAGCGCCCTCGGACCCTTTCATGGCGAACCATGTCGATGGTTTGCTTCCCTGTCCGCATCTTTCCATGTTGGCGAAAGATTTCGAGCCACTTCGGTAGCAGGAGGTTTCGGTGCGGCCCCCAGGACGCGACGCTCGGTCGGGTGCGGCACCCTCCTGGCTCCCCCATCATGGCCTGGTCGGCGGGGGTCCTCGCCCGCCCGCCGGCGCTCGTGACCGTGGTCGGAGCGCCGGGCAGCCGCAGCGCCCCCGTGGCCGTGTCGCTGGCGCGAGCGCTCGCCGCCCTGGCCGAGCGCGCCGCCGACGTCGTGCTGGCCGACCTCGTCCTCGACGCGCCGCACCGTGCGCTGCACGCGCTCGACCCCGATGCTCCGGGCCTCTCCGAGCTCATCGCGGCCAGCCGCTTCGGACCGCCACCCGACCCCGCCCTCGCCACGGCCCTGCACCCGACGGGCGCGGGGTACCGGGTGCTGCCGGGGGTGCAGCACCACCACGACTGGATCGGCCTCGGCGAGCGGGCGGCCGCCACCGCCCTCGATGCCGTGCGGGCGGCAACCCCGTGGATCGTCGCCCACACCGACCGGGACCTCGAGGGCGAGCCCGACACCGGGTCGTTCGACATCGCCGATCGCAACGTCCTGGCGCGCACCGCGGTGGCGGCGGCCGACCTCGTGGTGGTCGCCGCCGGCGACGACCGTGCCGGGCGGCTCGGTGCCCTCTCGACGCTCCAGGCCCTCGCCCGGTACGGCGTGCCCACGGACCGCACCCTCCTGGTGCTCGATCCGACGCGGGTCCGGGCTCGGCCGGTCACGCCCGAGGGCACCAACGTGCTGCGCCTCGGTCGAGGGCGGCGCGTCGACCTCCGCCTCGGGGCCGCGGTGCTGGCCCGGCTGGGACCGGACCGAGGGAGCGGCGGGCCCCCAGGCCCCGACTCAGCCGGTGGCCCCGAGCCGATCGTGCCTGGGAGCCTCGGGAGCTGCGATCACGACATCGAGGGCTGGATCACCCCGAGGACGCCGCAGCAGCCGTAGCGCCGCTCCGCTCCGGGCGGAGGCAGGGCGTGCACGGCGCTGGCGGCGAGGTGGGCGGCGCCGCCCTCGGCCAGGGCGTCGAGGTGGACCCCCGTCTGCTGTGCGGCCGCCAGCGGTCCCGCCTCCCAGATCGGCCGCCAAGAGGCCACCGACGGGGCGACGAGCGCGGCCGCCCGAGCGTGGAAGCCGCGCAGTGCGTCGGGTCCGCCCTCGACGAGCGCACCGAACCCCTCCACCGCCAGGTCCTTGCGGGCCCGGACGGCGGCGTCGTCGGCGGCGGTGGTGAGGGCATCGGGCGGCAGCGCCGCCGCCTCGCGGTAGCGGTCCGGGTCGGCCAGCACCTCGTCGGGGAACGTGATCACCATGTCGCCGGCCTCGGGCAGGCCGGCGTTGGCCATCAGCACGAGGATCTCGAGGTGGTCGTCGTTCACCAGGCGGTGGATCGTGCCCGGCGTGAACCAGGCGAAGCTCCCGGCCTCGAGCGGCGTCTCGCGGTAGCCGTCACCGCCGAAGGTGACGACCCGGCCCCGCCCGCCGACCACGGCGTAGGCCTCGGTGCACGCGGTGTGGCAGTGCGGGGTGCCGCCGGCCAAGCCGTCGACCGAGGTCGACTCGTACACGCGCAGGTGGCTCACGGCGACGCCGCCGGGGAACGGGGGCGTCCCGGGGTCGGCGCGGTGCCCGCCGGGGACCTCGATCATCGGTGCGTCGTCTCCATCGGCCCAGCATGGCCCATGCATCACGTGATCGGCGACGAGCCAGGTAGGTTCTCGCCGGGGTCGAACGAAGGGGAGCTCGGGTGCGGCGTTTCGCAGTCCTGGTATTGGCGTTGTCGTTGGGAGCAGCCGTGGTGTCGTGCACGAGCGACGACAAGGACGGGGGATCGTCGGGCAGCGAGCCGTCGGGCTCCGCCGCGCTCCCCGAGGCGGAGACCGCTGGCCTCATCCCCGAGGACCAGTGGCGGGAGCAGCAGGACGACTACCTCGCCTTCGCCACCTCCGGCGAGATGGATCCGGGCAGCTCGCAGTCGCTCCTCGCCTACGCCACCGCCGCCGAGCGGGCGGGTGACGAGCCCGACATCAGCAGCGCCACGCCCGAGGACTTCGCCGACGTCTTCGCCAAGCTCGAGGCCTTCGAGGACACGGGCGACTTCGACATCAACAACATGCTCTTCCTCTGGCAGCACCACAGCGACGAGCTGAGCCCCGAGCTGGCGGCCGCCATCAAGGAGCGGCTCCTCGCCTTCAAGTACTGGTGGACCGAGCCCACGCCCGAGGGCGTGGTCGACAGCCAGTACTACTGGACCGAGAACCACCAGATCATCTTCCTCGCCAACGAGTACATCGCCGGCCAGACCTTCCCCGACGAGGTGTTCACCAACAGCGGGATGACCGGCAAGGAGCACATGGCCCACGCCGAGACCGAGCTGGCCAAGTGGTTCGAGTGGCGGGCCCGGTTCGGCTTCAGCGAGTGGCTGTCGAACGTCTACTGGAGCGAGGACATGAAGGGCACGCTCCTGCTCGCCGAGTTCGCCGACGACCCGAAGCTCGCCCGGCTGGGCGCCATGACCCTCGACATGATGTTCGTCGAGCTCGCCGGCCACGTGCAGGAGGGCACCTTCGGCAGCACCCACGGCCGCACGTACCAGAAGGACAAGCTCAACGGCCGCGACGAGGACACGTTCTCCACCGCCAAGCTGGCCTTCGACAACACCCCGGTCGACTACGAGCACGCCGACAACGCCACCCTGCTGGCCACGGCCGAGCGCTACCGCCCGCCGGAGGTGGCCAAGAAGATCGCCAACGCCGACGAGACCACCGTGTTCCGCACGAAGTCGAGCCTCCCGATCGACCCCAACCTGCCTGTGGACCCCGACGTGGTGGCGCCCTACGGCACCACCTTCGAGGGCCAGGACGGCCTGATGCTGTGGTGGGGCCTCGGCGCCCAGTTCCCCTGGCAGGTCGTGCCCACCTCGGTCCAGGCCGTGAAGGACTACGACCTGTTCGAGACGTCGAACTTCCAGCAGGCCAAGGACCTCGAGCCGGTCATCGCCGACGCCGACGACGCCACCCTCCAGCAGCTCGCCCTCTCCCTGGGCGTGCAGGTGAACCCCGGCCTGCTCTCGCAGGTCGACACCTACACGTGGCGGTCGCCGAACGTGATGCTCTCGACCGCCCAGGACTGGCGGCCGGGCCAGCGCGGCGAGCAGGACCACATCTGGCAGGCCACGATCGACCCCGACACGCTCGTGTTCACCCAGCACCCCCGGGTGCCGGTCTCGAGCGCCGACGACGCGTCCGACAACACCAGCCACTGGACCGGCGACGGCGGCATCCCCCGCTCCGCCCAGGTCGAGAACGTGAACATCAGCCTCTACGACCCGGCCTACGAGGGCGGCAGCGGCGTGGGCAGCGGCTCGTACTCGTTCACCTTCGAGGACTACACGCACGCCTGGTTCCCCACCGAGCACTTCGACGAGGTCGTGCAGCAGGACGGCTGGACCATCGGGCGCAAGGGCGACGGCTACATCGCCCTCTGGTCGGCCCGGCCCACCGAGTGGCGCACGTACAGCGAGGGCGAGTTCACCCGGGACCTGACCGAGGACTTCGACCTCATGGCGCCCGGCGGCCCGAACAACGCCTGGATCACCGAGGTGGCCGACGCCTCCGACTACGACTCGTTCGAGGACTTCGTGGCGGCCATCACGGCGACGAAGCCCCAAGCCACGGGCGTCGACACGAACGGCCCGATCACCGTCACCTACGACTCCCCCAGCCAGGGCACGCTCACCTACGGGTGGGACAAGTCGAAGGCGGTCACCGACCAGGTGCCGTTCACCCAGGACGGCGAGGACGTGGACCTGCACCCCGACGGCCTCCGGTGGGACGCCCCCTACGCCAAGGCCGACTTCGACGACGGCGTCTACTCCGCCGAGCTCGACGGCGCGACCCTGGACCTCGACTTCACCAAGGCCACCCGCAAGACCAGCAAGGGCTGACCGGTCAGACCGAGGCCGGGTCCTTGGCCGGGTCGGGGATGCGGGCCCAGATGTTGCTGCACTCGAGGCAGACGGACTCCGGGATGACGCCGACCTTCATGAGGCCGGCGAAGATCTGGCAGCCGAGGCAGAAGGCGAACACGCTCTCGAGCGTGGCTGCCACGGTGATCATGGCCACGAGGACCAGGGCCAGCGTGGTGGCGCCGAAGCCGAAGTGGGCGACCGCGGCGGCCACCGACAGCGTGGCGCCGATGCCCTGCGCGAAGCGCTTGGGCGGGCCGGGCACCATCTTCGGCTCGAAGGGCAGCGCCGGGGTCAGGACCCGGGTGACGAACTGGCCGAGGGGGCTCAGCGTCGGCCCGGTCAGGACGCGGGCGACGAAGCCGTAGGCCAGGAGGCCGATGGCCCACGTCTGGCCGCCGAGCAGGATGACCAGCGTGAGCAGCACCACGCCGCCCGCCACCAGGCGGGCGGAGACCTCGTTCACCGGGTTGGGGAAGGAGAAGACGTCTTTGAGCGAGACCGGTTTCATCACCCAATACCCTACCGACTAGGTCACGAATGACCTCGGGGGCGGGATCAGGGGATGATGGGCCCGGCCGCGTCTTCGGGGTTGAGGGGCTCGTCGACGTCGAAGTCCCCTCCCCCGCCGGTGCCGCCGCCGTCGAGCTCCTCGGGCGTCATGAGCACGTCGCGGGCCTTGGAGCCGGTGGACGGGCCGACGACGCCCTTCTCCTCGAGCTCGTCCATGAGGCGGCCGGCTCGGGCGAAGCCGATGCGGAGCTTGCGCTGGAGCATCGAGGTGGAGCCCAGCTGGCTGCGCACGACCAGCTCGGTGGCCTGGGCGACGAGGTCGGCGTCGGAGTCGCCGCCGCTGCCGCCCGAACCGCCGGACCCACCGCCGGACGAGCCGGGGATGGGGGCGCCTTCGTCGGAGCCCTGGACGGCTTCGTCGTAGACCAGCTCGGGGGTCTGCCGCTTCCAGAACGCGGCGATGTTGCGGACCTCGTCCTCGGTGACCCACGACCCCTGCACGCGCTGGGCGATGGACGACGACGGACCGAGCAGGAGCATGTCGCCCTTGCCGAGCAGCCGTTCGGCACCGGTCTGGTCGAGGATGACCCGGGAGTCGGTCGCACTCGACACGGCGAAGGCGAGGCGGGCGGGCACGTTGGCCTTGATGAGGCCGGTGATGACGTTGACCGACGGGCGCTGGGTGGCGATGACGAGGTGGATGCCCACCGCTCGGGCCATCTGCGCCAGGCGGCAAATCGACTCCTCGACGTCTCGCGCCGCCACCATCATGAGGTCGGCCAGCTCGTCGATGACGACCAGGATGAACGGCATCCGCTGGTAGTTCGTGACCGACTCGGCGTCGGGGCCGAGCAGCTCGGCGTTGGGGTCGTTGAGGTCGCCCCGGTCGAACGCGGCGTTGTACCCGGTGATGTCGCGGAAGCCGCACTCGGCCAGGAGGTCGTAGCGGCGCTCCATCTCCCGCACGGCCCAGGCCAGCGCGTTGGCCGCCTTCTTGGGAACGGTGACGACCTCGGTGAGCAGGTGGGGCAGCTTGTTGTACTGGCCCATCTCGACCCGCTTCGGGTCGACGAGGATCATGCGCACCTGGTCCGGCGTGGACCGCATGAGGATCGACGTGAGCAGCGAGTTGAGGCACGACGACTTGCCGG
>DATMGQ010000037.1:0-2862 GCA_035555395.1 Acidimicrobiales bacterium
GAGGACCTGTTCCACCCGAACGAGACCGGTCACGCCCTGTGGGCGAAGGCTGCCGAACCCGGGCTCCACGAGCTCCTGGCGGGGTTGGGCGACCAGCCCGCCGGGAACCGGAGCACATGAGCGATCCCCAGCCCCTCCAGCCCGAGGTCCCGCCGACCCCGCCGGCACCTCCCCCACCGCCGACCCCCACCCCGGGCGAGCCGCCGATGCCGGCTCCCACCCCGACGCCCGCACCGGCACCCGACCCCGCTCCGGTCCCGCCGATCCCGGAGCCGGTCACGCCCACCGTCCGCTGAGCCGCCGTCAGCCGCCGGTCTTGGGGTGCGCGGGTGCGTGCTCCTCGACCGGCGGCTCGGCCTCGGGCGCGAGGTCGCCGTGATCGGACCGCACGTGCAGGTCGGCCTCGTCGAGCACCGCCTCCTCCTCGGCGGGATCGGCGTCGGGGTCGGCTTCCTCGATCTGGGCGAGCTTGCCCTTGGCCTCCGCCCGCCGGTCCGCCGTGGCCCACCCGAGCGCCTCCTCAACCTTGCCGGCGGCCCGCTTGATCGTGCTCGGCTGGGTGTCGTCGTCGTCCGACATGGGTGGCTCCTCCGTGGGTTCGGTTGGGTCCCTCCCGATACCCCTGCGGCCGATCGCTCAGTCGCCGAAGACCAGGTGCCCACCCAGGAACCCGCCGACCGTGGCGGCCGTCGCGGCGGCGTGGCCGAGGCCGACGCCGAGCCCGCGCCGACCCCGGCGGCGGGCGACGAGCGAGGCGCCGTAGAGCGCGGTCGCGGTGGCGTTGGACGCAGCGTGGACCAGCCCGGTGCGGCGCTTGTCGCGAGGCAGCTCGATCCAGTCCGCCCAGCCCGCCCAGACGGTGGGCACGGCCGCCGCCACGCCCGCGGCCACGAACGCGTCGGCGACGTCCTCGGTGGCCTCGCCGCCGACCAGGTCGAGGATCCAGGCGCTGGTCCAGAAGCCGATCACCACGTCGGTGAGGACGGGGTGGAGGGGGTGGCCGAGCCAGCGCCCCTGGAGGGTGGAGCGCGCCGAGTCGGGGAGGTTGGCGTCGATGGTCCGCCGGATGGGGTCGGCGATGCGGTCGAGCCCGGCGCTGGCGTCGAGGGCCGCACCGATGCGACCCAGGCCGACAGGCCCGGACGCCTCGCCCGCCCGATCGGACGGGGGCTCGAAGCCCTCGTTGGCGTCAGGGTCCGAGTCGCCGCCGGGGTCAGCGACGGATCCGCCGTCCCCGTCGTCGTCGTCCTCGTCGCCACCGGGCCCGGCGGCCGGGGCCGAGGTCGTCGGCGGGTGCAGCAGGGCGAGCACGATGTCCGAGTCCTCCGGGCTCGCCTCGGGCCCGTAGCCCAGCACGATCACGCCGCCCGAACCGCACGCCGGGCAGGTCGCGGCGACGACGAGCACCATCTCGTCGGGCTCGGACGCTCCCTCGAGCCGGCGCTCGACGTCGAGGTGCAGGTCCTCGGCCGCGGTGGAGCGGCCGCAGGCACCGCACACCACCGCGGCCCGGCCCTCGACGGGCTCGCGGGCCGGGCGGTAGCTGGCCCCGAAGCCGATGGCGGTGACGTCGCGGAGCACCCCGGTGAGCGAGTCGTTGTCGCTCGGGATGCCGTTGGCGGCGGGGTCGTCCCAGCCGTGCTGGTCGTGGTCGGTCCGATGGCGGTCCTCGGTTCGCATGGCGCCTCCTCATCGGCGGTCGCGGCGCGTGTGCGCGGTCTCCTCCTTCCCGCGGCCCGCTCGCAGGAAACACCGCATCACCCGGGTCCGGACGGGGTAGCGGAGGGCATCACCGACACCCGCTCGCCCTTCGCCGTCTTCGACGACCCCGCCGGCGAGGACTTCTCCCTCGGTGTCGAGGAGGAGTTCTTCGTCGTCGACGCGGAGACCCGCGCGCTCCGGGGCGACGCCGACCAGGTGCTGGCCGACGCTCGCCCGCCTGAGCAGGGCGAACTGGACGCCGAGCTCAAGCGGTCACAGGTCGAGATCGGCTCGGCCGTGTGCCGGTCGATCGACGAGCTGCGGTCGTCGCTGGTGGCGCTGCGCCGTTCGCTGGGCGAGGCTGCCGGCCGCCGCGGGGCACGGCTCGCGGCGCTGGGCATCCACCCGTTCGCCACCGCATGGGACGACCCCGGCATCACCCCGAAGGCCGCCTACCTCCGGCTCGACGCGACGTACGGGCTGCTCACCGAGGAGCAGACGGTGTGCGGGTGCCACGTCCACGTCGGCATCCGCGACCCCGAGCTGGCCATCGAGGTGATGAACCGGTGCCGCCGGTGGATCCCGGTGCTGCTCGCCCTCACCGCCAACTCGCCGTACTGGATGGGCCAGGACACGCGGTACGCCAGCTTCCGCACCCAGGTCTTCCACCGCTGGCCGACGGCGGGGATCCCCGAGCACCTCGAGGGCCGGGCCGGCTACGACCAGGTGCTCGACCAGCTGACCGCCAGCGGCTCGATCGACGGGCCCGCCCGCCTGTACTGGGACATCCGCCCGTCGGCCCGCTACCCCACCCTGGAGTTCCGGGCCGGCGACGTGCTGACGACGGTCGACGAAGCCGTGGCCTACGCGGTCATCGTGCGCGCCCTGGTGGAGACCGCGCACGGCGAGGCCGTCGCCGAGGCGCCCTACGAACCGCCGCGGGCGGAGCTGCTGCGCGCCGCGCTGTGGCGGGCGTCGCGCTTCGGCCTCTCCGAGCAGCTGACCGACGTCGCCCGGGCGCGCCTCCGCCCCGGGCCGGAGGTCCTCGGCACGCTGCTCGAGCACATCCGGCCGGTCCTCGAGGCGCGAGGCGAGTGGGAGCACGTCGTGGCCACCACCAGCTTCGTGCGGCGCGAGGGCACGGGCGCCGAGCGCCAGCGC
>DATMGQ010000038.1:0-8652 GCA_035555395.1 Acidimicrobiales bacterium
CGGTGACGAGGTTTCCGTCGACCACGACCATGGTGTCGAGATCGAGGTCGACGGTCGGATAGCGCGTTCGGAACTCCGGCCCCAGGAACCAGCTGGTCGTCGCCCGCCGGTGGTGCATCCGTCCGGTCTCGGCGACGGTGAACACGCCGGTACACGCCGCGGCGATCTGGGTGGTCGCGTCGTCGAGCCGCCTGAGTGACTCGATGACCGAACGAGCATCTCGGCTCTGCAGCGCGTCGTTGGTGGCGGCGGCGGTGAGGGTTCCGAGCGCGGGGACGACGACGACGTCGAAGTCGCCGCACTCGGACAGCGGGTGCTCCACCGACAGGGTCATCGATGTCGTCGTGGTCACCCGTCGCTTCGGTCCGACGATGGCGAGGTCGATCGGGTCGATGTGCGGGTCGACATCGCCGCGGACTCCGTCGGCCACCCGCACGATGTCGATCACCGACGCGACCGCCGAGCCGAAGCAGCCATCGAGCGCGATCAGTCCGAAACGCATGGCGTAAACGGTAGCAATACTGCTGTATGCGCCACTCCCCCTTGCCCCTGGCTCGTCGTAGGTTGGACTCCTCAGACGAACAACCCCCGTAAGCAAGGAGACCGCCGTGTCCACACCCACATCACTCCCGTACGCCTTCGTCGCCAAGATCGTTGCGGCCGACGGACAGCACGACGCGCTCGGCGATCTGCTCGCCAGCGCTGTCGAACTCGCCAATGATGAAGAAGGAACGATCGTCTGGTTCGCGGTCCGAACCCACCCCGACACCTTCTGGATCTTCGACGCATTTCCCGACGAGTCCGCTCGCGACGCCCATGCCAACGGCGCCATCGTCGAAGCCCTGATGGCCAACCAGCAGCTCCTTGGCGCAGCGCCCGAGATCTTGCCGGCCGACGTCCTCGCGTCCAAGCTCCCGTAGTCCGCCACCGCACGAGACGATCGCGCCCCGTGGAGCGGGCGGGCCCAGTCGCCTCGACCCCCGCACCACGTTGACGATCCCGACGGGCCGATCGCGAGGAGGCGAACCGCCCCTATCGCACGCGCATATCTGCATGGGACGCGTCACGAGGGTGCCGGTGATGGCGAGGAGGCCGCGGTGCCACCGAATCAGGCTCTTCGGAAATCCGAAGAGCCGGTCATCGCGACGACCCGCTCTATCGGTCCCGGAAGCTGCTCACGATCGGCCACGAGCGCCTCGACGACAAAGCCAACGCCAAGATCGAGAACCTCCTCGAAGCCGGTGATCCTCACGGCGAGGTTCGCATGGCCTGGCACGCGAAGGAGACCCTGCGGGGCCTCTACGACCAGCCCGCCGAGGGCGCCCCCGGCTACCTCGACGAGCTCGTCGAGAGCCTGCTCGAGCCAGCGATGTCGCCGGAGCTGCGTCAGCTTGGACGGACGCTTCGCACCTGGCGGCACGAGATCTGCGCCTGGCACCAAGCCCAGGTGTCCAACGGGCCGACCGAGGCCACCAACAACCTGATCAAGGTCATCAAGCGCATCGGGTTCGGGTTCCGCCGTTTCCGCAACTACCGGCTCCGAGTCCTGCTCTACGCCGGCCGACCCAACTGGGACCTACTCGCCACGCTCAACCCGATCTCCCCACCCTGAAATCCGAAGAGCCCGTTACCGATTGAACCCCGACCTCGCCGACTGTCGTTCACCACTCCTGGCGTGCTTCTTCCGCGAAGCCCTGGATGTCGTGTATCTCGATCTCGATACCGTCGTCGGTGCGAAGGCGGCCCGACCAGGTTCCGAAGACCTGGTGGGTCTCCGATCCCTGGTCGCGTCCTGGGAGCTTCGTGTGCTTGTCGTAGCGGGGCTGCAGCGTCACATCGAGCTGTCCGCCGGGGTCGACCACGCGCCAGGGGCTGAGCGGCTCGTCCCAGTCGTAGGACCAGTCGAGCTCGCGGCCGAGCTTGGTGAGTCGGCCGTCGACGATCAGGCCGTTCTCGGTGTAGCCCGAACCCTCCGTCCACTTCGCGCCGAACTGCAACCCGACGACGTGCGCGCCGCACCGTCCGGCACCGCCACCCCAGTTCCACGTGATCTCCGATGGCCAGCGCCCACGCCCTACGTCGAGCACGCCCCACGCGTCCGAGCTACCACCGCCGATCTCCGAGTGCCGGTCGCCGACGGTGAGCTGGCCGGCGGCAGGTCGGGCCTGGTGCTTGGAGGTGTAGTTGAACCGCTCGTCACTCCACGGGATCACCACGTTGAGCGACTCGTGGCCCTCGGGCAGTTCGATCGACACGTCGAGTGCGCCCGGTGTCCCGTCGTGTTCGGTCCACGAGGCGCGAAGGCGCGTCGATCCGGGGTCGTCGACGATCTCCAGCGCGAAGCCGTCGCGCTCGACGCGAAGCGGAGTGGTCCCGGGGCGGTCCGGCAGGACGAGCGCACCACGGTCGGTCGTGATGATCCCATTGCCTCCTGTTGTTCCCGCGGCCAGGTCGGCCCACCAGACGTCGGCCAGACCGAAGTGGTCGATGTCCGCGTAGACCGACGACACGACGAGGTCACCGGCGAGGATCGCCCAGTAGTCCCAGCGCTTGTTGATACCGAAGCAGCCATCCAGGTTCGCCCGGTGCAGCGGTCGGCGTGACCAGCCAAGAGCGGCACGGTTCAGCCGTCTGCCGTCGGGCGTGCAAAGGTCGACCTCGGACGTCAGCTCATTCTCGTGGGTCACGTCGCCATCTCCTCGTGAGGGTTCGGTGCTGCTTCGCTGCTCTTTCAGGGGTGTCGGCGGGCGAGCGTGGCGTAGTGCTGCGCCACCGGGCGTGGGTGCCGTTGGGCGTCGAAGAGTCCGACTTCGGTGACGGTGCCGATCGGCGACATCAGTGCGGTGTCCCAGTCGTACTGGTCGCCTCGGCTGTACCAGCAGATCCCCCGCACCGGCAGGCCGCTCGCCGCGAGGGTGTCGAGCGATGCGGTGAGTGCGGCGAGCCACTCGCTGCCCTGGTCGACCGCAAGGCCGAGGTTGGAGGTCTCGGACACCCAGAACGGCACCTGGTAGCGCTCGTACCAGGCGGTCGCCTCGTGCTCGTAGGCGCGGACGCGATCGGCGATCGACAGCGGCCTGCCGGCACGTGTCCCGTGCGCGGTGACGCTGACGGGGTAGATGTCGTGGCCGGCGACGATCCGGTCGGGTGGGACGACTCCGACGAGGGCCTCGATGCGCGACTGGAGCGAGTCGGCCACGACATCGGTCAGTCGTGCCGCGCCGCCCCGCGGTGCGAGGCCGAGGTGCAGATCCCAGACGGCCTGCTGCAGGTCACGGGCACGGGTGGCGGCGCGGATGCCGGCCTCGTCGTCGGCGTCGGCGAGGTCGCAGCCGAAGCCTTCGGACCCGATCCACCAGCCGTCTCGGTCGGCTCGGATGCGGGCGAGTGCCTCGAGGTTCGCGAGCACGATGTTTCCCAGCGCGACGAAGTAGTCGTCCTCGCTGGCGAGGCGGTCGTTCCACATGCCGAGGAGCGAGGAGAACATGGCGGTGATGCCCGGCTCGTTGACGGGAGTGAACCACCGTGGTTCCGGATAGCGGGCCAGGAACGCGTCGACGTAGCGGGCGAAGCCGTCGACCCACCCGGTGTCGCAGAACCCGCCGTGGTGGTCGGGCAGGCCGAAGTGGCACAGGTCGATCACCGGGTCGAGCCCGTGGCGCCGGCACGCCTCGAGCGCCCGATCCCACAGCGTCCAGTCGTAGACCCCGGGCTCCGGTTCGGTCAGCCGCCAGGGCATGCCGTAGCGCCACACCTTCACCCCGAGCCCCCCGACATCGGCGAGGTCCGCATCGAGCCGTTCAAGATGTCCGCTTGCCCGGTACTGGTCGACGCGGACGACCCGTCCTTCGTGCAGCACGAGCGGGTCGGAGCCTTCCTCGCCGCAGGCGACGGCGAACGCGGGGAAGTCCATGTTCGACATCATGCGTCGAGGCGGCTCGTGAGACGGCCGACGAGGCCCGATCGCCCGGGCAGCACCCGGGTGAGCGCACTCACGACGTGGGCGTCGGGCCCGACGACGACACGTGCACGGTCGCGTTCGATCGCCGCCACGATCCGACGAGCGACCGCGGATGGCGGCCTCATCACGTGGGGCGCCAGACGGGACTGCCCCATCTCGGCGAGCCGAGCGGCCTGCCCACCCCGCGCACCAGCGGTGATGTTGGTGTAGATCGCGCCCGGAAAGACCACGGTGACCCCCACCTTGGTGGTGACCAGCTCGCCGCGCAGCGCTTCGCTGAACGCCCGCACCGCCCCCTTGGTGAGCGAGTACGACACGTTGTGAGGAAGGCCGAGCAACCCGACCATGCTCGACATGTTGACGATGTGAGCCTCGTCGGCCTCCCGCAGCATCGGCAGGAACGCACGGCATCCGTGCACCACACCCCACACGTTGATGTCGATGATCCAGCGCAGATCCTCGGCCGTCTCATCCGCGAACGCGCCAGCAGCGGTCACCCCGGCGTTGTTCACCAAGATCCGGCACGAACCGAGCGAGCCCTCGACCTCGGACGGGAGCTCGCCCATGCGCTTCGGATCACGCACATCCGCGACGTGCACGCTCGCCCGGGTGCCGAGCGAACGGATCAGATCTGCGGTCTCCTCGGCCCCGTCGGGCTGCACGTCGACCACTGCGATCGAGCACCCGCGCTCGGCGAGGGCCAGGCTGGTCGCCCGGCCGATCCCGCTGCCCGCTCCGGTGACGACCGCGACGCGTCCGCTGAGCCGCTTCAACGGCCCGAGCCTGTTCCGTCAGCTCCGGTCGCGAGGACGCAGCGGGTTCCGCTGTAGATGGTGGCCATGCACTTGTTGCAGTGCACGCACAGCCCCGCGGCGTTCGGTGAGGTCGCCATCCTGTTGACCAAATCTGGTTCCCGTAGCAGTGCCCGGGCCATGGCGACGAACTCGAATCCCTCTCCGAGGGCACCGTCGATCGTGGCCCGTTCGTTGATGCCGCCGAGAAGGATCAGCGGCATGTCGAGCTCTCGGCGGAACTGCCGGGCGAACGGCAGGAAGAACGCCTCCTCGAACGGCAACTCCGGGAGGATGCGCCGACCGAACGCCCGCACGCCGAGTCCCACGATGGGGCCCTGCGCGGCGGCGAACTCGCGGAGGGGCACGTCCCCGCGGAAGTAGTACATGCCGTTGAGCAGCGAGCTACCGCCGGTCAACTCAAGTGCGTCGAGCGCACCGTCCTGTTCGAGGAGCTGGGCGAACTGCAGGCTCTCCTCGAGCCACAGGCCGCGCTCGACACCGTCGGCCATGTTGAACTTCGCCAGCACCGCCACCTTGCCGTCAGCGACTCGGCGCACCGCGTCTATGACCCGTCGGGGGAAGGTGGCGCGGTTCTCGATGCTTCCGCCGAACTCGTCGCGGCGCCGGTTCAGGTTGGGACTGAAGAACGAGCTCAGCAGATAGTTGTGGGCGAGGTGGATCTCGAGCGCGTCGAACCCCGCTTCGATCGCGACGCGGGCTGCACGCTCGAAGTCGGCCACGACCTCGTCGAGGTCTCGACGGGTCGCGCCCTTGACCCACCCCTTCGCCGGTGCGCTGAACCGGCCAGAGGGAGCCAGGCTCGGGTGGCGCTTCGACTGAGACTGGGCGACGAGCCCGGCGTGACCGAGTTGCGCCGACACCAGCGCACCCTCGGCGTGCACCGCAGAGGTGAGGCGCTGGAGATCGCCGATGAGGGACTCGGTCATCACCATCGTGTCGCTGCTCACCCGACCGCCCATCGACACAGCGCAGTAGGCGACAGTGCTGAGCGCTGCGCCGCCTCGGGCCACGGTCGTGTGGAACTCGATCAGCTCGTCGGTGACCGCTCCACGGGGCATCACGCCTTCGAACGTCGCGGCCTTGATGACCCGGTTGCGGAGCGTCAGGGGGCCGAGCTGGGCCGGTTCGAATGCGTCGATGTCGGGCCGGGCGGTGGTGGCGGCCATGTCAGTCTCCTGTTGTTGCTCGTTCGAGCCGGGCGGCGATGCCATCCAGCACGATCTCCAGATCGAACGTGAAGGTGTCGTGGTCCTCTGAGGTGGTGAGGTCATCGTGGACCCGACGCAGCGCGACGAAGGTGTCAGCGTCTCCCGCAGCGTCGACCAGCTCGGCGGTCGGCTCCAGGAACCGGGTGAAGCTCGGATCGGTGCCGCTCGACGCGGTGATCGCCACCCGGACGACGAGCCACACGGCGTACGCCGCTTCCACCGAACTGAACCCAGCCGCCATCAAGAGCCGCAGGCCCGGTTCGCCGATGTCGATCCGCATGGACGCGTCATCACGGGTCGCGTTCAGCAACGTCGCAGCCGACGAGCCCAACTCGCGACGCACCAGCGCGGCGAAGTCGGCCAGCCACCCGCGCCATTCCGTCGCATCGGTCGCGAACTCACGAATCGTGCCGTGCAGCCTCGACTCGACCAACGCGATGACCTCGTCGCGTCCGGCGACGTGCGAGTACAGCGTCGCCGGAGAGATTCCGAGGTCCTCGGCCAACCCCAGCATCGTGAAGGAATCCAAGCCGAGCCGAACCGCCGCATCCACGATGCTCTCCCGACCGACCTTCGGCGGCCGGCCACGACGCGCCTGCGGAGCGCTACGACCTCCCATCTCCATGGTGATCACTATATCCGAATCATGATTCGGAAATCCCGGCCCTTCCCGGATCACGCGAGAACCAGGGTTCGCGACCGCGGTGTCAGGTTCCCGGGGAAACCGGTGCGGGCTCCCAGCCGTGGTCGCGCGCGAGCTTGGCCTCCTGAGCGCCGCCGGGGTCGGCACCCAATCACACACCTGCGCTGGGGCCGGTGCGCACCACCTGCTACCGAGTCCGCTACCGAACCCCAGTGTGAAGGAGCGACAGGTGGCGTACGTGACCGAGAAGCGAGGCGTGCACTACGCCGTGATCTACGAGGGCCGCAACCCTGTGACCGGCACCGAGCGTCGCCGCTGGCACCGCTGCGACGACCGCGCCGACGCCGTGATGGTCGCCGCCGAGCTCACGGCCGCCCGCGGCCGACAGTCCCGTGGCGGTTCGTCGATGACGGTGTGCGACTACCTGGTCGGACGGTGGCTACCGGCCCGCGAGTCCACGATCGCTGCGTCGACTCACGCCCGGGAGTGCGCCGTAGTCGCGCACTACGTGCTCCCTCACCTCGGCACCACCCAGTTGCGCCGGCTCCGCCCGGAGCATATCCAGACCCTGTACCGGCGCCTCGCCATCACTGGGAGCCGCACGGGCGGGCCCCTCGCGGCGAAGACAATCCTGAACCTCCACCAGACCCTGCGGGCTGCGTTCGGTGATGCCGCGACCCACGGTCTGCTCGCCGTCAACCCGATCGACGGTGTCCGGCCGCCCGACCCGCGTACCCGACCGTCGGGTCGTCGTCGCGCCCGATCCTGGACCGCCGAAGAACTCGGGGCGTTCCTCGACGCCACTGCCGCTGGCAGGCACGCGGCGCTGTTCCGGCTGGCCGCAGCGACCGGGATGCGACGCGGGGAGGTTCTCGGGCTGCGCTGGGACGACATCCACTTCGACACCGGCCGCATCGAGATCACCCAGGCCCTCATCTCGGTCGGCTACGAGCTGACGTTCACCCGGTTGAAGACCCGTACCAGCCGCCGCAACGTCACCCTCGACGCCGACACCCTGACCCTGCTCGCTGAGTGGCGCCGACGGCAGACCGACGGGCTCGAGGGGTCAGGTGCGGTGAACGAGTATGGGCTCGTGTTCACCCGTCCCGGCGGCCAGCCGCTCCACCCTCACACGGTGTCGCAAGCGTTCGGTCGCGCCCAACGACGGCTGGACGTGCCAGCGATCCGGTTCCACGACCTCCGCCACACCCACGCGACGCTGCTGCTGCGTGACCGGGTGCCGATCAAGGTCGTGTCCGAACGTCTCGGGCACTCCAACCCGGCGTTCACCATGACGACCTACCAGCACGTCATCCCCGGCATGCAAGAAGACGCCGCCGCGGCGTTCGGTCAACTCCTCGCCGACCATTCAACGAAATCCGGTGGAGGTTCGGTCGCCGCATAGACGGTAGGCATCGGTAGACACCCGGTAGCGGCCCGAAACGCGGCAAGGCCCCCGATCACTCGGAGGCCTTGCCAACACTTCATCTTGATGGTGGCGGGGGCAGGATTTGAACCTGCGACCTTCGGGTTATGAGATCGTCGATCACGATCTCAGCCCGTACCAACCAGTACCAGATAGTGCCCTTGAGCTGGCGTTTCGCAGGTCACTCTACCGAAGTCGTCCCAGCCTGTACACCCCCGAACCACGCCGCACAGTAGAAAAAGCAGTAGAAAGCGCTGGCGTGCCCACCGCCGGTTGGTTGGCAGTCCTCGGTCGGTCCAGGGAGTCATCGATACCCGAGGGCTCGAGCCGGATTCGGACGATGCGATCACGACCTTCGGGCTGCGGCGCACCGCAGCCCCGCTTCGCCTGCGATAACCGGTCGGCAGCTCGATGGCTCCCCTTGCGCGTAGCTTCGCCTGATGGTGGAAATCTCATGAGGGGACTGCCGCGTGATCCGGTGACAGGTTGGGTGTGGGGTCAGGCTGCCTGAGTGGCGGCGGTGGGCATGATGGTTTCGAACTCGATCGGGGTCAATCGACCGAGGGCGACTTGGCGGCGCCGGCGGTGGTAGGTGCGCT
>DATMGQ010000039.1:0-17638 GCA_035555395.1 Acidimicrobiales bacterium
GGGGCGCACCCGGCGACGCCCAGCAGGTGGCTCCCGACCGGGCCCGGGCCCACGAGCTGGCGGCTGCGCTCGGCGTCCGGCTCGCCCTCGGCCCCACCGAGTACCCCGGTCCCGGCGAGGCGGGGTGAGCGAGCCGCCGGCGGTCGAGGTCCGCGTCTCGGTGCTCGGACCGGTGCGGGCCTGGTGCGACGGCCAGCCCGCCGCGCTCGGCGGCGCCCGGCAGCGGGGCGTCCTCGTCCGGCTCGCCCTCGCCGGCGGCGACGCCGTCCCCGTCGACCGCCTGATCGACGACCTGTGGGCCGGCGAGCCGCCGCCCAGCGCGACGAGCACGCTCCAGAGCTACCTCTCCCACCTGCGCAAGGCCCTCGGCGGCGATCCGGCGCTGATCGAGCGCATCGGCGCCTCGTACCGGTTGCAGCTCGCCGAGGGCGCGCTCGACGCCGACCGGTTCGCCGACCTGGTCAGCCGGGCAGGCGAGGCGGAGGGCACCGACCGCCTGGCGCTGCTCGACGAGGCGCTCGCCCTGTGGACCGGGCGGGCCGTGGCCGACTTCGCCGACGAGGAGTGGGCGCGGGGCGACGTCGTGCGCCTCGAGCAGCTCCACCTCGTCGCGCTCCACGACCGCTTCGAGGTGCTCCTCGCCCTCGGCCGCCACGCGGTGGCGGTCGGCGAGCTGGAGGCTGCGGTCGCCGAGCACCCCCTCCACGAGCCGTTCGCCGCCCAGCTCGTGCTCGCCCTCTACCGCTGCGGCCGCCAGGCCGAGGCGCTCCGCGCCGTCGAGCGGACCCGGTCCACCCTGGCGGAGGAGATCGGGATCGGCCTCGGGCCGGAGCTGACCCAGCTCGCCGACCGCGTGCTGCTCCAGGACCCGGCGCTCGACCTCACCGACCCCGTCCCGGCCGCTGCACCGCGACCAGAGGCGGCCCCGCCCGCCGCGCCCGCAGCCGCGGCGCCGGCTCCGGAGGGGTCCACCGAGAGCCCCCTGCCGCTCCCGCCGGCCGTCGCCGAACGGCGCACCCGCAGCGCGTTCGTGGGCCGGGAGGCCGAGCGAGCCGCGCTCGATGACGCCTGGCAGGCGGCCATGGCCGGGGAGCGCCACCTGCTCGTCGTCGCCGGCGAGGCCGGGGTCGGCAAGACCCGCCTGGCCCAGGAGACCTGCCGGGCGCTGCACGCCAACGGCGCGTACGTCCTGTGGGGCCGGTGCACGCCCGAGCACCTCATCGCCTACCAGCCGATCGTCGAGTCCCTCCGCACCGCGCTGCGGTCGCTGCCCGTGGAGCGGGTGCGGGAGCTCGTCGAGCCCCGGCCCGCGCTCGGCCTGCTCCTCCCCGAGCTGGCCGGCAACGTCGACCTGCCGGCCCGGGCCGGGCCCTTCGAGCTCTACGAGTCGCTGGCCGACCTGCTCGGCGAGGTGACCCTCGCGACCCCGATGCTGCTGGTGATCGACGACCTCCAGTGGGCCGACCCGTCGACGCTCACCCTGCTGGACCAGGTCCTCGCCAACCCCCGCGGCGGCCGCGTCCTCATCATCGCGACGATGCGCCGCCCCGCCGGCCGCCCCACCCCCGACGTCGACCGCTTCCTCGCCGAGGCCCGGCGCGCCCGCCGGTACTCCTCCATCGACCTCGAGGGCCTCGACCGGTCCGCTGCGTCCGAGCTGCTGGGCGAGCGGGGCGTGGCCGTCGCCGGCTCGGACCTCGATGCCCTGCTCGAGCGCACCGCGGGCAACCCGCTCTTCATCGAGTCCCTCGCCGATCCCGGCGACGCGGGGCCGCTCGGCGAGTCCCGGGACCTCCCGGCCACCGTGCGCGACCTGTTCGACCAGCGCTTCCAGCTGGTCGACGAGCGCACCGCGGCGGTGGCCGTGGCCGCGGCCGTCATCGGCCAGCGGGTGGACATCGACCTCCTCGGGGCCGTCACGAAGCTCGACCAGGCGGACCTGCTGGACGTGCTCGACGAGGCGATCGAGGCCGGCCTGTTCGCCGAGGACGAGGACATCGGCTGGGTCACCTTCCCCCACGCGCTCGTGCGCCAGGCCCTGGTCGCCCGGACGACCCGCAACCGGGAGGCCCGGCTCCACCTCGCCGTCGCCGACGCGCTGGAGGCCCGGCCCCACGGCCCCGACCACGCCATGACGCTCGCGCAGCACCTGTTCGCGGCGGGACGGGCCTGCCCGCCCGAGCGAGCGGCCGCCGCCGCGGTCGCCGCCGGCCGCCGTGCGCTGGAGGTGGTGGCCGACGAGGAGGCGCTCACCTGGGCCCGCCGGGGCCTCGACGTGCTCGCGCCGGTGGTCGACCGCACCGCGTCGTGGGGCACGCTGCAGGCCGAATCGCTCCTCCTGCTCGCCGAGGCCCACCGGCTCCGTGGCAGCCTCGACGACGCCCGCAACGCCCTCGCCGGCGTCACCGACCTCGCCCGAGCCGCGAACGACGGCGCCCTCCTCGCCCGGACCGCCCAGCAGTGGGCGCTGGTGTCGGGCGCCATCGGGTTCTCGTTCGGCGGCCTCGACGACGACCTCATCGCCCTGATCGACGAGGCCCTCGCCGCGCTCGGTCCCGACGACTACGCCGAGCGGGCCACCCTGCTCGCCTGGTCGTCGCTCGCGTTGAACCCCGGCGACGACCGCGACGGGCAGGAGGCCCTGTCGATCGCCGCGCTCGAGGCCGCGGCCGAGGTCCCGGAACGGGCGCACGTCCAGGCGCTCGCCCTGTTCGCCCGCCACATCGCGGTGGGTGGCGCACCCGGCCTCGACGAGCGGATCTCGCTGCTCGCCCCGCTCCGCACAGCCGCCCGCGGCTGGAGCGAGGTCGAGGTCCTGGCCCGCTGCCTCGCCGTGATCGACCTGCTCGAGGCGAACCGCATCGCCGAGGCCGAAGCCGCCCAGGAGGACCTGCGGGCGTTCGTCGAGCCGTTCGACCGGCCCGCCCTCGAGACGTTCGTGGCCTTCTTCGACGCCATGTGGGCGCTGCTGCGCGGCGACCTCGACCGGGCCGAGGAGCGGACGAACCACGGGCTCGCCATCGGCGCCGAGGCCCACGGCGAGAACGCCGCCACCGCCTGGGCCGGCCAGCAGTTCCTGATCGCGATCGAGCGCGGCACCCTGGCCGGCTACACCGAGCAGCTCGCCGAGATGGTCGAGGCCCAGCCGCTCGTGCCCGTGTGGGGCATCGGCCTGGCCCGGGCCCTCGTCGCGGCGGGCGACCCCGAGCAGGCGGCCCACTACGCGCACCGCTACCTCGTCGGGCCCGGCCTCGACGTCAACACCCGCTCGGTGGCCCGCTACATGGTGGCCGCCCTCACCGCCGAGGTCTGCTGGCTGCTCCAGGACACCGTGCTGGCCGACCACCTCCTCGTCGAGCTGGCGCCGATCTCGCACCGGGTGTCGATGGCCGGCCTCGCGGCCGGGACCCAGGGCCCGCTCACCCGCCACCACGGGCTGGCGATGGCCGTGGCCGGTGACCTCGATGCCGCCGAGGCGCTGCTGGAGGTGGCGGCCGAGACCGCCGAGGCCGCCGGGTTCGGACCGGCCCGGGCCCACGCGCTGTGGGAGCGGGCCGAGGTCCTGCGCCGGCGCGGGGCCGACGGCGACGAGGCCGAGGCCGAGGCCTGCGCCGCGGAGGCCACGGCGCTCGCCGCCGACCTGGGCGTCGCCTTGGACCCGCCCCCGGCGCGGCGGGCAGGGTGACGGGCATCGAACCCGACCTGCACCTCTCCATCCTCGGTCCGGTCCGTGCCCGTCGGGCCGGCGCGGACGTCGCCCTGGGCGGGCGCCGGCAGAAGTCGGTCCTCGTGCGCCTGGCGATCGTCGCGGGCGACGTCGTCCCGGTCGACCGGCTGATCGGCGACCTGTGGGGCGGCGAGCCCCCCGCCAGCGCCGCCAACACCCTCCAGAGCTACGTGTCGAACCTGCGCCGCGAGCTCGGCACCGGCAACGGGCCCGTGATCGAGCGCATCGGTGACGGCTACCGCATCTCCCGGGAGGCGGTCGGCCTGGCGTCGGCCCGGTTCGAGGCGCTCGTGGCCCAGGCCTCCGGGGTCGAGGCCGGCCAGCGCACCGCCGACGAGCGCATCGCCCTCCTCGACGATGCCCTCGCCCTGTGGCGCGGCCAGGCCGTCGCCGACTTCGCCGACGAGCCGTGGGCCCGCGGCGCGGCCGTCCGCCTCGACGAGCTGCGCCTCGCCGCCGAGGAGGTCCGGTTCGACCTGCTCCTCGACGCCGGCCGCCACGCCGTCGCGGTGGGCGAGCTCAGCGCCGCGGTCGACGCCCACCCCCTCCGCGAGCGGTTCACCGCCCAGCTGGTCCTGGCCCTGTACCGCTGCGGACGCCAGTCCGAGGCGCTGCGGGCCTACGACCGCACCCGCGCCCACCTGGGCGACGAGCTGGGCCTGGACCCGTCGCCGGACCTGGCGAACCTCGCCGACCAGGTGCTGCGCCACGACCCGGCGCTCGACCTCGCCGCCACCACCCGCCCGGCCCCCGAGCTTGCGGCTGCCGCCCCGACGGCCACGGCGGCGGCGACGGCGGCCGCACCCACCCCGACCCAGCGGCTCGCCCTGCCCCCAGCGGTGACCGAGCGCCGGACCCGCAGCGCGTTCGTCGGCCGCAGCACCGAGCTCGACACCCTCCAGCAGGCGTGGCGGCGGGCCGTCGAGGGCGACCACCGCCTGGCGGTGATCACCGGCGAGCCGGGCATGGGCAAGACCCGCCTCGCCCAGGTCTTCGCCCGGTCGGTGCACGAGACCGGCGGCCAGGTCCTGTGGGGCCGCTGCACCGTCGAGGACCTGGTGGCCTACCAGCCGGCGGTCGAGGCGCTGCGCACCGCCCTGCGCTCGCTCGACCCCGAACGGGCCCACGGCCTCGTCGCCGACCGTCCCGCGCTGCGGGTGCTGCTCCCCGACGACACGGGGACGACGGCCGTCGGCCCCGGCCGAGCCGAGCGCTACGAGCTGTTCGAGGCCTACGCCGACCTGCTCGACGAGCTGGCGGTCGACGGGCCCGTGCTGCTGGTCATCGACGACATCCAGTGGGCGGACCAGGCCACCCTCGGGCTGCTCGACCACCTCCTGCACGACGACCGGGTCCGGCGCGTCCTCGTCGTCGCCACGATGCGGCGTCCGGCGGGCCGGGCCACCGCAGAGGTCGACCGCCTCCTCGCCGACCTGCGCCGCGACGGCGCGCTCGACGCCGTGGGCCTGGCGGGGATGTCAGCCGACGACGTCGCCTCGCTGCTCGACGGCCACGGCGTCCACGTCGAGGCCGCGCTCGCGGGCGAGCTGCAGGCCCGGACGGGCGGCAACCCGTTCTTCGTGGAGGCCCTGGCCGGCGACGGCGAGCGCCTCGCCCACCAGGACCCCCGCGACCTGCCCGAATCCGTCCGCGACCTCATCGACCTGCGGGTCGGTGCGCTCGACGCCGAGACCGCACGGGTCCTCACCGCCGCCGCGGTCGGCGGCCTGCGGGTCGAGCTCGACCACCTCGCGGCGGTCACCGAGCTGGGCTCCGACGACCTCCTCGACGCCGTCGACGCCGCCATCGCCGTCGGCCTCCTCGCCGACGACGAGGAGCTGGGCTGGGTGACCTTCCCCCACGCCCTCGTGCGCCAGGCGATGATCGCCCGCACCACCCGCAACCGCGAGGCCCGCCTCCACCTCCGCTTCGCCGACGCCCTCGAAGCGGACCGCACCGGCGGCCAAGACCACGTCCCGGCCATCGCCGACCACCTGCTGCGGGCCGGCCGGCTGTGCCCGCCCGACCGGGCCGGTGCCGCGGCGGTCGCCGCCGGCCGCCGGGCGCTGGGCATGTACGCCGCCGCCGAGGCCGACGAGTGGGCCGAGCGGGCGGCCCAGGTCCTCGCCACCGCCCACGATCCCGATTCCGTCTGGGCCCTCCAGGCCGAGGCCGACCTCGTGCTCGAGGAGGCCAACCGCCGCCTCGGCCGCGCCGACCGGACCATCGCCGCGCTCGGGCGGGTCCTCAACGCGGCCCGGCGCCACACCGACCCGCTGCTGCTGGCCCGGGCGGCGCAGGAGCGGGCGCTGATCAACGCGGATGTCGGCTTCCACTTCGGCCTGATCGACGAGGAGCTGATCGCGCTGCTGGCCGAGGTCCTCGACCAGCTCGACGACGACCAGGTCGCCGAGCGGGTCACCCTCCTGGCCTGGGCCTCTGTGGTCCGCAGCGCCCTCCCGGACGAGGGCGACCAGAAGCGCCTGGCCCGCGAGGCCGAGGCCCTGGCGGCCACGCTCGAGGGCCGGCCCGACATCGAGACGCTGGTCCTGCTGGCGCTGCGCCTGTCGCTCTCGGACCCGGCCACGCTCGAGGAGCGGCTCGTGCTGGGGCCCGAGATGTACGCCGCGGCACTGGCGTCGGGCTGGTCGGACCTGGCCATGCTCGGCCTCGTGCTCGACGTGTCCGATGCCCTCGAAGCGGGCCGCACCGACGACGCCCGTGTCGCCAACGAGCGCCTCCGGTCGTTCATCGAGCCGCTCAACCGGCCGGGGTTCGACGCCTTCGAGCTGTTCCAGCGGGCCGCACTCGAGCACGTCGCCGGCAACCACGAGGCGGCCGAGGCCCTCTCCGCCGAGGGCGCGGAGGTCGGCCTGGCCTCGCACGGGCACAACGCCATGCACGCACGCGGCGGCATGCAGACCATGCTCGCCCGGGACCTGGGCACCGCCGGCGGGCTGGTCGAGATCACCCGGGCGATGGCCGCCGAGTACCCCGACATGCCGGTGTGGCGAGCCACCCACGCCATCGAGTGCCTCGCCGCCGGGCTGCCCGAGGAGGCCGCCGACGCAGCGGCTGAGGTGTTCTCGCTCGGCCTCGTCAACGCCCGCGACACGCTCTGGGCGACGATGATCACCCAGCTCGCCGAGGCCTGCTGGCTCCTCGGTGACGCCGAGCAGTGCGCCCAGGTCGCCGCCGCCATCGCCCCGGACCGGGAGAAGGTGGCCGTCACCGGCTTCGCCGTGATCATCCTCGGCCCCCTCGCCCGGCCCTACGGCCTGGCCCTCGCCGGAGCCGGCGACCTCGACGGCGCCTACGACGCCCTGTCGCTCGCCATCGACATCAGCGACCGCTGCGGCTTCGACCTCTGGGCCGCCCGGGCCCGCATGGAACGGGCCCTCGTCGCCGACCAGCGCGCCGCCGACGGCGACGCCGACCAGGCCCACGACGACCGCGCCATCGCCGCCGACTGGGCCCAGTCCAAGGGCGTCCACCTCGCCCTCGGCCCCCGGTCCTACCCCGGCCCCACCTGACCGGATCTGGGCCGGCCGACGGAGGCGGGGTCACCCCATCGGGCGGGGCCCGGTCGCCCTCGCGGACGATGTCAAGGGGTTGCCAGCGGCTCCAAGCGCGGGATGAACGTGCAGGTCAGAGGGCCATTCTGGGTTCCAAGCGGCTCTCAAGTTCCCTCCAAGCGGGCCGTCGGATCGTGTTGGCATGGACACGACCGCCATTCCGAACCCCGCCCCGAGCGACGCCCCGAGCGACGCCCCGAAGCGTCGGCGACGGGTCAAGCTGCTCGCCCTCGTGGCGGGTGTCATCCTCGTCGCCCTGGGCGTCGGGGCCACGGCCGCGCTCGCGGTCGGACCGGATCGGGGGACGCTCCGCTACGAGTGGTCCATCGGCGATCGCTACGGGCTCGATGCCGACAACGACGGCATCGTCGACAACCCGGACGGCCTGAAGGACCTGGCCAAGGACAAGGCCTGGATCCAGAACCCGACGTACCAGCTGACGTTCGACAGCTGCTCGTCGCCGGCCGTGACCGAGCGCTCCGCGCTCAACCCCAGCTTCACGCTGACGCTGACCGGCCCCGAGTCCAAGACCGTGAACGGCTCGAACTGCAAGATCACCGTGCCGGTGACCAAGCTCGGGTCGTTCAAGGCCGTCCTCGACGTGAAGGTCGCCGGCGTGTCGGTCGACACCCGTGAGGAGACCATCACCCCCAAGGACAACCTGATCGTCTCGGTCGGCGATTCGGTGGCGTCCGGCGAGGGCAACCCCGACACGCTGGAGTCCGGCACCTTCTGGTCGCCGAAGTGGCAGAACAAGCAGTGCCACCGCACCAGCCTCGCCGGCCCCGCCCAGGCGGCCCTCCGGCTCGAGCGCCGCGACCCGCACTCCGCCGTCACGTTCGTCCACCTCGCCTGCTCCGGTGCGTCCATCACCACGGGCCTGCTCGGCGACTACGACGGCCAGGACGCCTCGGCCGGCACCAAGCTCAAGCCGCAGCTCGACCAGCTCAAGGACCTCGTCGGCACCCGCCCCGTCGACGCCATGACCGTGTCCATCGGCGCCAACGACGCCGAGTTCTCCGCCGTCGTGAAGGCCTGCCTCATCCAGACCAACTGCCACCTGCCCAACAACACCGGGCAGAAGAACGGCGTGGAGCTCTTCGACGAGAAGGCCCCGCTGATCACCAAGAACTACGCCCTGCTCGACGCCCGCCTCGACAAGATGGCGAAGCAGGAAGCCGGCGACGTGAAGCTCAAGGGCAAGGTGTTCGTCACCGAGTACATGGACGTCACCAAGGACGACGACGGCACCTACTGCACCGGCAAGACCGCCAAGGAGCGCGAGGCCGGCAAGGACGCCGGCGGCACCGCCAACACCGACGGCATCAACGCCGCCGAGATGCAGTGGGCCGACACCTACGTCCAGGACGGCCTCAACAAGCGGGTCAACGACGGCATCACCGCCGCCAACGCGAACGGCGGCGCCGAGGTCCAGTTCATCGGGGGCATCAAGGCCAAGTTCAAGAACCACGGCTACTGCGCCCAGGACCGCTACATCCGCACCCTCACCGAGTCCGGCCTCTACCAGCGGGGCATCGACGGCGCCTTCCACCCCAACGCCGAGGGCCACCTGTTCGGCTACGCCGACCGCATCGAGGACACCCTCGCCCCGTACCTGAAGATCGAGGGCGAGAAGGCCCCGCTGAAGTTCGACGCCGCCGGCCAGCTCGGCGACAACCTCGGCTCGTGGCTCGCCACCCTCGACCAGACCGGCGCCCTCGACCAGGTCACCAACGCCCTCCCGTTCGGTGCCCGTGAAGAGGTCCAGAAGTTCATCCGGGACAAGTTCTTCGGGAAGTTCCTGCCGTTCGTCGAGGACACCCTCGGCAAGGGCAACACCAAGATCACCGAGCTGTCCGAGAAGCTCGACGACCTCGACGGCGACGGGAACCCGGGCGTCGACGCCTTCGGCGTCGCCAACCTCGACGTCGACATGACGGGCGACATCCAGCCCAAGCTCCCCTCGAAGACCTACGACATCACCTTCACCGTGAAGGGCTCGGTCGCCCTCGATCCCGACATCGCCCTGAAGGCGCAGAAGCTCGGGCTCACCGGCCAGAAGACCGACGGCAAGGCCGAGTTCTCCCAGACGGTGAAGCTCCACATCGACTTCACCAAGCCCAAGACCGACCGGTTCTTCCTCACCATCCCGTCCGACGGGCTGAACGGCGAGATCAAGATCAACCTGGGCGGCGACTTCGGCGCCACCGACCCCAACGTCGGCCCCGACCGCCCGGCCATCGCGTTCACCGCCGGCGGCCTCGGCCTCAAGGCCACGGGCGTGGCCAAGGCCGACCTGACGATGGGCTACTCGATCAAGGACCCGAGCGGCGACGGCAAGATCGACGCCACCGAGATCGGCAAGCCCCTCGACTGGATCAAGGCGAAGTGCACCAGCGGCGGCGCCAAGGTCGACCTGAAGGCGTCGAGCACGCTCATCGGGTTCACCAGCACCATCGGCAAGGTCCAGCTCGACGACAGCAACCTCTGCGACGGCATCAACGCCCCGACCGTGGACCTGTCGGACCTCGGCGCCTTCGAGGGCGTCACGGTCATCGACTTCGTCAACGGCCTGGCCCAGCTCACCACCGCCCTGAAGAACATCCAGGACGCCAACCAGGTGAAGATCCCGTTCGTCAAGGAGGGCCTGGCCAGCGTCATCTCGACCAACGAGAAGCTGGTGAAGTTCTTCACCGACAACGGCCTGACCGACCCCAACAACCCCATGGCGACGGTCAACTTCGACCCGACCAAGAAGCCCGACCTCGACACCATCGACGAGCTGCTGCCCAAGTTGGCGCAGTCGCTGGGCGTCCCCCTCGACCAGCTGAAGCCGAGGGTCGTGGACAAGCGGCTCCTGCTCGACCTCAACCTCAACGTCGACCCGCCGGCGCAGGTGGGCAAGGGCTCCCTCGACTTCGGCGACCAGCTGGCCAAGACCGGCGTCGTCGACATCACCGCCTCCACCAAGGCCACGATCGACCCGGCCCTCACCGTGAAGCTGGGCCTGGGCGTCGACCTCCGCCCCGACATGGAGATCGGCGACCGCTTCTTCTTCCAGCTCGGCGACGGCCCCGAGATCACCGCCGACGCCAAGGTCACGGCCGACGCCAAGCTGAGCGCCAAGCTCGCCCTCCTCGACCTCGACCTGGCCGATGACAACGCCGCTGGCGCCGTCACGCTCCTCGACCGCAAGGACGCCACCAAGCCCCTGCTGTCGATCGACCTCAAGGGCACCGTCGACAACACCCCCGACGACAACCGGCTGACGCTCCGGGAGCTCACCACCCCGTCGGCCAAGTCGCCCTTCGCCGTCACCCTCAACGGCAAGGTCCCGGCGTTCGGCCTCAACGCCGACGCCAAGCTCGCCGGCACCACCTTCGCCTCCGGCAAGGTCGCCATCGAGTGGCCGGACATCTCCATCCCGGCCGGCCTGAAGATCAGCGCCGACGCCAACTTCCGCGACAACCTGCTGCCCTTCGCCTACGACGCCGAGAACCCGCGGGCCACGATCACCCAGATCCTGAAGGCCGCCCACACCTCGGTCCAGAAGCTCCGGGCCGGGCTCACCACCAACCCGGCCATCGCCCGCAGCCTGCCCCTCACGGGCAAGTCGGCGGCGGAGATCGAGCCGGTGCTCGCCAAGGTCGAGACGAAGCTGGCCCAGCTCATCGAGCTGGACGAGACCCTGACCCTGACCCAGCTCGAGCAACGGGTCGAGAAGGAGCTCGGCGAGGCCCTCGGCGTCGCCAACGACCAGCTCCCCGGCCTGCTCACCTTCCGCTACCAGAAGCAGACCGCCGACAAGCCGGCCGCCCTCCTGGCCGACCTGAAGGTCGGGTTCTGCTCGAACAGCCGCAAGGACCTGTCGGGCTGCAACAAGATCAGCGAGATCGGCCCGTTCCCGCTCAACCTGAGCCTGGGCCAGAGCGCCGACTCCATGGCCGCCGTCACCGCCGACGGCCGGGTCACCATCGGCTACGACGCCCGCATCAACCTGACGGTCGGCGTCGAGCTGCCCAAGGTGACCACCGACGCCAACGGCGTGCCGGTCGCCCTGCCCGCCGGCACCCTGCCGAAGGTGTTCATCCAGGACACCTCGTCGTTCGAGCTCGGCCTCGGCGCCAGCCTCTCCGGCCAGTTCGCCGGCGTGCTCGGCCCGGTCGAGGTGAAGATCGGCAACGGCACCAAGGCCGCCGACGCCCGCCTCGCCGCCCGCTACGTGATCAAGTCGAAGACCGCCGATGCGGCCAACCCGCAGCGCATCTACGACACGGCCATCCCCAGCTGGGTGACCTCGATCATCCCGACGACCCCCGGGTCCATCAAGGACACGACGGCGACCAAGTCGAACTGCGCCAACGGCGCCGACGCCTGCGCCACCCTGCCCATCTCGATCAACAACGCCTACGTGGGCGACGTCACCTTCACCGCTCCGGACCTGCTGACCCCCAGCGGCTGGACCGTCGACGGTGCCAACGTCATCGAGAACCTCGGCAACGAGAACATCCAGTACGCCATCCTGATCGGCGGCATCGAGTCCTTCGTGCAGCGCCTCGAGGCCAGCCTCAAGGCGATGCCCCCGGGCAAGAACATCCCGCTGCTCGGCGTCGACCCGACCGCCGGTGCGAAGGTCCTCGAGGACTTCCGCAAGGGCTTCGTGGAGCCCGCCCAGGACCTGGTCAACAAGATCAACGCCGCCAACAAGGCCGGTGTGGTCCAGACGAACATCCAGGACTTCGTCTACGACAAGATCGGCCCCGAGAGCAGCCTGAAGCTGCTGCGTGACGGCCCCGACGCCGACACGGTGATCACCAAGGCCGACATCGTCGTCGACCTCAAGTGCAAGATCAGCGGCGTCGTGAAGACGTGCGGCGCCAACGACGCCGCCACCACGATCGAGGACCTGCAGATCAAGGTCCCGCTGGCCAAGGCCGGCGAGGTCACGTCCAAGCCCCTCGACTCGGGCTTCCCGGGCCTCAAGCTCAAGAGCACCGACGGCTTCTCCGCCAAGGCCGGCTTCGAGATGGACCTGGCGTTCGGCATCGACCGGACCAACGGCTTCTACATCCCGACCAACGCCTTCGGCACCCAGCCCGAGCTCCGGGTCCAGGCCACGGCCTCGCTGCCCACCGAGATGGATGCCCAACTGGCGTTCATCCCGGTGAAGATCGTCGACAAGACCCCGGGCACCCCCGAGGTCGCGGCGACCATCGGCGTCGACCTGGCCGCCGGCGGGTCCGACAACAAGATCACCCTCGGCCAGCTGGGCAACGCCCAGATCACCCCGTCGCTCCAGGCCTGCGCCAACGTGAAGCTCGGGCTCGAGACCGGGGCCTCCAAGAAGTTCCCGGCCTTCAAGACCGACCTGAGCCTGACCGGCGGCTACACCTGCCAGGCCGGCGGCGTGACCGGCGCCCCCGCCACCAACGCGGGCATCTCGATCGCCTTCGACAACGTGCGGGTCAACGCCGGCTCGGTGATCAACGACTTCATCGGCCCGATCGCCAAGACGGTCCAGAAGTACACGTCGCCCATCAAGCCCACGATGGACGCCCTCGACAAGCCGATCCCCGGCATCAAGGAGGCCGCCCGCGGCATCGGCGCCAAGCCGCCGACCTGGTGGGACCTGATGGTCCTGATCAACGAGATCAAGATGCAGACCGGCGAGAAGGACCAGCTGGGCATGATCCGGAAGCTCCGGACCGTCATGGCCCTGGCCGACCAGCTCGCCCCCGGCGTCAACAGCGCCCAGGACATCAGCCTCGGCTCGTTCAAGCTGAACACCGACGTCGCGGCCGATCCGAGCACCTCGACCGACTTCACCAAGCTGCTGACGGGTGAGACCCTCACCGACGGCGGGTCCAGCCTGCTCGGTCGCCTCCAGGGCGCCGGCATCCCGGTGGAGGTCTCGAGCAAGGTCCAGAAGACGGCGCCCTACCAGTCGCTGACCTTCCCGGCCCTCGAGAAGCCCCAGATGCTGTTCCAGCTGCTCATCGGCAAGGACGTGCCGCTGGTCCGCTTCGAAGCGGGCGGCTCGTTCCTCCACGTGCCGATCGGCCCGTACACGTTCCCCGTCGGCCCCGCCACGCTGTACTTCGGCGGCGCCCTCGACGTGAGCGGCCACTTCGCCGCCGGCTTCGACACCTACGGCATCCGCCAGGCGTACTCGATGCTGAGCGACGACGACCCGACCAACGACAGCTTCGGCTCGGCGGCCGCCGGCCTGCTCGGTGGCTTCTACCTCGACGACTACGACGCCGAGGGCAAGGACGTCCCCGAGCTGCGGGCCCAGGCCGAGGTCACCGTCGGCGCCGGCATCGGCATCCCCGGCTTCGGCGTCTTCGCCGAGGGCGGCGTCCACGCCGACGCCCAGATCGACCTGAAGACCACCGACGGCAAGCTCCGTCCCCAGCAGCTGATCACCCAGCTGAAGAAGAACCCGAACCCGGTGTGCATCTTCGATGCCAAGGCTCGCATCGACGCCTTCGTCCGGGTCGTGGTCTCCAACCCGATCAAGGACGTGACCTTCCCGGTGGCCGACACCGTCATCCTCGACGAGCCCGACCTGACGGCCTTCTGCAACACGCAGCAGGACGACACCATCGCCAAGCTCACCGGCCGCCAGTACACCGACGGCACCCTCGAGCTGTTCACCAGCGCCGAGTCGGACACGATCTACGTGACCCAGCGCGGCGCCAACTCGGTGGACGTCTCCTCCAAGGGCGTGGTCGAGACCTTCGACGGGATCTCCAAGATCTTCGTGGACGGCCAGGCCGGCGACGACCAGATCACCCTGACCACCCAGGACCAGGCCCTGCCCAACATCGCCGCCCACGTGTGCGGCGGCGTCGGCAAGGACCACCTGTCCGTCGACATCGGCCCCGCCACCGTCTACGGCGACGTGGGCACCGGCTCCAAGGCCGTCGAGAACGGCGTCGACAAGCCCCTCCCCTGCGCCTCCGGCGCCGGAGCGGGAGCCGACTCGATCCAGGGCGGCCCCGACGCCGACACCCTGAACGGCCAAGACGGCGGCGACGACATCGTCGGCGGCGCCGGTGCCGACAAGATCACCGGCGGCAACGGGGACGACTCGATCCTCCCCGGTGCCGGTGACGACACCGTCGACGGCGGTGCCAACAACGACCTGATCAGCTACGCCGACCGCTCGGGCGAGAAGATGACCGTCGACCTGCGCGACGGCAAGACCAGCGGCGCCACCGGCACGGCCGAGAAGGACGGCTTCACCAGCATCGAGACCGCCGTGGGCGGCCCCGACAACGACACGATGTGGTCCTCGCCCAGCGCCAACGTCATCGACGGCGGCTACGGCGACGACACCCTCAACGGCTCGTCGGCCACCGACGTCCTGATCGGCTCCGCCGGCAACGACGTCCTGAACGGCTTCGACGGCGCCGACATGATGTACGGCGCCTACGGCAACGACCGCATGGTCGGCGGCACGGGCGGCGACATCTACGAGGGCGGCGACGGCGCCGGCGACATCGCCGACTTCACCGCCGAGACCAAGGCCATCTCGGTCACGCTCGACGGGAAGGCCAACGACGGCCAGACCGACCAGACCCAGTTCGACAACGTCGGCGTCTCGACCGACATCGTCTGGGGCACCCCTGAGGCGGACTACCTGGCGGCCGGCACCAAGGCGGCCGAGCTCCAGGGCCGCGGCGGCAACGACACCATCGACGGTCCCGGTCTGCTGATCGGCGGCGATGGCAACGACCTGCTCCGCGGCTCCGACCAGAAGGACACCATCCAGGGCAACGCCGGCAACGACGAGCTGTACGGCGGCGCCGAGGAGGACAGCCTCGACGGCGGCGCTGACGACGACTACCTGGAGGGCGGGCTCGGCCCGGACCTCATGGTGGGCGGCAGCGGCTTCGACGAGGTCAACTACTCGAACCGCACCAACCCGATCGAGGTCCGCCTGACCAACGGCGCCCGCGACGGCGAGGGCGTCAACGGCTCCGGCTCCAACCTCAGCGCCGACTGCGTCGGCCTCTACTGCGACGAGGTCAAGCCGGACAACGAGAAGATCGTCGGCGGCTCCGGTGCCGACATCCTCGACGGCGACACCAACGACCAGACCCTGGTCGGCGGCCCCGGCAAGGACGAGCTCTCCGGCCACGCCGGCGTCGACACGTTCATCGGCGGCCCGGGCAACGACGACGCCCGAGACGGCGACGAGCAGTACGGCAAGGCCGATCCCGCCGGGAAGGGCGACACCTTCCTCATGGGCGACGGCGACGACTACGTCGGCGGCTCCGGCGGCGACGAGCACATCGAGCTCGGCGAGGGCGACGACGACGCCGTCCTCTGGAAGACGGCCGTCGGCAAGGTCTACGTGGACATGGGCCCCGGCAACGACGAGGTCGACAGCGCCAACGGCGACCACACCATCATCGGCGGCCCCGGCGACGACCGGTTCCTGAGCGCAGCCGGTGCCAAGGACGTCGACATGGGCGAGGGCAACGACTACGTCCAGCTCTCCTCCGAGGGCCGGTCGAAGCGGACGCTGCTCGGCCCCGGCAACGACGGCTTCAGCAGCAGCTCCGGCAAC
This sequence comes from Acidimicrobiales bacterium, assembly GCA_035555395.1. Classification (GTDB taxonomy): domain Bacteria; phylum Actinomycetota; class Acidimicrobiia; order Acidimicrobiales; family Iamiaceae; genus Aquihabitans. The sequence continues at coordinate 15,881 of DATMGQ010000039.1, forward strand.
ACCGCCGAGGACGTCGTGGACGGTGGCCCCGGCCACGACACCATCAACACCGGTGAGGGCAAGGACACCATCACCGACGTCGAGGGCAACAACACCCTGAACGCCGGTCCCGGCGACGACACCATCACCAGCGGCCCCGGCAACGACGAGGTCCGCGGCCAGGAGGGCAACGACACCATCGTCGACGCCGGCAACGACCGCACCATGCGCGGCACGGCCAGCGACCTCCAGCAGCGCCTCTGGGGCGGCGAGGGCGATGACACCATCACCCAGACCGGCCCGACGCTGCCCGGTCCGACCCCCGACGACGTCGGCGGCGACGGCGGCAAGGACGTCATCCGGACCGGTGAAGGCGTCCAGAACATCCAGGGCGGTGACGGCAACGACGACATCGACGCCGGGCCCGGCGACGACACCGTCAACGGCGGCGGGGACGACGACATCGTCCGCGGCGGCGAAGGCGACGACTGGATCTCCGGTGGCTTCACCGGCACCAACGTCCTCTACGGCGGCCCCGGTGCCGACCGCATCGAGGGCGGCGACGGGAAGGACACGGTCAGCTACGCCGACCGCAACGCCCCCGTCTCGGTGTCCATCGGGATCGGCACCGCCGACGACGGCAACGCCACCGACGACTCGGCCACCGTGCCGGGCAAGCGGGACGACATCGCCTACACCGTGGAGACCATCGTCGGCACCGAGCTGAACGACGTGATCCGGGTCGGCTCCATCGGCTCGAGCGCCACCGCCGACATCGACGGCAAGGGCGGCAACGACACCCTCATCGCCGACCAGCGCTCGAAGCTGGTGGGCGGCGCCGGCAACGACACCCTGATCGGCAGCGCCAACGTGGACACCCTCGAGGGCGGCCTCGGCGACGACCTGCTCAAGGGCAACGCCGGTGCCGACGCCGAGAACGGCGGCGACGGCAACGACCGCTTCGACCAGGGCTCCGCCATCGACGGTGGCGACACCCTCGTCGGCGGCCCCGGCACCGACGTGGCCGACTACTCGGCTCGTCCCGCCGGTCAGGCCATCGCCTTCACCCCCGGTGCCGGCGGCGCCAACGACGGTGCAGCGGGCGAGGCGGACAACGCCGATGCCACGGTGGAGTCGGCCCGCACGCAGGGCTCCCCCACCAAGGCCCCGACGGTCACCGTCACCATGGCCAAGACCACCGCGGCCGTCGGCGAGACCGTGAACGCCACCATCACCGTCAGCGGCACCGACGGCACCCCGGTGGGCTCGGTCGAGGTCACCGACAACATCAAGGTCGGCACCGCCGTCCTCGATGCCAACGGCAAGGCCACCGTCCCCGTCCGCTTCGAGAACGCCGGCAACCGGTCCGTCGTCGCCAACTACTCCGGCGGCGTCAACTACCGGTCGGCCAGCTCGACGGGCGTGGCGGTCACCGTCGGCAAGGCGGAGACCAAGGTGACGCTCACCCCGCTCAACTCGCCCACCAAGTCCGGTGAGCTGAGCAAGGTGCGCATCGAGCTGCGGCCGACCGTCGGCAACGTGGCGATCAGCGGCACCGTGCGGATCACCGAGGGCGGCAGCCCGGTGTGGAGCGGCAACGTCGCCACCACCGCCGACGTCACCCTCCCGACCGCCCTGGCCCTCGGCCGCCACGACCTGGTGGCCACCTGGGACGCCACCAACGGCACCACGGCCGCCACCGGCACGGCGACGGTCCTCGTGACCGCCGACGGCAAGGGCGCCACGGCCACCACCGTGACCTCGAGCCAGAACCCGGCC